>CALCUD010000135.1 GCA_937906775.1 uncultured Clostridia bacterium
GACGTCGCTGGCAAATGCGGAGGCGGAGGCGAGCAGCTGACTGTCCGCAGTGGACATCGAAGCCGCCAGAATCGCCGAAAGGAGGACGCCCATGCTTGACGATCCTTACAAGGTATTGGGGGTAAGTCCCAACGCCACAGATGACGAAATTAAACAGGCTTACCGAAATCTGGCAAAGAAATATCATCCGGATCTGAATCCAGGTGATAAAGCTGCCGAAGCAAAAATGCGCGAAGTCAACGAAGCTTACACCGAAGCGCTCCGGATCCGGAAAGGCGGCGGTTCATCTGCCGGATATTCATCCGGATATTCTTCATCCGGATACTCGTCAGGCTATTCCGGCGGATACGGCAACAGCGGCGGATACGGTTCCAATTCCGGAAACCAGCACGGATACGGTTATCAGAATTACTCGCAGGAAAACAACGGTAATCCTTTCTCCGGATTCGGCTTTGGATTTGATCCCTTCTCTTCAGTATTCGGCAACGGACCACGTTCCTCCCAGTATCAGCAGCGTCGGTACGCGGACCCGGAACTTGAAACTGTAGGCCAGCATGTTCTGGCCCGTCGCTTCAATGAAGCGATCAATCTGTTGAACCGTATCCCCCGTCACGGAGCAGACTGGCACGCGCTATACGCCCGTGCGGATTACGAACTTGGCAATCAGATCTCGGCGCTGGATCACGCCCGGGAAGCTGTCCGTCAGGCTCCCGGAGACGCGGAATACCAGGAATTGCTCTCAACCATCGAATCAGGAAGGCAAAGCTACCGGCAAACGCAGACCGGCGGCGGATATGATTTCAAATCGATGATTTGCGCCAATCCCTGTCTTACCTGTTGCGCTGTTAATGTGTTGCTGAATTGTTGTCTTGGCGGTTGCGGCCGCTATGGAATGTTCTGTTGAAAAAGGAGTAAAAATCATGACTTTCTGGCAAAAGCTTAAACTCAGACTGGCAAATTTTATGCAAGGCCGTCACGGTGCTGACAACCTTGGAATGTTTACCTTGATCACAGGTCTGATTCTCTCGTTGCTGAGCTCATTTACCGGTTTAGGTTTTCTGTCTTTTCTCGGGCTGGTCCTTTATATTCTCACCCTGTTTCGTATGTTTTCCCGCAATCAGGAGGCACGTGCCCGTGAAAACAGAAAATACATCGATTTGACGTCCAACTGGAAAACAAAGTTCAGTCAGTTCATCAAACGTTGCAAAAACCGCAAGGAATATATGTATTTCAAATGTCCGCAATGCAAAACGCTGTTGCGTCTCAAACGCGGTTGCGGAGAAAAACAGATTACGTGCGCACGTTGTTCCCATCAATTCACGAAAAAAGCCTGAATTCGGAGGACGCTTCCGTGACAACAACTGTTGGCATACTGGCCCACGTGGATGCCGGAAAAACGACATTGTGCGAGCAGCTGCTCTTCCGTGCCGGCGTTTTACGTAAACCGGGCCGGGTTGATAACGGCAATACCCTGCTCGATCATGATCCGGTGGAACAGAGTCGCGGAATCACGATCTTTTCAGGGGTTTCCGATTTCAACATTGGCAGCGATCCGTTTACCCTGATAGACACCCCCGGTCATGTGGATTTTGTGGCTGAAACAGTCCGCTGCCTTCCAGTGCTCGACATTGCCGTTTTGTTGATCGATGGCGGAAGTCCTCTGCCAGGACACATACGCACCCTGTTTTCACTGACAGAGAAATATAAGATTCCCGCAATATTCTTCCTGAATAAATGCGACCTCATTTCCTTCAACCGGGTTCACACATTCTCTGCTGTTTCCGCTTCAATAACCTCCGGATTGGTTTCTGTTTCTTCCGACGGGATAGATCTGGAATCGTTGGCTTCTTTGGACGACGGCTTCTGTGAACGCTATCTGGAAAATCATGCGACACAACAGGATGCCTGGAATGTTTTATGCCGTCTGACGGCGGAGCGGAAGGCTTTTCCGGTTCTGACCGGCGCCGCTTTACAGGGAGACGGTCTGGATCAGTTGGAAGAAGTGCTTCTTCGGGTAAGCCGGCTTCTTTCCGGAAAATGGGCCAGTCTGGATATCCGGTCGCCGCTGGCACGGATCTGGCAGGTTCGGATCGAGTCTGACGGGACCCGTGTCAGTTATCTTCGTGTTCTTCAGGGAACATTCACGCCGCGTCTTTCTGTTCCCGTGGGTGAAAATGTACAGAAAATCTATCAGCTCCGCCGTTATCGCGGAGAAAATTACTCCACCGTGCCGCAAGCTCTGCCGGGGGATATTATTGGTGCGACCGGACTTACCGGAATAAACTGCATGGATTCCATCTCTGCAGACGGTTTGATTTCTTCCGATGAGTCTGTTCCGGAAGCTGTTTTACTGACAGCCGTAGAATCTTCGGACGGTACATTCCCTGAGATTCTGTTTGATAAGCTTCGGATCCTGTCAGAGGAAGAACCTTCTCTGGCTGTTGAATGGGATCCGGTTCACCGTCAGCCGCTGGTACGTGTCATGGGGACGGTCCAGACTGAAGTTCTTGCTCAGCTTCTGCAGAACCGCTTTCGTCTCTCCGTCCGTTTCCATCCGCCTAAGGTATTATATCGCGAAACGATTCATGGCTGCAGTATCGGCTGCGGTCATTATGAACCGCTCCGTCACTATGCCGAGGTCCGTCTTCGGCTGGAAGAGGCGCCTCGCGGCAGCGGGATCTCCTTTGAAAGCCGTTGCCATGAGGACGACTTAAGTCTCAATTGGCAGCGTCTGATCAGAACTCACATTTTTGAAAAGCAGCACAAAGGGGTTCTGACCGGCTCTCCTCTGACGGATGTCCGCGTTGTGCTTTTAGCCGGTCGTGATCATCTGAAGCACACCGAGGGCGGAGACTTTCGGGAAGCGGTTTATCGGGCGGTCCGTCACGCTCTCATGAAAGCGGACAGCCGTCTGCTGGAACCGTTTTACCGTTATTCTGTTACAGTTCCGTTGAATCTGCAGGGAAAAGTCATAACAGAACTGACATCTCTCGGAGCGACCAGCGACTGTACCGAAACGCTCGGCGACTCCGTCAGGATCAGCGGACGCTGCCCTGTCCGTTCCATGATGTCCTGGCCTGTTTATCTGCGTACGCTTACACATGGCAAAGGGGACGTTCAGCTGGAGTCAGACGGTTATGACGATTGCTGTGAATCCGAAAAGATCATCCGGGAAATAGGCTATTCATCAGACGCAGACAGGGAAAACCCCGCAGGAAGTGTATTCTGTTCGCACGGCGCAGGCTACTATGTCTCGTGGCAGGACGCTGAGTCAATGATGCACATTCATCCGAAATCAGTTACGGAAACACCCGAGCCCAGAGTTTTGTAACAAAAACAGCTGTGAGGTCATGGAACAGATGATCCCGGACAGCTGCCTGTTGCTCAATGATCTTCTTTTCCGTCTGATACAGACTCATTTGAATCATGCTGTTCTGATATTCAATGTCCACATGACAGCGCACCTGATCACCGGGATGATAAATCACTCTGTCGGTCTCAATTTTCATGCGGCAACTCCTTAAAAAACAAAAGCGATGATATTCTCTCCGATAGCGAAAGAATATCATCGCAATCCTTATTTCACAATATGTTATGCGCATAACCTTTGGGCGTGTCTGTTTACTTTTTATCAATTAATATTTGAATGCTTTTACCATGTACTGTTCTGGTATTCTGAACAATATTGACCGGTTGCTTCTGTTGTCCACGAAGAATGTCGATCATAGCTTTGACAGCAGCTTCCGCTTTTTTCGTCACATCCTGATGCACAGTGGTCAGTCTGGGACGGATCACATGTGCCAGAATGTTATCGTCGAATCCGGTAACAGATATATCGTCCGGAACGGTATAACCATGGTCAGTCAGATAATCTATAGCTTCAACAGCGTAATAATCCGAGATGAAAACCCATACGGTTTCATTCTCAATACCTATTCGCTGTGTTAAAACTTTCAGATCATGCTCTCTGAGCTTCCGGTCCTTGGAAATCATGAAATACCGCTGACGATTCCATTCAATCCCGGCTTCTCCGAGCGCGTCAATATGTCCCTGCAGTCTCTTTGCATCAACGCCCCACAAAGTTGGCTGATCACCGATGAAAAGCATGTTCCGGTGCCCTTGCTTCAACAGGTATCGCGTCAGTTGATACATTCCGTGCCGGTCATTCAAACCGATGTTGTTATATTGTTCTCCCTCATCAAAGTAACAATCAATGAACATAATAGGTTCCCTGGACACGCTGACAAGTTCACGGCATTGATTGGCCTGCAAGCCCATGACGATCAATCCGTCCGCGTTCCATGTCCGGGCTATCCGGTGGATGTCGTTAGCGTTTTGTGCCGCATGCAGCATCATATAATATCCTTCTGTACGGATAGCATTTTCCAAAGCGCCGACCATCTGACTTACAAAGGGATCCTGCAAAGCATACTTTTCTTCTCTGTTCGGGTAATTGGTAATCACGCCGATAATTGAACTTTCCCCCTGTGCCAGCATTCGCGCACCCATGTTGGAATATACTGATATTCCTCCAGCTTTTTGCGTATAATTTCTGCCGTTTCCGGAGACATTTTTTTAAGATGTCCATGAATAACATTGGATACTGTAGCAGTAGAAACATTCAGTGCTTCCGCGATCTCTTTAATCGTCATAACAGGATCTCCGCATCAATTTTCGTTGTAATACGCCTTTATCGCTCATTTATGACAGTCAGCTCATTCGTATGTTGTTTCCGGACTGTTCATAATATAGATTAACATTGAGAAGCATGACAATCAATAATCGGGTTCCCGGATGATAACCGGATGATAATATGAATGAATTCGGCAGAAACAGCAGACTTTTCTGCAAAAGCCAAATGATCGCTAAAAAAAGCTGTGAAATCCGGGAATCCTCCATCCCTTTTCACAGCCTTTATATACCTGATCCGGCGTTGATTACACAACATTCTTTCGCTTCTCCGGAAGGACAAAATAAAATCTGCTCTGCCCTTCGTTTTTTCCAAGCAATCCTTCTCCTACCATCCGGTTCAGATAGCCGGCTGTTGTGGATGTGGAAGATAAACCCGCGGCAGCGCTGATTTCACGTACGGAAGGATGACGGCCGTATTTCGTAAAAAAGGCATTCATGAACACAATAATGGTTTCACGGGTCTTCAAATTGCGTGGAGCTCCTCTTTCCATGAAAGACTTCCTCCTTACTTGAGCCATGCGGCTATCTCGTTCTCTGTGGCATATTGATCTCTGCGAAGGACGCCCAGTACACGCCCGATACAGCGTACATCGTCATCATCGCTGAATTTCATGATCGGATAAGCCGGGTTGTGGCTGAAAAGCCCCTCTTTGCGATATTCTTTGATATATCCGGTATTACCGTTCACAAAGATTCCGATTTCGCCGATCTTGACCCGTGACATATGCTGTACAAGAACCTGATCACCGTCATAAAAGGTCGGTTCCATACTGTCACCGCTGACATGAATGATTTCATCAGCCATTTCGATCAAAGGGTCAGCAACCAGCCAGACCATTTCTCCGGTTGATTCGCCGATATCGTAACTGTAACCGGCGGCCGCGCTCAGGTCGTTTCGGAACAGCCTGACAAGTTTTTTTCTGGGCGGGTATTCGGCTTCTTTTTTCTGCATTTCATAAAGCGCGTCCATTTCGCACAGGATCACCTTGCGATTATTGTCATCCAATCGGCGATAGCGCTTCTCCAGTTCAGGGATTTCGGCCCGGCCGGATTTTTCATTGGCAATTCCTTCCCCTGTAATACCGAAAAATTCGCTGATCGGAAGTCCCAGCGCGCGGCACAGGACAGGAACGCTGGCTACATCCGGGCGGCTTCGGCCCGCTTCCCATGCTCCGACAGCATTTTTCTTGACCCCTGCCAGAAGACCGAGCTGCAATTGACTCATCCCGGCTTTCATCCGATATTCACGAATCAGATCGCCGTAAGCTTTTCCAGCTTCATTTTTCATTTCGGCAGAATTCACATTTCCCATTGTCAGCGCCCCCTTCTCAGATATTATAGTGCAATATATTTGTCTTTGTCAATTATTCGCGCAATCTTTTTGTCATTGCTGCGTAAATATTTTGTCTTATGACATATGACATTTGTCCGTAAGATCGGACTGTTCTTCCTTCCGGAATCTTCAATCTCTGACAAACATCTTGACTTTTGCATAATTATACAATATTATATGTATATTATGAGAAAGGATGTGATACAGCATGTTTCATCTGAAACAGAACTGTTTTCTGAAGCTTTTGGATTTGACGCCTGATGAGATCACCGGACTGCTGGATCTGGCTGCCGAATTGAAAGCTCAAAAGAAGGCCGGTATCCCCCACACGGTCTGTTCGGGTAAAAACATCGCGCTGATTTTTGAAAAAACTTCAACCCGGACCCGCTGCGCCTTTGAGGTCGCCGCGCATGATCTGGGTATGCACTGTACCTATCTGGATCCCTCCGGAAGCCAGATCGGCAAAAAGGAAAGTATTGCCGATACCGCCCGTGTACTGGGACGGATGTTCGATGGAATCGAGTATCGCGGTTACGGCCAGAATATTGTCGAGGATCTGTATAAGTATTCAGGAATTCCGGTCTGGAACGGATTGACCAATGAATTCCATCCCACACAGATCCTTGCCGATTTTCTCACCATCCGCGAACATTTCGGTTCTCTGAAAGGGATAAAATTGGTTTATATGGGCGACGCACGGTACAACATGGGTAATTCTCTGATGGTCGGCTGTGCAAAAATGGGAATGCATTTCGTCGCCTGTTCGCCGAAAAAATACAAGCCCTCGGAGGAGTTGATAGCCACCTGCCAGAGTATTGCGAAAGAAACCGGCGCGGTGCTTGAATTTGAAGAAAATGTCGAAACCGCGGTCAGCGGAGCATCCGTCCTTTATACAGATGTTTGGGTTTCCATGGGAGAAAGCGCGTCTGTATGGTCTGAAAGAATTACCGATCTGACTCCGTACAGGATTACGGAACAAGTTATGTCAGCGGCAGGACCGCAATGTGTTTTCATGCATTGTCTGCCCTCCTTCCACGATCTGAATACCGTAATCGGAAAAGAAATCTTCGACCAGTACGGGATCGACTGTATGGAAGTGACGGATGAAGTGTTTGAAAGCCCCGCCTCCATTGTTTTTGACGAGGCGGAAAACCGGATGCATACCATCAAGGCTGTTATGGCCGCAACATTATGATCTTTCCGGATCATGTACATGTTCCGCAGGGCATATCACACAGAAGCTGCCGGAGAAATCTCCGGCAGCTTTTTTGATTTCTGTCACCCTTATATATCGGATTCATTCATTATGTCTTTTAATCGGTCAACAATTTCACGGTCTGCGGGAAGCCAGGGAACACTTTCCAATTCCGGCCGGACCAGCCATCTGGCATCTTCCGCTTCCTTCAGGATCAGATGACCGGACAGGACCCGGGACCGGAAACAATCCATAGAGAGATGAAAAGTCGGATAATCATACTCGACGGTCATGATCTTCTCTCCAACCGCTATCTCAGTATCCAGTTCTTCCATGATCTCGCGTTTCAGGGCATCCTCAGGAGTTTCCCCCGGTTCGATTTTCCCTCCGGGAAACTCCCACATTCCTTTATAATCCCCATATCCGCGGGCCGTTGCGAAAACGGCTTCTCTTCCTCCCCGATATTCCGTCATAACAGTGGAAACCACTCGAACAGTCTTCATATCATACTCACAATTCTCCGGATTTTCAATCAAAAAGCCCGTTCCCTTTCCGGAAACGGGCCGAAAGATTAAAGGGCGGGACCGGCGGTAACAAGCGCTTTGCCGGCTTCATTGCCTTCATATTTAGCGAAGTTCTTGATGAAGCGGCCAGCCAGATCCTTGGCCTTGTTTTCCCAATCCGCCTTATCCGTGTATGTATCGCGAGGATCCAGAATTCCGGTATCCACGCCGTTCAACTGGGTGGGAACTTCCAGGTTGAAGTAAGGAATAGTCTTGGTCGGTGCGTCCAGAATGTCTCCGTTCAGAATCGCGTCAATGATACCGCGGGTATCTTTGATGGAAATCCGCTTTCCGGTTCCGTTCCAGCCGGTGTTGACAAGATAGGCCTTGGCACCGCTCTTTTCCATGCGCTTCACGAGCTCTTCAGCGTACTTGGTGGGATGCAGTTCCAGGAACGCCTGTCCGAAACACGCAGAGAAGGTAGGCGTGGGCTCGGTGATTCCGCGTTCGGTACCGGCCAGTTTGGCGGTAAATCCGGACAGGAAGTAATATTTGGTCTGTTCAGGAGTCAGAATGGAAACAGGAGGCAGAACACCGAAAGCGTCCGCGGAAAGGAAGATAACATTCTTGGCCGCAGGAGCGGAAGAAACGGGACGCACGATCTTTTCGATATGATCGATCGGATAAGATACGCGGGTATTCTCCGTCACACTCTTATCGTTGAAATCGATCTTGCCGTTCTCATCCACCGTAACATTCTCGAGCAGCGCGTTCCGACGGATCGCATTGTAGATGTCGGGTTCGGAATCCTTATCCAGATTGATGACTTTGGCATAGCAGCCGCCTTCAAAGTTGAACACGCCGTTGTCGTCCCAGCCGTGCT
>CALCUD010000136.1 GCA_937906775.1 uncultured Clostridia bacterium
TTATCCGCGTCTGTCAGCTTCTTCCACACGGAGGAATCCACCTGAATGATGCCGAGCGTTTTGGTATGGGACATGATTTTCATATACTCAAAGCGTTTGTAGGGATTGGCGAGAATATTGTATTCGATTTCTTTGTCTGTCGCGTTTCCTGAATAATAGAGGCTGTTCTTCTTTTCGACGGGAAGATTCATCTCCCGTCTTTTATCATAAAAATTTCTGAACCAGGTCACAAGATCGGAAAGCTTGACCCGGCCCCGCGGATCCGCGCATTCCAGAATCGCGAGCAGAAGAACGGGCTTGTAGGAAAAGCTCATATCCATCTTTTCCACCATGTCCATGAAGATCTCTTTCCGGTTGTTGTCATCAATCAGGGTCCAGCCGTACTGCGCCGCGGCTTTTTCCAGCGTTTCCTCCGTAAAGTAGCGGAATACGCGGTGTTCGCTCACGGGGACAACCAGATCGGGGAGCAGCTTGTTCTCCATGATATATCTTTCAATGGTTTCGGCCTGGGCATCCACCCGGCGGACGAATTCCAGCTGACTGATCATATTCGCGGCTTCTTCCTGCCAGTTGAAGAGATCCACGGCTTCATAATCCAGCACATCCACCGGATAATCCACGATCGCTTCCGGACGTTCTCCACGGGCGTACAGTCCCTCTTCCGCCGCCTTCGCCGCACCGGAGGCCACAGCCAGCCTGCCGGGACGGTAGTCCTTCAGGCGGAACAGCCGATGCAGCGTATAGGGGGTATTGTACAGACCGGCATTGTCCACGAAATCGAACACCATCAGGCTGTCCTTGCCTTCGCACAGGCGCATGCCGCGTCCCAGCTGCTGGGTATACAGGACCTTCGACATTGTCGGACGGGCCATGAACAGTACTTCCGTTTCCGGACAGTCCCAGCCTTCGTTCAGCAGATCACAGGCGCAGAGTACCTTCAGCTTTCCGGCGGCAAACCGGGCCGTCGCTTCATTCCGCTCCGCCAGCTTCATGGAGCCGTCCACAGCCAGAGCCGCGACGCCGCGCCGCGTGAGCTCGCCGGCGATCAGCTCCGCATGCTTCCGGCTGGCGCAGAAGATGACCGTGCGCTTATCCCGGACATATTCCATCCAGGTACCCACGATCAGCTGATTGCGCTCCGGAACGAAGATCTTGCTTTCCAGATCCTTGATGTTATATTGAATGCTGTTGAAGCGAACCTTTGTCAGGTCAATATTCGTATGAATCCGGATACAGCGCACGGGAACCAGCTCGCCGATTTCAACCGCGGTCTGAATATCCAGCCGGTGCGCGGTATTTTTGAATATTTCCAGAATATCCGTGCCGTCGGAACGCTCCGGCGTCGCGGTCAGTCCCAGCGTGAACCGGGGAGTGAAATAAGCCAGGACCTTCTGATAGGTTTCGGCGGAAGCGTGATGGGCTTCGTCCACAATCAGATAATCAAAGCTTTCCGGGAAGAAGGATTCCAGATTCAGCGCGATACTCTGCACGCTGCCGCAGACGACCTGCGTATCGGTATCTTTCCGGTTTTCAACATACAGCCCGACGGTCGCTTCGGGCCAGATCCGGCCGAAGGTTTCCGCGGCCTGGGTAATCAGATCCTTGGTATGGGCGAGATACAGAACCCGCCCACCGACACGCTTCGCGTCCGAAACCGCGGTAACGGTTTTGCCGGTACCGGTCGCGTGATACAGCAGGGCGATGGTTTCGTTCTGCGCCCGCATATCCGCGAGACTGTCCAGCGCTTCCTGCTGATGCTCCTTCAGTTCGAAGGAATGACCGCGCTGCGTCGGCAGATAATCCGCGATCGAACGGAACATCGGATGATCCCCGAGAAAAATGCGCAGCTCATCCTTGACCCGTTCCGGCTGATTCTGCAGCGCGCGGACCGGCCAGCGGTAGACCGACCATCCCATATGGATCATGCTGTTCTGTTTGGTCAGATCGTCATCATGCTTCTGCTGGGATACATGACCGGGCAGATGGCTGGCGTCATCATCAATCTCGATGGCGATGCGTCTGCCGCCGTTTTCGAGCAGGAAATCCGCGAAGCGGCTGTCGTTATAGATATCGAAAAACGGATACTGGGAATACAGGAAGCCGGTTTTTTCCGCGCCAAAGGCCTCTTCAAACAAATGAATGAAGAGGTTTTCGGCCGAGGAACCTGACGCGGCACGGTACTCGCTCACAGTTCATCCTCCGTTCTCACTTCCGTCAGCAGAAGACGCTTTTCAAAGCCGCCGCGCCGGGCTGCCTTGTCCTGCCGGATCTGTTCCACTTCTTCAAAGGAGCTTCCGCGGGCCGCGGCAACCGCCCGGAGAACCTCCAGCAGATCCGCCAGCTCCTCCATGGATTTGCTTTCCTGATATTCGGCCAGCTCCTCGTTCAGCTTCGCGTCCAGCATCACGAGGTATTCCTCTTCAGAAAGAACGGAGACGGAGCAGGTTTTCCCGGAATCGGCAATGATTTCCGGAATCCGGTCACGGACCAGTTTGCGGTACGGAATGCTTCCCATATTCGTTTTCTCCTTCGACATTGATCAGAACTTACGGATCATTATATCATATTGGAGAAACAAATGCTCCGTATTTCCACGGATTTCTCCATTTTGCCGGATATCACATATGTGTCAGTGGGGGACAGTCCCCAATGGCACATATATGTCAAGGAATCTGTAATTGATTATATCTGGTGCACGAGGACATTGACGAAGATCATGTGCGCCACATCCGGTTGGAGATCCACTTCAACTTCCAGCCGATTCCCGCAGTGGACCAATATGATCCGGATGATCAGCGGCCTTACCTCCACCCGGATCACAGTGACCGGTATCTGAATTCACCGTGTCATGCTATCTGAAGAAAATGAATCGACCAGTGGTTCAGTTGTTGCAAAAACTGCAACAACTGATGCCGCTGGGGAACCTGTATGGCGGACTGTTGGATGATTTCTTTCAGGAATCACATCGCCCAGTATATAGGGCAGTATGTGCAGTATTTCCTTTGAAAAGCATCCGCAAAAAGCAAAAAAAAGCGGAGCATTCTTCAAATTTCTCCAATTGACGCAGCCAGCAATCTCTGATATTATTTTGATGCTCATCCGCAAAAAGATGTGTTTTGCGGATGAAAATCAAAACAACGAGGATGAACGTCATGCTGATGTCAAGAGATGATTGCCTAAGGCGTTACGGTTCTGATTACCTGACTGCACAACAGATCAAAGCAGGACAGCTTTTCCAGATCGAGAAGGGCGTTTATTCCGATCAGGAGCGCGTGCCGGAGCAAGCTGTGATTGCTTTCAAATATCCTAAAGCGATTATGACGATGACGAGCGCATTCTATCATCATGGCTTGACGGATGTAATACCGGATAAGTTTGACCTTGCTACAGACCGGGACGCGGCTAAGATCAGAGATTCACGCGTTCATCAGTATTTCATGCCCCACGACTTCTGTGAGGACGGCGCGGAGCTGGCTGATGCGCAGGGCTATCCGATTCGCGTATACAATCGTGAAAGGATGCTGATTGAGCTTCTGAGGAACAAAGCCACCATACCCTTTGATCTGTACAAGGAAATTCTTCTCAATTACCGAAAAATATTGCCGCAGCTGGATATACAAAAGATTCAGGATTACGCCATGGCTTCACCCAAGAGTAATATGGTCATGAATGCTCTCCAAATGGAGGTAATGTAATGATTCGCCTGACCACATTGATTGACGAAGTACGTCAAGAAGGTTATAACGAAGCAAATGCCGAAGCACGTGTCTGCCAGGACATTGTGCTCAAAGCAATCGACGCCAGCAGCTTCAGCCGGCACATCACCATCAAAGGCGGCGTTGTCATGCGCAGCATCACCGGCGATGTAAGGCGCGCCACACAGGACATGGATCTTGATTTTATACGGTACTCTTTGGAGGAAGATTCCATCCGCCGGTTCATTGACCGGCTGAATTGTCTGGAAGGGATCCGGATTGAGGTGAAAGGTCCGATTGAAGAACTGTCTCAGCAGGAATACCGCGGAAAGCGTGTGTATATCACCATCACGGATGATACCGGCTACGTGCTGAAAAGCAAGCTTGACCTGGGCGTTCACAAACAAATGCAGATTGAACAGGATGAGTATTGCTTTGATGTGTGCATGGATGACGAAGGCGCCAGCCTGCTGATCAATTCCAGGGAGCAGATCTTCACGGAAAAGCTCCGTTCACTGCTGCGCTTTGGTCCTCTCTCTACACGCTATAAGGACATTTTCGATATGTGCTTCCTGTCCGGGACTCTGGACACAAATCGACTGATGAAATGCATGGACATCTATATCTTTTCCGATTCAGGCATGAGGGAAAAAGACATGGCTGCGGTCAGAAAGCGTATAGAGGCCACTTTCGCAAACGGTATCTACCGCCGACAAATTGAGCGCTCCCGAAACGCGAACTGGATGGGTGCGCCGGTCGCGGATGCGATGAATTTGATCATTGATTTTCTATCCGGCCTGTAATTTCAATCATCACAATAAATCAGCTTTTTCAACAAGAAATTTGATTACTATCGCCTGTTCTATCTAACACCCTATATTTAGAGATTGTGAACACGCGTGTTCACAATCATACCTGGTCGCACATTCGCCACATAAGAGCACAGACTCACACGAGCCTGTGCTTTTTTGACGCCCTGAAAAAGAAAGTTTCCTTCACGCGACACGGCATGTCGCTTTGCGGGGAAGCCGTTTTTTATACAATATCGGCTGATCTTTTTTCTTTTTATGCTGTTCTTGCTCGTTTTGTGCAGCATATGCCGGATATGTAT
>CALCUD010000137.1 GCA_937906775.1 uncultured Clostridia bacterium
GTGTACGATGAGTTCCTGGGAGAACCCAACGGCCATAAATCTCATGAACTGCTGCACACCACCTATACAGCCCGTCCGAAGTACACCAAGTAAAATTTGGCGTGACAGCCGGCTCCCGATTCAGGGAGCCGGTTTTTTGCGGTTTTTTGGCTTGAGAAACCCGGATGAAAATGGTAAAATATGCAGTTGTATATGAATGGAAACGGGGGAGCGTATCGCATGCCTGAAATCAGAGAACTGATCAGGGAAGGCAAGGGTAAAAAGGTATACGCGACGGACGATCCGGAACTGGCGGCGGTATTTTTCAAGGATGAAGCCATGGCGTTCCACGGCTTGAAACGAGGACGCATTCTGGGCAAAGGGGAAGTCAACAACACCGTCTGTCGGCATCTGTTTGAGCTACTGAGGGATAACGGAGTAGAGAGTCATTTTGTGGAGCAGATCGATGCGCGAAGCAGTCTGATCTGCCGGTGTGAAATGCTGCCGTTCGCGGTCAAAATCCGGAATCGGGTCGCCGGGAGCCTGAGCGAAAGGACAGGCCTGCCCGTCGGGATGAAACTGGATGAGCCGGTTGTCGAATTTGTGCTTAAAGATACGGATCTGGATGAAGATCCGCTGATCAATCAGGACCATATCCGCGCGATGAAAGCCGCCACCGCGGAGGAAATTCTTGAGATCACCCGGATCAGTCTCCGGGTGAATGAGATCCTGACCGCTTATATGAAGGAGATCAATATCGAGCTGATTGACTTTAAGATGGAATTCGGCCGTTTCAAAGGAAAGATCCTGCTGGCTGACGAAATCAGCCCGGATACCGCGCGCTTCTGGGATGTAAGCACCCATGAACCGCTGGATATCGATCGCTTCCGTCGGGACATGGGCAATGTGGCTGAAGCCTATCAGGAAGTCCTGCATCGGATGATGGGAACATCCTTCTGACTGAATTGATAAATGATGAGGTTACCGCAATGAAACGATGGGCAGTTCTTCTGGTCGCGCTGATCATGCTGATGACGGGAGCCGCGGCCGGCGAGAGTACGGACGGCGCCTTTCCGGAGATGAACGGGGAAGGTTTTCTGGACAGCGGCGAATTTCTGTACGAGAACGCGGATGACGGCATATGGCGTTACGCGAGCAGCACCCTCTGGGTGGAGATCATCCGCTACACTCAGAAAAAGCCTGCCCGGGTATGGTATGAGGCGGAGATCCGCTGCGCGGAGGACTCTGAAATCCCGCATATGATACCGAATGATCCCGAAAAATGGATGAAAAGTGAAGATTATCCCTTTAAGATCGCTCGGAAAAACGGAACGGTGATAGCGCTCAGCAGCGATTACGCACATCTGCGGATCAAACAGAAAAGCACCGTTGGCATCGTCATCCGGAACGGAGAGATTATCTCCGAGAAAACCAAAAAGGAAAAGGACAAAAAATTCCCGGTGCTGGATATGCTGGCCATCTGGAAGGATGGTGACATGAAGGTTTACGGCCGGAATGAGATCACCGCGCAGGAACTGGCTGATTCGGGCGCACAGGACGTTCTCGCGTTCGGCCCGTGGCTGATCAGGGACGGACAGCTGAATGAAACCGCCATCAAAAAATTCGGCACCAGCCATGCTCAGAGAACCGCCGTCGGCATGGCGGAAAAGGGTCATTACTGGTTCATGATGCTGGAAGGAAGGATCAAAAGGAGCAACGGCGACGGAATCGGCTTTCTTGCGGAAAAACTTCTGGAACGCGGCTGCACCGTAGGCTTCAACCTGGACGGAGGACAAACCAGCAGTATCGTATTTATGGGCCATCAGCTTTGCAAGATGAATAACAGTAATTCGAACATATCTTCCAGAAGGACCGCGGATATTCTTGGCGTCGGAACCAGTGAACTGCTTCCGGCACTGGATGATCCATGGTGACTGTACGGCGGCCGCTCCTGTATTGTCAGGTTGCACAAAAACCGGCGAAAAATCTTGTACATTCAGTCCGTTCCTTTTCCGGAACGGATTTTGTATAATAGCCACAGACGGGGCGGTATGTCCTGAAAATAGCAAGGAGGCAATTCACTATGGCAAGCGTATCCCTTCAGCACATCTACAAAGTCTACACCGGCAATGTGACCGCTGTCAGCGATTTCACTCTGGACATCGACGATAAAGAGTTTATCGTTCTGGTCGGACCTTCCGGCTGCGGTAAATCCACCACCTTGCGCATGGTCGCGGGTCTGGAAGAAATCTCCGACGGCGAACTGTACATCGGCGACAAACTGGTGAACGACGTTGCTCCCAAGGATCGCGACATCGCCATGGTTTTCCAGAACTACGCTCTGTATCCGCATATGACCGTTTATGATA
>CALCUD010000138.1 GCA_937906775.1 uncultured Clostridia bacterium
CAACATCCGTGTAACCGAGAATGGCGTTCATCGGCGTGCGGATATCGTGGGACATGTTGAACAGGAAATTGGTTTTCGCCTTGCTGGCGGCCTGCGCCTGATCCTTCGCGATCTCCAGCTCGCGCCGCGCGGTCTCGATGATCTCGTTTTCCCGGGTGCTCTCCTCCAGATCCTTCGCCAGCCTGCGGGAGGAAACGGTGCGGATGATCGCGTACGCGGCCACCGCGAGGGTCAGCAGCGCGGCCGCGATGACATATCCCAGATTCTTCCGGAGGAAATCATTCGCAGTCTCCGTCACGGTCCGGCCGGTGGCGGCCTGATAATCCAGCATGTTCTTCTCGTCCTGGGCGATCAGATGATACCCGCGGTTGATCAGCATGATCAGCTCGTAATCCTGCTCCGTCGCGGCGTAGCAGATCGTGCAGGGTTTGCTGAGCGGGGAAATGGTGAATTCCGGGGCTTTTTCGCCGAGGCTGTCCTGCAGGGCGTAGATATGCGCGACGGCCGCGTCGGCCTCGCCGCTCCCGACCGCCCGGACCAGCGCGTCGACCGTATCGAGAACGAGGACTTCCACGTCGGTAAAACTTTCTTCAACATAGATGATCCCGGGACGGGTGTTGCAGGTCGCCAGCACGCGGACCCCGGCCGGATTGCCGGATTCCGGTGTCAGCAGTCCCATCGGGATGTTCATCGCGGTTTCGGTCAGGGCCAGTCCTTCCTTCTCCGCCTCGTAATAGCTGTGATACTCGGGGCAGATCACATCGACCTCCCCGTTTTTCAGCGCCGTCCGCATCTCCTCCACGGTGCCGTACAGCGTCCACTCCGTGGAAACGGAATCCAGCGACAGCTTTTCCAGGATCAGGTCGGTCAGATCGACATACGTCCCGATGACCTTTCCGTCCGCGCCTTCGTACGCGTAGGGCACGTCCCCCCTCAGCCCGCCGATCCGCAGGACCGTGTGTGTATCGACCCATTCACGTTCCGCCGGGGACAGCTCGTGCGAGGACAGCGCGTCGTTCAGATATTTCTGCTGCAGATTGGAGATCAGGAAGGGACTGATCCCGTTCATCATCTCCAGGGCGTAGTCGATGTCCGCGACAAGATCCTCCCGGCCCTTCCCCAGGGCGAAATACACATGGTTCGACCCGACCTCGATCAGCGTCCGGAAGGCCGCGTCCGGCACGGTGTTGTCGATGCTGAGCAGGCAGTCCGCCACCCCGGCGCGGACGGTTTCCCATCCTTCGCTGTAATCGTCGCAGGTAATCTTTTCCATGGTGACGCCGTGTTCCGCGGCCCATTCGTCAAAGCAGCGCTCCTCGAGCGCGCCTCTGACGGTGACGAGCTTCTTCCCGTTCAGGGACGCCGGATCGAACTCCTCCTCCGTCACATTCGCGCGGAGGGCGGATATGAAATAGTGCTCCTCGTTCAGCGAAAACGGATGGAACAGGACCTGCTCCCGCCGCTCTTCGGTGTCGATGATATTCGGCAGCAGGTCGATCTCCCCGGCGGCCAGCTTCCCGTAAAGTTCGCTGAAGTCCCCGTAGACATATTCGATCTTCCAGTGGTTATAGCTCGCGATCTCGCACAGCAGCTCGTAGGTGAAGCCGGATTGCGGCCGGCCGTCGGCGCCGCCCTCCATAAAGTTATCCATGGGGAAAAAGCCCACCCGGACCGTTTTTTCTGTTTTATCGGATTCCGAAAAACCGGCGCCCGGAAGGAGCGTCAGCAGAAGCAGCGCAGCCAGCGTCAGCGGCAGTATTCTCCGGAAGAGCTTTGTGACCATCAGTTTCACCCCATTCAGCAGGATGATGTTTACGGGAAAACGGCGCCGCCTTCGCAGCCCGGCGGACGCCGGCTATAAAACGTGAACTGTACATAATTTATATTTATCATAACATAAAAAATGGCAGAACACAACCGGACTGACGCGGAATCACGCGATATTCCGGAGCCGATCCCGCGAAACCCTGTATCCCGCTGCTCCGGCGCGTCCGCCGCTGAGGCGCGGGTGCTTGACTGTCATGTCCGGCGGGACTATAATCTCTGATAAATCACAATAGAATCCCCGGCAAACAAAAAAGAAGGGAAACAGCGCGATGACAACATTTCTGATCGGACTTGCGGTCCTGATCGCGGGATCTGCGATCTACGGCCGTTTCTGCGAAAGAGTGTTCGGCCCCGACGATCGGAAGACTCCGGCGTATACCAAAGAGGACGGGGTCGACTATGTCCCGATGAGGGGTTGGAAGAACGCCCTGATCAATCTGCTGAACATTGCCGGAACGGGACCCATTATCGGGCCGATCCAGGGCATTCTGTTCGGGCCGGTCGCTTTCATCACGATCCCTGTCGGAAATATCATCGGCGGCGCGATGCACGACTATTTCTCGGGCATGATCTGCACCCGCGACGGCGGCACGCAGATGCCGGAAATGATCCGCCGCTACACCGGCAAGACGGTGGCCGCGGTTTACCGCGTCGTCATCTGCCTCATGCTGCTTCTGGTCGGCGCGGTGTTCATCTACACGCCCGGCGATATCGCGGCGACGCAGGTCTTCGGCTTCAGCGGACTCGCGGGCGACTGGAAGACCTGGCTCGTATACGGCGTGATTTTCCTCTATTATCTGATCGCGACGGTTTTCCCGATCGACGCCATCATCGGGAAGATCTACCCCGTATTCGGCGGCGTTCTTCTGTTCTCCGCGATCGGCATTTTCGCCGGAGTGTTCGCGCAGGGCTATCCGCTGGTCAACCTCTGGGATGACTGGAACAGCGGTCTCCTGTTCCGGTACGGCGATTATTTCGGCGCGAATCACTTTGTTCCCACATTCTTCGTCACGGTCGCGTGCGGCATCCTTTCCGGATTCCATTCGTCCCAGACCGCGCTGATCTCGCGCACCATCAAGAGCGAGAAGCAGGGCCGCCACACGTTCTACACGATGATGGTCCTCGAAGGCTTCATCGCCATGGTATGGGCCGCGGCGGCCATGGGCGTTTACAATCTCGGCCTTCAGCCCGCCGACGCCTCTCTCGCGACCGGCACGGTCGGCGTCGTCTGCCGGAGCCTTCTCGGAAATGTCGGCGGCGTCATCGCGCTGGCCGGCGTGATCGTTCTTCCGATCACCTCCGGCGATACCGCGCTCCGTGCGCTCCGGCTTTCCATCGCCGAGGCGCTGCATATCGATCAGACCTCCAGGGCCAAACGTCTCGGGCTTTCCGCGATCCTCTTCACCCTCGTCGCCGGCATCCTGGTGTGGGCAAAGACCAACGCGCAGGGCTTTGCGATCCTGTGGCGCTATTTCGCCTGGTCGAATCAGATCCTGTCCCTGTTCGCGTTCGCGGCGATCACCGTATGGATGTTCGAAAACGGTAAGTCGAAATTCGTCTGGATGCCCCTGATCCCGGGGACCTTCTACGCTTTTGTCACCATGAGCTACATCCTGAACGCGCAGATCGGCTTCAATCTTTCGTGGACCTTCGCCTATGTGATCGCCGCCGTGCTTGCGGCCGCTTATATGGCAGCGGTCATCCTGACCGGCGCGAAGCGCAGGAACGCGCAGCTTCCGGATCCGCGGTAAACCGGTCGAAGAGCTGTCCGATCCACAGGGGACCGGAAGCGGTTTGTCGCAAAAGGTTCAGGCTTTCTGTCGGAAGCGGAGACGAATGAACTGATAACCAATGACATCAAGGGAACGAAAAGTGACGCGTATGACATCAAAACGACAAAGAATTGTGGCGAAAAGAGGTCGTTGCTGTAACAAAAAAGAAGTGCCTGTCAGATAAATTTTAGAATATATTAACAAATATTTTTTTTATGCATGCTATAATTTATATGAGTTTATATGTATGTTTGCTTTGATCAGAAGGATTTCTGAATGCCCGTCCCGACATGCGGAGAATGACGCACGCGCGATCCGCAGGCGTGCTCGGGGCAGCAGCGTCCATACGGCAGATCCATATGTAAACCGCAATCTGCGGCGGCATCCGGAAGGAGAAACATATAAATGAAAAAATTTTCCCGAGGAGATTCAGTTGTGAAAAAAAGAATGATCAGCATTTATTTGGCGGCTTTGATGCTGCTGTCGCTCGTTCCGATGACGGCATTTGCGTCAGGACCCTCTGCATGGGAAGCGCCGACGGTACAGGCATATGCTGAAAAGGCGGATCTGTCGGTTTTTAATTTGCATGCTTCAAGCGAAAGTGACCACAATTACAAGAAACTGCAGTTCGGCAATTATGACGGAAAAGCGATCAACTGGTACATCGCCGGGGCGGACAGTAAGCATGCGGATCTTCTGGGTTATGAGCTTGACGGCGGATCGGAAACGCCATGGAGACCGTTCGGCCTGGGTGCGTTCAACAGTGACGGTCGGAACTTTAAACCCTGGAAGGATTCCTACGGCAATTACACGGACAGGACGATGCTGGATACGGACGAGGTAGGCCCCAACCATTACGGAGCGAGCGATATCAGAGCTTTTCTCAACAACGAAGCGCTTGAGGGCTTTTCTGACGCAGAACTGGAAATGATCCAGATGACAACCCTCACGATCGCCGACTACCTTAATAAGGACAACAACGGAGCCTATCCGTCGCACTACACGGTCAGTGACAAGCTGTACCTGCCGAACGGCGATCCGAAATTGGAAGATCCTCTATATATCTATCTTGGTTCCGACGGAAGCCTGAAGGTACCGTTACCTGATTATAAAGATATATCTCACCCCTTTTATGTGCCGCGTAGTTACATTTGGCTTGCTGCACCCTATTATAAATTGATAACCGAGGGCCAGGGGGGCTATCCTCCGCTGTGCGCATCCATGTACTACAGAGTCCAGAATGTCTTGCTTGCCCACGCGATCCAGCAGGGCAGTGCATTTATCGGCGCATGTCCCGCCTGCAGCCTGGATCTGAATAATCTGGAATCGGGCAGCTTTTTCTCTGCCGCGCCGGCGGGGATATCGGGAGCGAAAGAGATCCAGGCGACAGCGCCTGCCGGTTCAGAGGGAAACTTTGATTTTTCTGCGGAAGATCCTTTCATCATGCGCCTTCCTGATGACGGAACATTTGAAGATGCCATTATTACCTTTGATGCCACTGTCGTCAGGGCGGAAGGCGCCAAAAAGGATGCTACGCTCGTAGTTCAGTGGAGCGAGGACGGCAAGGATTATTGTTATGGGGAGACCATTGACGAAGGCGCTTCCGGTGAAGTCACAGCATCTGACATTGCCGCGGCGGCGGGTTGTGCATCAGCTGTGCTGTCGGAGGATTGCAAGGTTTGGCTTGAGTACACTGATACCGCGTCCCACATCACTTATGCGAAGCTCGGGCTTGCGAACTTTGGAAAGAGCCTCACCACTGCTACTGTTTCTGCCGGCAAATCTCCCGTTTACAATGGCGGGGTTCCGGTTGATCCGAAGGATTTCGGTATCACGGTGACGCTTAAAGACGGTACGGAGGTACCTGATGACGGCTTTGAGCTTCGATTCTACCTTGATGAGAATTGTACGTCAGCAATTCTTGACGCGGGTAAACCGTGCGCGCCCACGGATGCCGGCATATACTTTGCCACGGCGGTAGGCATTGAGGACGAGGGCTACCGCGGTGAAACGGAGACACCGGCAATGGTATATGTGCTCAAGGCGGCCCTGCCAAAGCCGGTGGCTGTTTCAGGGATCATCTACAACGGCCAGGAGCAGACCGGCGTGCGGCTTCCGGACGGTGCTGACGCGTCCAGATACATCATATCCGGCGACAAGGCCACAGAAGTCGGCGCTTATATGGCAAATCTGGCACTTGCCGATCCGTCCGACTACTGCTGGGCGGGCGAGAGCGGCGACCCGCGAGATGATACCATTTCGAAACCGTTTACGCTCAACTGGGAAATCAAAGCGACAGCCGCAGAATTGACAAAGATCGAAATCACAAAAGCACCGGACAAAACGACCTATACCGTGGGTGAGGTCTTTGACACGACCGGTATGGAAGTAACGGCTTTTTACAGCGATGGCAGCAGTAAGCCTGTAACCGGATACACGGTCGAGCCTTCCGGCGCGCTGACTGCTGCGGATACGGTTGTGACAATCATTTACACGGAAAACGGAATCGCAAAGACTGCGCCCCAGGAAATTCAGGTGAATGATGATCCGGAGCCCGTCAAATACGAGATCATCAAAGGCAATGATCAGACCGTCTTTATCAATGCGAAATCTGCTGTGTTTGCATCCAGCGCACCCTTCGACAAGTTCAGCCATGTGCTGCTGGACGGCAAGAAGCTGGCGAAAAAGTATTACAAGGCGGAATCCGGTTCCACTGTGATCACGCTGAATGAGAACTGCATCAGGAAACTCTCTGTCGGCAAACACACACTGACCATTGTTTCCACTGACGGCAGAGCTACCGCAAAATTCAACGTGGAAAAAGCAAAGCCGAAGACCGGTGATTCAACAAATCCGGCTCTGCTGTTGGCAATCATGATTGTTTGCACAGGCATGACGGTTCTTCTTTCCGGAAAAGCTAAGAAAAGAAATTCGTAAAGAATAAGCAAATCAGGCAGGAGCTTACGGATAAGCTTCTGCCTGATTTTTGTAAGTTTCCGCTTCTTCTTTTGATCGAACGGCGATGCCGGTCATGGTTTTGCCGATGTATAACAGGTAAGCAGATACTCAGCCGTTCAGGAGAGATTCAACAGCTATCCGGCCTCCTGCAAGGCGATCATGCCGGTTGCATCTGAAGGCGCAATGAAAGATCCGCTGACCGCATCATTTCCCCGGGCCGCTGTCAGAGCGGCCCTTTCTCATGCTCTGTCATTCCTGCTATCCGTGAAAGGACTTATGAATTCTTACAGGCAACAATCGGAAAGCATACGCGCGTCCCTGCCTCGCTGCAAACAGGGAGATTCAGGAACCCGTGAGTAACCGGTTTCCGGTCTTAAGTTGTAATTTAATGAATTTGAAATATAATTGCAACACACTGATTGTATAGTGATGGTATAATAACGCACAATATATGGTGGTTGTTTATAATCAACCATCAAAAACGGATAGAGTGGCCCCATTCATTCCAGATCATGCGGAGGAAAAGCATATGTTCATTGCATGGAATCGAAAAAAACCGGACTGCCTGCACAAAAACAGATCAGGCTGTCTCCGAATTGCAGCACTGCTGTGCGTCCTGATCCTTATCGGGCTGGCGCAGACAGCGTTCGCGGATTTGCCCGCAGGTATCACTCCCAAAAACTGGATGGGATTTTTGCCCGATACCATGCAGATCTCGCAGATCAATATGCCCGGCAGCCATGATTCCGGATGCAATTATGTCACCAAGACTACCGGGAACTTAGGTCCCCACGGAGCAAAAACGCAGTATACGTCCATCAAGGAGCAGCTGAACAACGGATTACGCGTTTTTGACATCCGTCTCAGGTCCGTAGGCTATTGCGCCAGGAGTAATGAGAAAAGAGGGATAGACCGGTGTTTCTATCTGCAGCTTTGTCACGGTGAAGGTGATTTTGCCGGCGTTGACTGCCTGTGGAATCCCAAAGGCGGCGAAGACAGTGCACTGACGCTGGATCTGGTGTTTGATTATGCTACGGAATTTCTGAAAGCCAATCCTTCCGAAACCGTTGTCATGGAGATCCGAATGGAAGACGGCGGCTTCGAAACCCTGGAAAAAATTCAAACCATTATCGATATGACCCATCATTCGAAACCGGAAGGGAAAAGAAGCAAGGATTATCCCTGTCTCGTCAGCTACAAGGCGGGCGAAGTGGTTCCGACTCTGTCGGAAGTCCGCGGAAAATGTGTCCTGCTCCCCCGAAAAGAAAAGAAAAGCGATACTGACTTCCCGACAAAGATGCCGTATACAAATTTTGAAACAGAATACAATTGGAAAGTAAAAAATAATGATTATTTCAACGCAACAATCAAAAAAGAACTGCTTGACTTCTATCTGAA
The DNA here is from genome assembly GCA_937906775.1 of uncultured Clostridia bacterium. Taxonomy (GTDB): domain Bacteria; phylum Bacillota; class Clostridia; order Christensenellales; family Aristaeellaceae; genus Aristaeella. The sequence goes on from CALCUD010000138.1 coordinate 7,956, forward strand.
ATTGAGCTCCAACTGGAAAATTCATTACTTCACACTGGATGACCGTTTTGTCAATGACGAAAAATCCAAAGACAATCGGGCGCGGATGGAGGGATATAAAAAGACCGGCGTCATGGATACCAGTGAGATCCAGGCCCCTGTCTTTGTTTCGACAAATCTGACCCAGATCCAGGACGCTGAAACATACCTTAAATGTCACGGCCCGGAAACATGTTGGAAAATTCTGTATTATGATAACGGTTTCAAGGATGTCGATCTGAGTCATTATCAGCGGACCGGCTGGTGGAGCATGGATTTCCCGCAGCAACATCAGAACGATGATATCATCAAATCCAATCTGGTCAAAACTCACCGGTATACAGTCAGCATACCTGCGTCAAGCATTCCCGATCAGACAAATCTTCAGAAACTCAGCGTCGATGTAACCTTGTCCAATGGTTATAAGCTGAAGCCTGCCAACGGAAAGAATCCGGTATGGCAAAAAAATGGAAGCTACTATGATGCAGATTTCCAGAGTTTCTACGATAATGAACAGAATATTTCCATCCACACCACTTTATATGACGGAGATAACTATCTGGTTCTGAAAAAGAGTTCTACCAATACTACGGACAACGGATGGGTCATCCGGACAGTGGATCTTTTCGATTATCCCAAATCGGATGCAACAACAGATGTCACATTCTTTGTCCATTATGATGATAACGGCACAACTGATTTCCGTGGAGTAGATCCGGATTCTTTCCTTCAAAACATAGGTACGCCCTGCTTTACCGGTGATCAGGGAGCAGGCCGGATCGTTGTAAATCAGTCAGATTATCATATGCCGACACGCATTGACAGTGTCAATCGCAAACAGGGATACAGCGATGTCTACACGGTGAAAGTTAAGCTTCCCAAATATTCAGGAAAATCTTCCGATCCTGTCAGTTACTCCTTTGACGGGATCAATTCGGCAGTGACCGCCAATTCGGCATATACCGTCGAAGGGTATGACAGTAAGAATCTGTATCTGAAGCTGATTGACCATAACGAAAAAATATGGGATCAGTTCACCGTATTGTTCTTTGACGGCAAAGATGCCCTTAAGTTGCGCTCCGGTCTGGAGAACTGGATCCTGAACAGCGGAAGAATCACACACAAGTCCATAGATCGCAGGGATAAATCACTCATTATTCAGGAGCAGCTGAAAGCGCCTTTCCTGAAGATTGAAAAAATAGATAACCAAATTGATCATGTCAACGCTCTGGTCAACAAATACAGCAAAAAGGATTTCGATCCTGCCGGGCACGAATATTCCACAGATTTGTATCCGGACGGCACCCATTATATGCTTAAACCGAACTCGGGACATGAGTTTATAGCCTACCTGATGACAAACGCACACATTATTGTCAACTGGAAAGATAAAGAAAATGCTGAAGGTCTGCGTCCCGAAAGCCTCAGCTGCCGTTTCATGGATTCCCGGGATCAAGACTACACGTTCACTGATGTGATTTCAGCTCAAAACGGCTGGCGGTCAGATCAGCAGATCTGTGTCTATTCACCCGCTACTGACAAAGAATTGCATTTTGATCAGTATCTCCTGTCTGAAATCAATGTTCCGGGATACTCGGTTGAGGCCCGGTGTGAAAAAAGCGCGGCGCCGCAACCCGGTACGCAATTGTATGAATATACTTTTTACGTCACCTGCACATTGAAAGATCCCGCAAGCAGGTATGTGGATATAGAGGGCGCTCTCATCTGGAATGACGCCGATCTGCTGCTTGATCACAGCGGGCTGAATCCGGTGATTGACGTCAGCCAGAATAATGAAATCATGGCACTGAAAACCTCAAAGCAGGAATGGAATACGGATTGTACAGAATACCGGTTTGTCCCGAATACCGATTTCCCGGACTTCATGGATGATCTGGTAACCCCGTACAATTACGCGGTCAGCCCGCAGCCGGTTACGGGATACCGTTTCGACGGGGCATTTGGCTTTGATCTCTTCTTTACCCGTATGGTCAGTATCAGCGGCAGCGTTCAATGGTCCGGAACCCGTCCTGTAGCAACAGAACCTGTCGTACAGCTTTTGTGCGACGGGGAACCGGCAGATACCGTGACATGTACAAACGGTCAGTACCGTTTCGATGACCTGCCGATTTCGGATTCAAACGGAATTCCCTATATGTATTCTGTTGAAGTGACCGTCCCGGATACAGAGTGCGTCATCCTTTACGATGAGGTCCAGCGCGACAAAAGTACCGGTAATTTCACCGCAAACGCTACACTGGTCGCGCCGGAACAGCCCGTTACGGCAAAAATTCCGGTAAAAATCAACATTCTGGGAATCAGCGCGAATAAAGTAACTGAAGATTTCAGCGTCACCCTTGTAAGCGAAGATGATCCTGATTTCAAACCGCAGATCCTGACACTGAATCGGGACGGCAGTTTCAGCGGTGAGTTTGTGCTGGAAGATATCCGGGATAACCTGAAGCATGTTTTCACCGTAAAACAGGTGAATATCGGCCGCAATCCTGCATGGTCCTACGACGAAGGAATCCTGGATGTCACAGTAACCGTTCGCTACCTCAACGGCAAACCGGTCGCAGAAGTGGATATGGGCGGCAGTTCCGAACTGGTGTTTACCAATGAGTATTTGGGCGAAATTCCGTTGATGGATATCACGGTCGACGTGGAATGGGTGGACGCGGAAAAATTCGGCTGCACAGTACCGAATTCGGTACAGATCAGTTTGTATGACAACGGATCTTTGAAAGAAATGGTTCCGGCCACAGCGAAAGATCAGTGGACTTATGTCTTTAAAGATCTGCCTAAATATTATTTTGCTCATTCCTCCGGCGATGGCGAAACAATAAAAGTCGGAATAGAGTACTCGGTGGCTGCTTCGGATGTTGAGGAGTTCGTACGCACGCTGATCAAGGTGGATGAAACTCATTATCTGATCATTTACCAGGCTCAGCCTGATTTGAAAGCGACTGATATTGACGTCCGCGTGGAATGGTTCTTCCTGGATCTGAATCCGGCAGAAATGTCAGAAGATCTGGATCAGGTCAAGGTGACCCTCTACGCTGATGAAGAAGAAAAAGCTTCGCTCAAAGCCAAGGCAGAAAAGGATTGGACATGTGTGTTCAAGGATCAGCCGGTGAAAAACAGCAAGACCGGAAACCGTATTTCCTACACAGTGACAGGTGAAGATGTCCCCGGTTTCACCCGGACAATCCGGAATGAAGGAACCTATGACTACGTGATCAGCTACCGTGCCGATCAGAAGGAATACAAGATTACTTCCGGCGACGGGCAGACTTATTTCCGCAACCAGGGGTACGATGCAAAATTCATCTGCGACGGTCCGCTCGATAAGTTTGAATATCTGACTGTAGACGGAAGCAAGGTCGATTCGAAGCATTATTCCGTATCTTCCGGTTCAACCATTCTGATCCTGGATGGCAAATGGCTGGATAAGCAGACTGCAGACAAGCACACGATCCGTTTCTATTATTCTGACGGCATGTCGAATCTTGGAGAATTCAACATTGCTCAGCTGCCTGTAACGGGAGATCATTCAACGCCGTGGCTGTATGCCATGCTGATGCTTCTTTCCCTCAGTGCAATGATCGGCGTACCGTATCTGTTCAAAAAAAGCCGGTAACTGTTCCGATGACAAGCTGGCACAAATGAACAACATGATTATGGAAATCAGCGGAGACGAAAGCAAGAAAAAGTCTTTCAGCGGCTTCCTTGATGAGTGCTGGAAGTATGCAATGGAACACAGTGACACGCAGTTAAAGACGGCTGCGAAGCCTGTCAAGCCCGACAAGAAAGGCTGACGGAATGGCTGCAAGAGTAACGCCCGAGGAAATCGTGGAAATGCACCGTCTGTATGCCAAATACGGCAACTTTGCCGCTGTTGGGCGTAAGGTCGGCAGAAGCGGTTCCACGGTTGCGAAGTACATACGAATGAAGGGCACGCCTGAAATCGTGAAGCACACGTTCAAGGAAGTTGTGCGGCAAGTGTAAGAATTTGGGGACGGTTGAAAGTTTCAATCGTCCCCGCTATGAATTAAAAGCGGAAAGGGGACAGATACATGGAGCACAAATGTGAAAAGAAAAAGTGCCTGCGCGTTATCATTGCTGTTGCAACGATTGTTTTCATGTTCAATACTACAATGTCGTTGGCAGATGTGCGGTATCAGAGTGTTGAATCATATACCATTCACAGCGGTACTTATTTCGGAATGACTCATGAAATGGTTGAAAAGGCAGAAGACTCTGCTGGCTTTGATTTTTCATTTGTTCCCGCTGGTTCAATTACGGATTTTGATTATGGATACGTAAAGGGGAAAATTGCTGGCATCGAAGATTCAACGGTATTCTACCACTTTGTTGATAATAAACTTATTGGGGTCGAATACAAATTTATCGAAGATGCTATGGGCTATACTTACAAAAAAACAGCACGTGCTAACTACGATTATGTTCAGACTGCGTTGGAAAAGAAATATGGTGCGCCTGATGCATGCCGCAAGTATTTAAGTGCATCAACTGTTTTAATTTTCCCGATGGTATATAAGAATATAAACTACGAATATATGTTTGAAAAGAATGGAAGAGTTCTGGAAGATTACGCCCAATGGGTTGTCAATCTAAATGATGGAGCAGTTATTACGATCTCTCATGTCATCAATGCAAAGGATGATAAGTATTATCATCATAGATTGTATTATGTTTATTATAATGCTGAAGATGCAGCAACTATAAGATTCAACCATAACATAGAAGTCGAACAAATGATGGATGATATATAATTGTGAATTCAGAAAGCGCAAGAATGGTTAATAGTCATTTCCCGCCGTCCATCACGGACGGCTGTTTTCATTTGCCTTTTTTTTATGATTCATAAAGGTTTATACAACTTTGGCAGAAACACTTGACACGCCAATCAGGCGTTTATAATACATACGAAAGGCACCTTTTGAAAAGGCACTTTCATTTTCTGTTCAATGCTGGAGGTTGAGGGCACGGCACCGAAAGGCACTTTGACCGCCCGAGGGACAAAAAAGAAGTCAACCCCTTGCGGAATTGACTTCCTGAAAGCCCTTGATTTTCCTTTGTTTTACTTGCCGAAGTAGCGGTTCAGCAGTCCTTCGAAGGCCTTGCCGTGACGGGCTTCGTCCCTGGCCATTTCATGAACCGTGTCGTGGATAGCGTCGAGGTTGTACTGCTTGGCGAGGTTGGCCAGCTGGGTCTTGCCGGCGGTGGCGCCGTTTTCGGCTTCCACGCGGACCTTCAGATTCTCTTTGGTGGAAGGCGAAACGACTTCGCCCAGCAACTCCGCGAACTTGGCGGCGTGCTCGGCTTCTTCGAAAGCGGCGGTCTTCCAGTATTCGGCGATCTCCGGATAGCCTTCCCGGGCGGCGGCGCGGCCCATGGCCAGATACATGCCGACTTCGGTGCATTCACCTTCAAAATTGGCTTTCAGGCCGGAGACGATTTCAGCTTTGACTTCTTCAGGAATATCCGCGGGGAACTGCTTGCCGACGCCGATCACATGCTCGGCGGCCCAGGTCTTCTCTTCACCCTGAACGATGAACTTTTCACCGGGAACATGGCACACGGGGCATTCCGCGGGGGGATTGTCCCCCTCATACACATAACCGCATACAGGACATACGTACTTCATTTTCTTTTCCTCCATGAGTGATATTTTTCTTCGGGACGGGCAGTATTTACTGCCGCGGATCCCGTATGAAATTCGAAATCATCCGGATAAAAGAGTACAGCAAGCGGTAAAATTTGTCAAGCGTTCTTCCCGCCGTAGCCCGGCAGATCCCGGTACAGCCCGAGTTCCGTCAGTTTATCCCGCAGCGCCTGCATATCCGTCCAGGCTTCCTTCTTTTTGGACGGATCCCGGAGCAGCGCGGACGGATGATAGGTCGCCATCATCCATACGCCTTTCCGTTCAAACCACTGCCCGCGCTGGCGGGTGATCCGGAATTCCGGGTCCAGCGTGTTTTTCGCCGCGGTCGCCCCGAGCAGCAGGATCACCTTCGGGCGGATCAGCGCGGTCTGCATGCGGAGATGCAGCTTGCAGGCCTCCGCTTCCGCCTCCTCCGGGATCCGGTTCCGCGGCGGGCGGCATTTGACGATGTTGGCGATATAGACCCGTTCCCGCGGAAGATTGATCGCCTGAAGCATCCGCGTCAGGAGCTGGCCCGCGGGGCCG
>CALCUD010000139.1 GCA_937906775.1 uncultured Clostridia bacterium
CGGCTCCCGCGAGCGAGCTTGTATAGAATACCAACTTCTTCCCCCTTTGTCAAGCACTTTTTTTAAGTTTTTTTAAAAAGGTGCTGTACCCGTTGAAATCAAAAAGGGAAACAGATTTTCATCCGTTTCCCGGTGCGTGTTTTTTACCGAAATCCCCCGGTCTCAATCTTCATGTTCCGGACACGCCACTGTCCGTTTTCCCTGGTCAGCGAAACACGGTAAACAGTATCCGGCCACGCCGGCGGATACAATGCGTCGTTTCCGTTTTGAGCGACAAGTTCATCTGCGCGCGATCCTTTCGCACGTCCGTCAATTTTGGGTATTGTTTCATTCACGGTTACCTTGACCGATGTTTCCCACGGCCAGATCCAGAAAAAGTTCATTTCCGCGCGATGATCGATTCCCCGTACATTATAGTCCGCATAAATGCCGGCTCCGGCAACTGCATTTTTCAGCACGGTATCTGAATCAATATAGGTAGGATGGAAATATTTTTCCAGCGTTCCGTTATCTTCGTCAATACCCATGATCACCTTGGCACGGTTGGCCAGTCCTTCTTTCAGGACAACCTGAATATTACTAAGATTCATCACATAATAGAATATTGTTATAGCCAATCCGAGTACAAGACAGACAATCATTAATCTGGTCGCGATATACCAGACCGTCCTTCGAAGGTATTTCACAGATGAATTTCCTCCAATATCAAAAGATCATATATATGCTTTACAGAAGCTGTATCAGCATGGTCTTCTGCTCGTCCATCTCAACAATGACCAGTCCTTCCTTCTCCAGCTGCTTCATCACATCGCTGAAGCGTTTAAAGCCGATCGCACGCTCATTGAAGTCCGGATACGCAGTCAGAATATCCGCCTTCAGAATAGAAGGATTGACCCGGTCGAAACCGCCGTCCTTATAGGCGCGGATCTGAGCTTCAAAAGCGTCCTTCCAGTTTTCTCTGGTCAGCTGGGGAATGCTTTCACCGTCCCGAATGTTATTCAAACTGACCATGACATTGAAATTGTCATTGTGAACCCGCAGGTCTCCAAAGCGGTTTGCAAGTTTCAACAGCAGCTTATAGAAGGTTGCGCAGCCGTATGCCTTCTCATTGAAATCAGGACGAAGGCGAAGCAGAACGCCCTTCAGTTCGCTGGCATACATTTCGTCATTATCCGTCTGTTCTTCAAGAACGGTTGTTAAAAGCTTATTCAGTTCGCTTTCATCCGCGATCTCTTCATTACTGATATTTTGCTTCTGTCGCTTCGGCTTTTCAACGTTTCGCTTGCCAACGCTTTCCAGAAACTGAAACTCATTACAGGCGTTGATAAATATATTGCTGGCTGCTTCACTCCGGCTGATTCCGAGAACAAACTTACCCATGCTTTTCAGCCGTCCGACAAGCGGCGTATAGTCACTGTCTCCGCTGACAATACAGAAGCTGTCGATCAGTTCATTTTTATAGGCTACTTCCAGTGCGTCGATAACAAGCTGGATATCGGCGTTATTCTTCTGACTGATTCCATAGCGAAGGCTCGGAACAACCGTAAAGGTATTACTGAGAAGTACCTCCTTCAGATCGCCGAACTTATCGGTATATCCGTAGACCTTCCCCAACAGAATATCACCGCGGATCTTGACCTTTTCAAGAATACTGTTCAGTGTCGCGACTTTCGCTCCGCAGTTCTCCAAGTCTACAAAAACTGCAAACTTACTCAGAAAAAAAACCCTCTTCCATCTTGATATTCAGACATTCCGGTGCCTGCCTGTCCAGTATACATGATTTTACTTCCATTATCAAATCTTTTGACTTTCATGACTTCACCATGTAAAATACGGAAGTAGATTATTCAAAGGAGCGTCCGCCGATGCCAGCCCTTGTTTCCGCCTGTATCGTTCTGTATCACAACGGATCCGAGATCAATGATGCGCTTCGCTGTTTGCAAAACGCAGATATTGAAGTCGCGGTTTATCTGGCTGACAACTCGCCCGAAGAGCTGACCGCCGACAAACTTCAATGGTCATTCCCCGGTATTACCGTTCTTCCCCAATCCGGAAATATCGGCTTTGGCCGGGCAAATAATGCCGTTCTTCCCTATCTTCAAAGCAAATATCATCTGATGATGAATCCGGATGTCACTTTCGATCCGACTCTTCTTCGCCGGATGATTTCCTATATGGAGTCACATCCCAACATCGCGATTCTGACGCCTAAGGTTCTCAATGACGACGGTTCCGAACAGTTCCTTCCCAAAAAGCGAATTTCGATCCATTACCTGCTGGGAGGATTGCTGGAGAGGTTCGGCGGCGTTTTCCGACGTTGGCGTGAGGATTTCACCATGGCGGATATGGATATCCGGGGGCCGATTCCCGTAGAATTCGCAACCGGCTGTTTCCTGCTGATCCGGACAGATGTTTTCCGCACGTTGCAGGGATTTGATCCGCGTTTCTTCCTTTATCAGGAAGACAGCGATCTCTCCCGGCGTGTGCTTGACAGACGGCTGGGTTCCATTGTTTACCATCCTGATATGTGCATAACACATCGTTGGGCCCGCGAAAACACCAGAACTTTCAAAGGCCGTTTTCGTCACATCCGCTCAACGGTTAAATATTTCCTGAAATGGGGGATCTCCTGGTGAAAACAGTCCTGTTGCTGGCCACCTATAACGGAGCGGAGTTTTTACCGGAGCTGATTTCCTCCCTCAAAGCTCAGTCGGATGCTGATTTCTCTGTCCTTATGCAGGATGACGGCTCCGGAGACGGTACAGTTGCTCTTCTTGAATCTCTCGCAGCCGAGGATCGGCGTTTTTCTTTCGCGGCGGAACAGGGAAAACATCTCGGACCGTCTGGAAACTTCCTGTCACTGATCCGTCAGGCTTCCGAAGCGGATGCTGTTCTTCTCTGCGATCAGGATGATATCTGGGAACCCGATAAAATCCGCACGCTCCGTACCGCTCTTTTATCCGCAACCGAGCATTTCGGAATGGAAACGCCTCTTTTGGTTCACTCCGATTGCTCGATTATTGCCAAAGACGGTACCCCTGTCGCTCCGAGTTTTTTTCGGCATCAAGGCTGGAGTCCCGATGCTACCGCCCTGGCTCCGCTGCTTGTCCAGAATAACGTGACCGGATGTACGCTGATCATGAATCATGCATTGGCACAGCTTATCGCCAAATACGGTCGTGCAAAGGATTTGCATATGCACGATTGGTTTATTGCGCTTTCAGCCGCCGCTTTCGGCCACATCCTGTTTGTGAACCGTCCGTTGACCAGGTACCGTCAGCATGGCGATAATGCTGTCGGCGCCAGCCGGAAAAAACTGACGGAGCGTGCGCTGGACGCTCTGCAAAAGAAGGATCAGGCACGTTCGCGGATCCGTCTGACATATACGCATACTCAGGTATTTCGAAAGATGTATGAGGGCTTGCTTCCGGAGGAAGCTGACCGTCTGACGCAGAACTATCTGGCAACCCGGAAACTGAAGAAGTTATCCCGGATCAGAGCTGTCCGGAAGCTTGGTTGTATTATGCAAAGTCCTGTCACCCGTGCGGGACAGATTCTTTTCGGTTAAGCATTAAAAAACTGCTTGCAATTTCCTTATCAGCATGATAGAATAGTCAAGCTTGATGTGTACCACTCCAAGAGGAGGAGATATCAATGGGTAAGTTTTGTGAGATCTGCGAAAAGGGAACGATGAACGGGAATAATGTTTCCCATTCCAATCGCAAGAGCCATCGCATTTGGGCGCCCAATGTGCAGAGTGTCCGTGTCATCGTGAACGGCTCCGCCAAGCGGATGAATGTCTGCACCCGTTGCCTGCGCAGCGGTAATGTGCAGCGCGCTCTTCCCAAAGTTCAGGAAGAAGCCTGATTCTCACCAAGGAAAAACAACCCGCCTGTCCGTGCAAACAGGCGGGTTTTTCCTATGTTTTCTCAGAATTAGCTTCCATTGCCTTCCGCAGCCAGGTCATTCCGCGCATACGCATGGAAGGAAGACCTTCCTGTGAAACGCTTCGCATAAATTGGTCCACCCGGCTGTTTTTACTTTCGGGATCATCATCCCGATATCGGCGGATCAATTCAACTTTTTTCCCCATTACGGTTCCAAGCGCAAGCCCGTGAAAACTGTCGGTGCAGATCAGGGCGGCATTATCCAGCGCCGTCAGAAACTCCTCCGGCCCGGCTCCGTCCAGCAGCTCATACCCGTATCCGTAACTTTGAGCGGTCACCGGAATAACAAGGGGAATCTTCCCGGTTGATTCCTTCAAAGCCGCTATTTTTTCCGGATATGTCGGGTTTTCTCCGATGAAATAACAAACCAGCCTGTCTTTTCCGGTAATTTCATCGGTTTTCAGGCTGCGCCATTCCTCCGGAGTCAGCAGACAGACCGGATCCGGCATGACCTCCGGTTTGAAGCCTGTCAGCTTTCGGATCAGCTCCGCACCCTCCTCTTCCCGGACGGAAATTGCCTGAAAGTCCCTGATCAGTCTGCGCAGTTTTCTCTGTTTGGCTTTTCCGGGCATATCACGGATTCCCAGGCTTGGCGCATATGCGATCTTTCGCTGTTCCTTCTTTGCAAATGTCAGAAAGTAAACCGGATTCAACCATACAGGATTCCAAATCTGGTCGCTCCCGCAAATCAGAATACTGTCCAATCCGCTTTGTGTTTTCAATTCTCTCCCGTTTCTGCATTCGAAAGACATATTCATCCTGCGCCGGTAAAATTCCGGAATGGATCGGCTTTTCTGTCTGGCTCCCTCCATTCCGTTCCGGACATTTCTTTTTCGAAGTCCTTCCAGAATCAGTTTCGGATGGTTCCCGCTCCTGAGCATGTTCAGGATCTTTTCGGAAGTATCCGGCCGGTAATCAAGATGCTCACAATCATAACCCGACTCGCGGATTACCCGTTGCAACGCATACGCCTGCAAAGAAGAACCAAAATTATCATTGTGCAGAAAGGTGATTACGCCGACCTTCGCCATATATCTCCCCCCGGTTACCGAATTATTCCCAGTCCACAAGTCCTTTGCTTTCAAGGTATTCCTGCTGATAGTCCATATAATCGTCAACCAGGGTGGCCAGTTTCACCGCTTGAACAGGATCGAGCCTGTTGTCTGCCGCAAGTTTCTCCACAATGAACTCGAACGCGTCATCGTCTTCATAATAAGAAGTTCCCGCATTTCCTTCTTCGTCAATGACGCGGTTTTCGTGCATATAAGTCATATCCGCGTCAATCATCTGGCTGATCAGTTCATTTATCCGGTCAGCCAGTGCAGGATGATCCTTGGCATGGATCCGCGCTGTAATAAATGCAAGAGCCTCTGTCTTGTCATATCCCTTCATCATACTGCTTATTCCCCCTGTCAGGCCATTGCCTGTTTCATTTTGTTCACAGTGTCACGGAATACATTCATGGCTTTCCGGATCGGTTCGGGACTGCTCATATCGATTCCGGCCAGTTTCAAAGCCTCAATCGGCGGAACACTGCATCCGGCGCTCAGGAATTTGCGGTAATCTGCGACGGCTTTCTCCCCTTCATTCAGGATCCGTTCACTCAGGCTGATGGCAGCGCACAAACCTGTCGCATAGACATATACATAGAACGCGCGATAAAAATGCGGAATCCGGCTCCATTCAACCTGAATGTCCTCATCCACCGTACAGGTTCCTCCATAATACATCTGATTCAGCTTGTAATATGCTTCGTTCAGCGATTCACGCGTCATAGGAACGCCTTGAGCGGCCATCTCGTGACTGATCTTTTCAAACTCCGCAAACATTGTCTGCCGGAAGCACGTTGTCCGGAACTGCTCCAGAAAATGATTCAACAGATATGCCTGCGCGTCCGGTTCTTTCATTTTGTCCAAAAGGAATCGCATCATGACGGCTTCATTGCAGGTGCTGGCAACTTCTGCCACAAACAGACTGTAATCGGATTTCGGCGCAGGTTGATTCTGATTACTGTACCAGGAATGCATACTGTGTCCCAATTCATGCGCTATTGTAAAGGCGCTGTCCAGATTATCATTATGATTCAGCAGCACATAGGGATGCGCTTCCCGGACGCTGCCCGCGCTGAAAGCTCCGCTGCTCTTTCCCTTACTCGGATATACATCAATCCAGCGATTATCTCTTGCTTCCCGCAGCTTGTCCAGATAGTCATCCCCCATGGGGCGGAGTCCTTCCAGAACCAGATCAAATGCCTGTTCGTAAGGTAGCTCCATTTGATACCCTTTGACCATTGGACAGTACAGATCATACATATGCAGTTCGTCCAGCCCGAGAACCTTTTTCCGAAGTGAAAGATATTCCTGAAGATCCGGAATATACTCATGTATGACTTCAATCAGATTATCATATACTTCCTCCGGGATTTCCAAAGGAGACATCGCAGCCTGTCGTGCACTTTCATAATGGTGCGACTCCGCCATAAACTGATCCTTTTTCACACTTGCAGCGTAAACGGAAGAAATCGTCGTTCCAAACCGGCTGTAGGCTCCCATCAGATTTTGAAAGGCCTGACGGCGAACGTCCCGATCTGCCGAGTGGATAAACGTGGAATAGTTCCCTTCCGTCAGTTCCTGTTCCGTTCCGTCCGGCATAAGGATCGGCGGGATCTTCATATCGACTTCCGTCAGCGCAGTAAAGATATTGTCCGGAGCATCGGCGATCTCACCCATCATCGCGATCAACCGTTCCTGATCCTTTGAAAGCGTATGCGGCTTGTTCCGCAATATGCCCCGTATGAATTCGCTGTAATCCGACATCTCCGGATCTTTTTCCAGCGCTGATAATTGCTCTTCCGGCATCTCAAGCAGTTCCGGTTCCAAAAAAGAAGCTGCGGAAACAAAGGTCACATAAAGCCTGCTCGCTTTATCTTTCAGCGCCTGCGCCACAGGATCCGCATTATCTGTTTCTTTGCGAAGGAACGCATACTCATATACAGGAGTAAGCAGATCGTAAACTTCAAAGAATACGCGGATTGCTGACTTCGGATCTTCCTTCACACATCCGTCCCACCGTGCCACATCCGCCGTTTTCTTCTGAATATCACTGTATGCCTTTTCCCATGCCTCGTCTGATGGAAAGATATGCGTCAGATCCCATTTGTACCTGTTATCAATCTCTGCACGGGTTTTCAGTTTTTCTGCCATGAAAAATACCTCTCATTTCTTTTCATATTTTAACGGTCGGATGACCGCAGGACTTTCGTTTCCATTTTGGTAAAACAAAATCTTCCCGTCCCGGATCGCGAGTAATCCGGTGGACCCCTTCAATTCGCGCTTTTCAGACAGCAGGGTCATGAGCCTGCCGGTAATCTCCGGACCGCCTCCCCGGGTCAGGCAATCCTTCCATACGGTGCAGTGACATTCACTCTCTGTGCAGTTGAAGGCTCGCGGGCTTTCCCGGAGTTTTCCCTTTCCGCAAAGGGGGCAGACCGCTCCTTCCAGAACCGTGCCGGATGAATGTACGCCTTTTCCCCCTGATCTCTTTTTTCCAGACTCCTCCGGAAATGAAATGACCTGCTGATTGTTTTTCGCGTAATCGACCAGAAATGAACTCATTCGCCGGATTCCATCCATAAACTGTCCTTCATCCTGTTTCCCGTCGGTGATCTCGCTTAAGGCAAGTTCCCACCGGCCCGTCAGTTCAGGACTTGCGATTTCCTTCGGCATGATGTCGATCAGGCAGACGCCCTTATCCGTCGCCTGAAGCGTCTTCCCTTTCCGGCCGGCATATCCGACATGAATCAAACGTTCAATAATGGCCGCCCGGGTTGCCGGTGTCCCGATTCCGCTTCCCTTCATCTGCCGGGCAAGTTCATCGTCATCCAGTTCCCTGCCGGCATTTTCCATAGCAGAAAGCAGGCTGGCATCCGTATGCGGACTCGGAGGTTTGGTCATATCCTCCTTGATCTGCGTATTCCGTACATTCCGGGTATCTCCCGGTTTCAGCGGAGGTAGCGCGACCGATTCCTCTTCCTCATCCTTTTTGGTCTTTCTGGTCTTCGGTGGATTCTCCAGAACGGGTATGTCGCGCCACCCGTTTTTCAGGATCACTTTCCCGTTTGTACGGAAATCAAATTTGCCGACTCGGGTGATCACTTTTGTTGCTTCGTATTCACAGGCCGGAAAAAAGGCAGCCAGCATTCTTCGCGCGACAAGATCGTACAGTTGCCATTCATCTGTGCTGAAGCGTGATATATCCGGCCGTTTCGCCGTAGGTAAAATCGCGTGGTGATCCGTTACCTTCGTTTCATCGATTGTCCGCCTGCTCACGGGAAGTTTTCCGTCAGGCAATGCTCCCGGAACCAGTTTCTGATAGCTTTCCGGAAGCACCTTCATCGTTTGAACCACACGCGGAATCATGTCCGGAGGCAGATATCGGCTGTCCGTCCGCGGATATGTCAGCGCTTTATGTGTTTCGTACAGACTTTGAGCCAATTTTAACGTTTTATCGGCTGTAAAGCCTAACAGGCGGTTAGCATCCCGCTGCAGGCTGGTCAGATCATACAATTGGGGCGGTAGTTCCTTTTTCGATGTTGTTTCCGCAGAAATGACTTCACCAATCCTGTTTCGGATTTCCGCGGCGACCGTTTCAGCGGAGGCCTTATCCTGAAAATGCGTATCCGGGTTCATTTCCGTATTGAAATAAATACCCTTATAATCTCCGAAATCGGCGCTTAATGTTGCAAATCCTTCCGGTATAAAGTTTTCAATCTCTTTCCGGCGTTTTACAAGAATGGCAAGCGTCGGCGTCTGTACACGGCCAACGCTGAGAAGGGTATTGTATTTCAGCGTGAATGCACGGCTGGCATTCATCCCGACCAACCAGTCCGCCCGGCTCCTGCAGCGTGCACTCGCATACAATCCGTCATATCGTATACCGGGCTGAATATTCCGGAATCCCTCAGAGATCGCTTCATCCGTCATGGAACTGATCCACAGACGGTCAAACGGCTTCCGGCATCCGGATTTTTCGTAGATATAGCGGAAGATCAGTTCTCCTTCGCGCCCTGCGTCCGTTGCGCATATCAGCGAGTCAGTTTCCGGGGCGTTGATCAGTTTTTTGACCTTTGAATACTGATCGCGAGTTGATCTGATCACTTTCAGCGGAATGTCTTCAGGTAAAATCGGCAGTGTGGCAAAACTCCAGCGTTTATACCTCTCGTCCATTTCATCCGGTTCAACCAATGTGACAAGGTGCCCGACCGCCCATGTGACAATATACCGGTCGCCGATCAGACAGCCGTCTCCGCCCGTCCGGCATCCGAGTACTCTGGCGATATCGCGCCCAACGCTTGGTTTTTCCGCCAATACTACAATCTTTCCCATTCTTTTCCCTCCGGCGGGAATATTATACACGAAACAGGATCAAATGAAAACCGGAACCGGTACACCTTCTGATTCATCCACTCTGTAAAGTTCCATGGCGTTTTTCATCGTGTATGCGGCAACATCTTCTGTTGTTTCACCGCGTATTTCAGCAATTTTCTGTGCAATATAAAGCACATTCGCCGGTTCGTTTCTTCGGCCGCGGACAGGTTCAGGAGCAAGATACGGACTGTCCGTTTCTATCAGTAATCTGTCTCTTGGAACAATTCTGGCAGTCTCCTGCAGCTTCGGAGCCTTTTTGAATGTGACAGGCCCTGCGAACGAGATCATATACCCCAGTTTCAGATATTCTCTGGCAATTTCCGCCGATCCGGAAAAGCAGTGAATGATCCCGGGCGTCAGATGACTCTTCATGTCTTTCATCAGATTCAGCATATCCTGATGAGCGTCGCGGATATGAAATGCAACAGGTGCACCGATCTCCCAGGCCAGTTCCATCTGTATCCGACAGACTTCCATCTGCGTTTCCCGCGGACTCAGATCATAATAATAGTCCAGTCCGATCTCTCCGATGGCTTTCGCCTGTCCCGACAAAAACCATGCCCGGAGCTGATCCGGATCATTCTTCCGGAATTCCTTCGCCTCATGCGGGTGAATGCCGGCGACCGCAACGGCTCCCGGGTGATCAGCCGCAAATGCAACGGCATGTTCACTGGTCCTCATATCGGAACCGATCACAGCATATCGGGTCACTCCGTTTTGCAGCATCCGTTGCAATACTGCTTCCCGATCCTCATCGAATTTTTCTTCATCCACATGACAGTGGCTGTCAAACAACTCCATCTTTTTTCTCCTTGACCGAAAAGAAAAACAGGGCTGTTGTGAAAACAACAACCCTGCATTCTTCTGCAGATTACTGAGCTTCGGCCGCGGTTTCCACGGGATAGACGGAAACCTGCTTCTTGTCTTTACCCAAACGTTCAAACCGTACAACGCCGGTGGTCTTGGCAAACAGGGTATCGTCCTTGCCGATTCCGACATTCAGGCCGGGATGAATGTGGGTACCACGCTGGCGAACAAGAATATTGCCGGCCAGAGCCATCTGTCCGTCGGCGCGCTTCGGTCCGAGGCGCTTGGATTCGCTGTCACGGCCGTTACGGGTTGAACCCATACCTTTTTTATGAGCGAATTGCTGAAGATTAAGCTTCATCATGGTCATTTCCTCCGTTCTTTGATGGAAAGATGTAAGTTTTGTGGATAATTGTCCTGGATATCGGTCAGTCCCTGTTTCAATGCCCCCATCAGAATCTGGGCTTCCCTGTCTTCTTTTGCGGCCAGCATCGGAAGATCAAAGGCGAGGATTCCCGGACCGTTTTCCTTCATAAGGACCTGAACGCCGCATACGCTTTCAAGCGCATTGACGCAGGTGCATCCGAGTACGGAAACGGCGGCGCATACGATATCGCTGCCTTCCTCGGCATAGTCACTGTGGCCCGATGCGGAATATCCGGTCAACCGGTTTCCGTCCCGATACAGGACTGCGGAAATCATTAAGCGTTGATAGCAGTGATCTCAACCTTGGTATAGGGCTGACGGTGACCGCTGCGCTTGCTGGAGTCCTTCTTGCTCTTGTACTTGTAGATCTTGATCTTTTCACCCTTGACCTGCGCCAGAACCTTACCCTCGACCTTGGCACCGGCCAGAACGGGATTCCCGACCTTCACTTCGCCTTCGCCGCCGATCATCAGCACGTCGAAGGTAATCGCGGAGTCAGCTTCCTGATTGACTTTGTCGATGTAAATCACATCACCCTGGGAAACACGGTATTGCCGGCCACCTGCTGCGATAATGGCATACATTGGACAGCACCTCCTAATACATACTCGCCGGGACCAGAGGTTGCGCAAAACGCATTTAAACAGACCTCTCCCGAGCGGCTTACCGAAATAAAATATCACAAACCCTGTTTCGTGTCAAGTATGATTCCTCTTCAAAAATCATATATTGGCAGCGAAGGAGGATCTTCCGTCCATACGAACGGTGTTCGGTTATTTCACCTCATAGATTCCAACCTGTTCGCTTGTTCCGATTCCGAGGATCTCGTTCAGCTTTCTGGCTTTGTCGCTCCGTTCGACCTGATTTTTAACAGCATTCAACTGTTGTCCCATAAATACCACGATCGCCGTTTCGCCGCCGTCCAGATTGCAGGCCTCTGTACACCCGGCTGCCTTCATCAGCAAAGCAAGCTGAGTCTTGGTCACGCCCTCGCTCCTCGTTCCAAGCCGTCCTTCGGCGGTAATATCGATATAGTGACCCTTTTCGACCATTCCCAATCCGTGCCTGGGATCTTTGGTCCTGTATCCGACGACTGTATCGTTCAGGACCCAATCCCGCAGGTCACCTTCCCGGACAAGATACGGACCGAAGCTGTAAACCAGCAAAGCGCCGTCATCCACATAATCCTGAGCAGACATCTCGCAGCTGTGATGAACTTTTGCTGTTCCGTCCTGATAGAACGCCAGCGTATCCAGATTCGGGAAAAAATCGGTTTCTTCATTATAATGACTGTCGTAATACACTTCCCCGTTCCGGACCTCAATTCCTTTGGGATGCCCGTTTTTACCGTTGACACGGTAGGTATAATAATCGGTATTGACCGCAAAAACAGCTTTGTATTGCTTCGCGGTATCAGCCGCGTCAGCGGTCTTTTTCTTGCTGACGGGGTCCACTTCCAGACAGCGGGGCAGCTCGCCGGCCTCTGTATCGCACCAGATCTCACTTTCAAACCAGGTCAGCGGAAGCGATCCGTCATATTTCCGGGTAATAACGATCTTCAAGGTCGGACTGATATAAACCCAGTGGCCCTGTTCAGAGTCAGAATGGATGAATTCACCGGAGTCGAGATAACCGTTTTCATTCAATTCCGGAAGGATCCCGTCCGGAAGCGGGTTCAAGGCCCGGATTGACGACGGTTGTACAGTCAGATCCGCTTGATCGATATGCTGAAGGAACCCGCCCTCGGGATCGTCATCATCGCCCACCAGACTGCTGTAAAGGCCGAAGGTGTTATTCGCGTATTTCGTGCCTGTTCCGGTAACGCTCAGCGTGCTTTTGACGTCCACCAGCGTCTTGTAGTATAAGAACGCGTACATAGCCAGGTTCATCCCGGTCTGACCGTTCAGTTTTTCCATAGGCGTATTCCAGTCAAAAACGATCTGTTTTTTTTCGTACAAATGGAGATACAGCTTTTTAGGCTGCCATGTCCCGTATTTCTCCGCGGATTCCGGATATACTCCCGCGTCCGCAGCAGTATCAAAACATTTCTGGCAGGCATCTGCCAGCATCATCCGTTGCCCGTTGGATCCTTCTCCCTCAATATCCGGCGCCACGATCACCTGCGGCTTGCACCGCCGGATCACCTCCGTTACCCAGGAACGGACCTTCTCCTCCCCGTTTTTCTTGTCCACGCCCCGGTAAGCGCCGCTGATATTATTGCTCTTCCTATCCTGAAAAGTCCCAAGAACTGGATAATTCCGATATCCCATACTCCACAGGCTATTCAGGAGTTCGCTGCGTTTTGTTGTATTGACGGTAGTCAGACTGGCAACGGTCACAGTCCGTTCTTTTTCAACCGCATACAGGGGGATGGCGCCGCCCAGATACAAAACTTCCTCGTCCGGATGCGCGATAAAAAACAGGATGTCGCTCTGTTCGGGTGTTTTTTCCCACTGCTGCACCCAAGCCGGGACGGCGCCCTCGGAAAACGCGTATACCTCGTTGAAACCCATCACCGTTTTCCCTTCATCCGCAGCCCGGACCCGGATCTCTTTTGCTCCGTTCAGGGAAAAAAACACATGGTAGATCTCCGGATCGCCATCCGCGATCTTCTCGCCGTCCGCAAAAACTTCATAGCTTTCCGGCATGCTGCGGAAGCAGAGATAAATCCCGTAAACAGGGTCTTTGGAGGTAATGACAAGCTCCGGATTCTTTATTTTTTTACTTTCGTAATATGTTGTGAATTTTTTGTCTGTCAGACTTTTGCTTGACTTTTTGCTGAGTTTGACCGTGCAGTCCCCGATTATCTCCCGTGCATCTGTTTCAGGTGATTGCTCCGCAAAAACCGTACATACCGCGGCAATCGTCATCAGCAGAACCAGGAGAAGGACCGAATACCTCAGTTTTTTTTGATCCATCATATCCATTTTCATCCTTCAGTCATTCCTTTACTCCGGTATGTTTTCCAGAAAATCTGTATGGAGTGAATCCTCTCCTACTATACTTGCATACAGACCGAATTTGGTATTGTCATATCCGTCCGGCCCGCCGAATAAGGCCACGCTGAGGCGATGATTTTTGCCGTGAATCTTTGCTTCAGCTCCGATCTGTGTTTTATGCAGGGCATATGCCGCTTCCGCCAGTTCCTTTCCCGTCTTTCCATCCATGCTTTTCAACGGGATATCCCAGTCGAACCGTGTCTGCTGCTCAGTGTCTCCGTACAGATGAATGTAAAGTTTCTTTACCTGCCACAAACCGTACGTCTCTGCTGTTTCCGGATCCTGTACCGCGTCTCCGGAGCGATCGAAACACGCCGTTGCGGCGTCCGCGACCATCTTATGCTGGCCGTGCCCGTATTCGCCGTTCAGATCATGGGTCACAACGACCTCCGGTCTGTATCTGCGGAACAGTTCCGTGATCCAGGCGTATACCCTGCGTTTTCCTTCATTCAGATTACCGGTTACATTTTTATAGGCTTTTTTCGCGTCTGAAGCGTACGCGTCCCGGAAGCCTCCGAAAACCGGATAATTTCTCACGCCCATAGTCCACAACCCGTTCAGCGCTTCGCTTCTGCGGGTTGTATTGCTCCAGGATAAATAAGCCACCGCCACGCTTTTCCCCTGTTCAACGGCATAAGTGGGAATAGCGCCCCCCAGGAAGATCAGTTCATCATCCGGATGAGCCACCAGGAACAGGATGTCGGCCTTCTCTACTGTCGGTTCCCAACGCTGAACCCAATCGGGAACCTCGCCCTCGCCAAACACGAAGATCTCATTGAAGCCGATCTTGCGGGTCTTCTCCTCTGTACAGAAGATCCTGACAGTATGTACACCGTCCAGTTCATAATACATATGGTGAAATCGGGTATCCCCCTGGAACACCGTTCGCCAACTGTCTCCGCTTCCGATCTGGATCTCATAACTTTCCGGCATTTCGCGAAAACAAAGATACAGTCCGTAGACAGGAGTATCGCTTGTCACGGTGACCCAGGGATTTTTGACCTTATTGCTTTCCCAGTAGGATGTATACTTACCGTCCGTCATTTGTGCAGGCTTCCGGGGCGAGGAACAGGTTTTGATCTTACATACTGCCGTTATGTCCTCGGCATATTCCGTCTCCTCCGCCGCAGCCATTCCGGCAACCAGAAAGAACAGAAGCGCCGCTGTTGCGAGAACAAGTAATTTTCTGAACATAATTCCCTCTTGTTACTTTCCTGTGTTATGGGCTGATCATCATTGCCGGTACTTTCACCGTCCGGATTTCGCTTTTCGCATCCGTGTTCTGCCTGATATATCAGAGTACATCCTTATCGAAGCAAATCGGCAAAAGAATTCGCATTGAAACGGTCCGGAAGTCCAAGCCATTCTGCGCAGGTAGCCGCTATATCGGCATAGGTCGTTCGTGTTCCGATATCAACAGCGCGGTTCATTCCGGGTGTAAACGCCATGATCGGGATATACTCCCGGGTGTGGTCCGTACTGATATCACAGGGATCGCATCCGTGATCTGCAGTGACAATCATCAGATCGCCCATTTTCAGTCTCGCAGTCATTTCCGGCAATCGGCGGTCAAATTCTTCCAGCGCTTTTGCAAATCCGGGCGCATCATTCCGGTGACCGTATACGCTGTCCGTATCCACAAGATTGGTAAAGCAAAGGCCGTCAAAATCCTGCTCCAAAAAGCGGATCAAAGAATTCATGCATGCCGGATTCCCCGCGGCATGATCGCTCTCCGTCAATCCTTTTCCTGCAAAGATATCCTCGATTTTTCCAACGCCGACAGAAGCCATCCCGGCCTCCTTTACCGCGTCCGGAAGCGTTCTGCCGCAGGGAGGCATACTGAAGTCTCTTCTTTTTCCGGTGCGGACAAACGCGCCGGGTTCTCCGATAAACGGTCTGGCGATCACACGGCCGACGCCCAGTTCGCCCTGCAGCATTTCGCGTGCTGTCCGGCAGAAGGCGTACAGCTGATCGACCGGAAAAACATCCTCATGACATGCAATCTGAAATACACTGTCGCCGCTGGTATAGACAATAGGCGTTTTATCCTTTATATGTCTCGCGCCGAGTTCCTCCAGAATGACTGTCCCGCTGGCAGGTTTGTTGCCAATACACCGATATCCGATCGCGGCTTCGTAGCGATCCATGAACTCCCTGGGGAATCCTTCCGGAAATGTCGGGAACGCTCGTTCCACGCGTACGCCGGCAATCTCCCAGTGTCCGGAAGTCGTATCTTTCCCTTTGCTCTTCTCCGCTGCCCGTCCGTACGCGCCTTCGACCCTGCCGGACCATACGTATCCGGAACCTGGAATCCTTCCGAGTCCCATAGCGGCCATGTTCGGCAGATCCGGATGGCACGAGGCAATCACATGCCCCAGCGTGTTAGCCCCCACATCGTCATATTCTGCCGCGTCCGGTAACTCTCCAATACCCGCAGCGTCCAGTACAGTCAGAAATACACGGCTCATTCCGGCACCTCCTCAAAATTCGGATCGACCTCCGGCATCCGTTCGCATACCATCAGATAAGCGTCCTCGCCGTTGTCCTCATAATATTTTTTCCGCTTTCCAACGCGGATAAACCCAAGTTCTTCGTACAGATGTTGCGCCCGCAGATTACTGACGCGCACCTCCAACGTAGCGTAAACGGCGCCGAGGTTGCTGACATACTGCATCAGCGCCCCGGTCAGTGTCTTCCCGTAGCCGTTTCCGCGTTCTTCCTCCAGAATCGCGATATTGGTAATATGGCATTCGTCCAGGATGACCCATGCCCCGGCATATCCGATCACTCTTCCGTCCTTTTCCGCTACAAGGTACCGTGCCGCGACATTTTCTTCGATCTCCCGCCGGAAGCTTTCACGGCTCCACGGAATAGCGAAAACCGCCGCTTCAATAGCGGTCACCGTGTCGATATCCCTCCGGGTCATCCGGCGAATGATCAGTTCATTCATGTCCCATGGCCTCCAGAAGCTTCTTGTTTTTTTCTGCGTTGGGAGCCCGGAGATACGTTTCTTTCAAATCGGTAAAGCAGACTGCTTTTCCTTTTTCCAGCGCGATCTGTCCGGCAGCTGAAGGACGCAGATAACTCAAAAAAGCCGATGGGAAAACTGCCCTTTCTCCCAGCAATTCCGTCAGTCTCTCACGGTGGACAGGGGCACCGTCACCGACAAAAATCAACGGGTCACCCGGCGCCAACTCACATACCTGCCGGATATAATCATCAACCTTCATGGCAGAATCCGGCATCAGACGTTCGCCGTTTCGGAATGCAGCTCCGTAGATCTGTCCGGCGCGTGCGTCCTGAATCGGACATACGATTCCTTGCTGTTCGCCGGCGCTTCGGCTCAGCGCTTCCAGCGCGTCCACCGCGATACAGGGTTTCCCGGCGCCGTGCGCCAGTCCCTTCACAGTTGCAACGCCGATCCGTACGCCGGTAAAGCTTCCCGGGCCTGTCACAGCGACCAGCGCATCCATATCCTTCAGTTCCGTTCCAGCCATCTGAAAGGCACCGTCAATCATCGGCATCAGATTGGCGGAATGCGTATTTTTATTCAGACTGATAAATTCACACAGAACACGGTCCCCAGCCATGACCGCCACACCGCATACAGGTCCGGATGTATCAACGACAAGAATTTTTCTTTCCATCGGTCCCGTCACATCTCCGCTTCATTCGTTCACAACGCAATCGTCCGGAAATCTCCCAATCTCCTCAACGCAATTTCCCGCTCGTTTTCTCCCTGTTGGGTCAGAAGGATCTCAAGCGCGGTTTCCGGAACAGCTTCCGGGCATTGTTCAGGCCATTCGACCACAGCGATCCCGTTGCCTCCGAGATACTCGTCCATACCCAGCTCATAAAGTTCCTCTTCGCTTTCCAGCCGGTACCAGTCAAAATGGTAGAGCGGGATCCGGCCGCTTTCATACACATTCAGGATCGTAAAGCTGGGACTTGTCACAGTCTCTGTAACACCGAGCCCAGCTGCGATACCGCGGGTCAATTCACTCTTCCCAGCGCCCAGGTCTCCGCGAAGCAGAACGGTATCGCCGGCCTGCAGCTGTTTAGCGAGACGTTTTCCCAGTTCCCGGGTCTCCGAGGCTCCGTGTGTGATCATCGCTTCAGTCCCCTCCCGTGAAGGAAAGGTGACAGATGCTTGTAGAGAACAAAAGTCAGCAGACTGATCACGACCCCCTTCAGCAGATTGAACGGAGCGGTCACGAAAACCAGCAGTTTCCATTCTGTATCCACAAACGGCACCGCCGAAGAAGCCATTCCGATTATGACCTCCATAGGCATACCGTATGCGTTGCCGTAAAACGGCAGCATCACCCATTTATTGATTAAAACCCCCGCCACGATCATCGCAGCAGTTCCGATGCACATACCGGTCAGGGCGCGTTTACGGTTCTTTTTCCGTTGATAGATCAGCGCCGCCGGCAGAATATAAAAAGCACTCATGAGAAAATCCGCCAGTTCTCCGACATACATGCTGGTGGAGTGCAGCATGCCGATCAGATCCTTCAGAAACAGAATTGCAATTCCTGCAACAGGACCCATACTGAAAGCTCCCAGCATCACCGGCAGATTGCTCAGATCCAGTTTGTAAAATGCAATCACCGGTATTTCAATCAGAAAGAGGACGGATGCGAGCGCCGTCAGAACGCCGATAGTCACCATTTTCTGCACAGAAAAGTCAAAACCGTTTTTCTGCTGTGTAGACATATCTTTCTACGTTTCCTTTCTCCGGGCCGTATCAGATCCGGCTGATCAGGTTCATATCGGCACCGACAGGGCGGACATAAAGCACTTTACACGAGCCTTCCCCGAATACGCCGTCCATCACATCCACGAAATGACCAACCTCATCCAGAGGGACAAAATTCAATGTGGTTCCGGCAAATCCGCCACCATGAACACGCCATGCGCCTTTTCCCGCGAGCAGATCCTCCGCAAGGCAAAGAGCGAGGCTCAGTCCCTGATCCCCACCCATCGCGTAGACGTTCTGCAGATACATGAAGCTGCTGCGGCCGCTGGCGATTATTTCATCAAAGAAATCTCCGATTCTGTCCTCCTCCAGTGCTTTGACCTGCCGCTCGACGCGTTCATTCTCCTCCATGAAATGAACAGCACGAAGAACCGGCCGGTCACCGAAGCGTTCCCGAAGCAATCTCATATTGTTCCGAAGATCCGACGGGGAAATCTCACGCAATACTTTCTTTCCGAAGAATGCTGCCACCTGTTTCATTTCAGCCGGAATCGCAGCATAATGAGGCGTCAGATTCGCATGGCTTGCACCGGTCGCCACAACGACAGGAGCATATCCCTTCGCCTCAAAGTCATATTGCAGTGCACGGACTTCCGGATGATCGTTGTCCCTGAAATCGACCGTCACAAGACCGCCGGCGGCGCTCCCCATCTGATCCAGCAATCCGCTCGGCTTGCCGAAAAATACATTTTCAGCCCGTTGTCCGATCGCGGCACGCTTGGGAAAAGGCATCTCAAACCGGTTAAACAGTCCGTCAAATATCGCTGCCAGCAGGACTTCAAGCGCTGCGGAGCTGCTCAGGCCGCTGCCGGAAGCCACCGTAGCCCCGGCGACAGCATTGAATCCTCCGATTTCATATCCCGCATCTTTCATTCCAGCCGCGACTCCCCGGATCAAAGCCGCAGTTGTTCCGTACTCGGTTTCAGACGACGACAGATCGTCCAGATTGACTTCCGTCGGCTGAAATCCCTCGCTGTGAAATACTACCTTCCGGTCATCACGGGGCGAAACCGCACACACAATATCAAGATTCACGCTGGCTGCCAATACACGACCGCAATTATGATC
Source organism: uncultured Clostridia bacterium (assembly GCA_937906775.1). Lineage (GTDB taxonomy): Bacteria > Bacillota > Clostridia > Christensenellales > Aristaeellaceae > Aristaeella. Next base: position 19,436 of record CALCUD010000139.1, read on the forward strand.
GGTATGGTTCCCGCCGATTTCTGATCTTCCCGGCGCGCTGAAAATATGGGTACAGCTGCAGCCGAAGATATCTGTGAATCTGTCTGCCAGTTTCTGATAACGTTCCTTCTGGAAAGATATCTGTTTCTCATCCCGACCGTAAAGACGGATCAACTTCTCTTCCTGTATCAAACTCATAAATAGCCCCTCCGAAAAGATTTTATTTCACGTATTTCTGCCAAAGAGCGATAACTTCCTCCAGACCAAGCCGGTTAACCTCGGCAGTAAACTCGTTCCATGTTTCATCGTTCAGTTCGGTATCGCCCGTCACGAAGCAGGCCATCGTCTTCTCTGCGTACTGGGAGAGTGCGAGCTGCAGCTCATACAGGCGGACACGGTCCTCTCCGGACCAGTGAATAATGGGATCCGCCGCTTTCTCAAAGGTTTTCAGTCTGAACAGCTGCTCTACCGCGTTCCGTGTCGTGTTGTCATCATACTGCAGTTGGAATTCGCCGTCCGTCAGTCCCGGAGCAATACCGCCGTCGCTGATGGTGCTGTCTCCCAATACATAGTTTGCTACATCCGCGTCATCCGCTACCCAATCCCAGGTTCCGTCCGGTGTCCAGACCCATTCCTCATTTTCGAGGCCGTAATGAGCCATCCGGTTACCTTCTGTCGAGTACAGACAGTCGACCCAGGTCATCAGCTTTCCCGGATCCCTGCACTCTTTTGTGATTGCAAAAGTTCCGGGAATCAATTCGCCAAGCAGATTCCTGTATTCCTGTTTTCCGTTGTATCGAAGCGGCTCAAGCATGCTGAACTGTCCAAGGCTATCGGACGGAACAACGGTGAGCGGAGAAGTGGAAAGCATCATTCCGTAAGGAATGACTGCCTTGGAATCTGTGATCATACGAAGAGAATCCACCGTAGTAAACCCGTTGTGATCGAGCAGTTGTTCTTTCCACAGCGTATTGAGCCATAGAAGGAACGCACGGTTCTCCTGCGAAGTCAAAGAAGAGGTTACCTGTCCGTCGTGAATGGAAATATAATAATCATTGTCGGTAATTCCGAAGGCGTGGCCCAGAAAGCGAAGTTCCCACATGCCGATGAATGTCAGCGGCACCTCATCCGCTTTTCCGTTCCGGTTCGGATCCCCATTTTTAAAAGCCCGCAGAACATCCGTCAGATCATCCGCCGTAGCCGGCGCTTCGAGTCCAAGCGTCTTCAGCCACTGAGAATTGATCCACATCGTATCATTGTTCTGAAGAGTGTTGATACAGGGCAACGTCGGAATACTGCCATCCGGCAGAGTGATATCTGCGAGCCAGCTTTCATTTTCCTGCAGCAGTTTCCACAGGTTGGGCGCATACTCCTCCAGATAAGGTTTCAGATCGATCAGAATTCCGTTCTGAACCATGGCCTCCGTCTCACTCGCTGTCAGTCCTGCCTTGAACAGGACATCCGGAAGGTTTTTTCCTGCGGCGATTTCGGCCTTGCGTTGATTCCACTGTTCCCAGTCGGAATATTGAGAAAAGGAAAAAGATATACCGGTTTTATCCTCCATTCTGGTAAAAAAGAGATTATTGTTCCAATCGCGTGAAATGCTGTCCCCATCAAATCCCTCCATCACAAAATCCGGAGTGGATTGCGCGGTTTCAGCAGTTGCTGCGGTCCACATCATCATCAATACCAAAAAAATCGTTACCAGTTTACGCATTCATCTTCCTCCCAAAAAACTTAAAATCCACCAATATGTTATTATAGTGAAAAAAGCGGCGGAGTTCAACTCCGCCGCTGATATTTTACTGATAAGTCCCCGATACCGGACGTTGTCCCGTCATTATTTCTTCTTCCGCAGGAAACCCGGTACGCCGTGGTCATCCGTCGTCATTGCCTGACTTTGAGGGATCGACTGGAAGGAACCGGTCTGTCCGGTAACCTGACCGTTGTTGTTGAACATGGGTTGATAAGGAGCGCTCTGCTGATTTTGGAACAACTGACCGTTGCCGTAGGTCGGCTCACTGCTTACAGACTGGAACGGACGGGTCTGCTGTCCGAATGGCTGCTGCTGACCCTGCTGGTAGCTGAAACCGGTCTGGAAGGATCCGGTGTTGACCATACCGGGAACTCCCATACTCGGCCGGACTGGGTTGATAAAAGAAGAAGTTTCGGCTGAATTGCCAAAGGAAGAAGGAGCAGCCGGCTCGGTCTGTGCTTCAGGACGGGTAAAGCTGGTTCCGAAGGATCCGAACAGTCTGTCATGCTCGATTTCACGGGGTTTACGTGCCGGTTCTTTGGCGGGGAACGGCGTCTTCTCAAAACCGGTGGCGATCACGGTAATACGTACATCATCACCCATGTTTTCATCAATGCCTGCACCGAAAATGATATTCGCATCGGGATCAGCCGCTTCCATGATAAGATTGGCTGCCTCGTTGATATCCACAATGGAGATGTCGGATCCGCCGGTAATATTGATCAGAACAGCGCGCGCGCCGTCAATGTTGGTCTCCAGCAGCGGAGAGGAAATAGCGTTTTTCGCAGCTTCCACAAGTTTGTTCTCGCCGGATCCCACGCCGATGCCCATATGAGCCATGCCACCGGATTCCATAACGGTTTTGACGTCGGCGAAGTCAAGGTTGATCATCGCGGGTACAGCGATCAGATCGCTGATTCCCTGAATGCCCTGACGAAGCACATCGTCCGCGATGCGGAAAGCTTCAAGCATGGTTGTTCCTTTGTTAACTACCTGAAGCAGGCGGTCATTGGGGATAACCACCAGCGTATCCACATGCTGTTTCAATTCGGCAATGCCGCTTTCAGCATTCTTCATACGTTGCTTTCCTTCAAAATTGAAAGGCTTGGTTACCACCGAAATAGTCAGGCATCCAAGATCCCGGGCGATCTCAGCAACAACAGGCGCCGCGCCGGTGCCAGTGCCGCCGCCCATACCGGCGGTGACGAACACCAGGTCGGCGCCTTCCAGCGCCTGCGCGATCTCCTCGCGGCTCTCCTCGGCGGCACGGCGGCCCACCTCGGGCACGGCGCCGGCGCCAAGGCCCTTGGTCAGTTTCTCGCCGATCTGGATCTTGACCTGCGCATTGCTTTGATTCAATGCCTGCCTGTCGGTATTGACAGAAATGAATTCAACGCCGCGCAATCCGGCGTCCACCATGCGGTTCACGGCATTGTTGCCGCCGCCTCCGCAGCCCACGACCTTGATGGAAGCAAAGGAGTTCTGTTCTTCATTGTGAAACTCGATCATATTCATTAACCTCCTAACAGACTGCGGAAGAAATCCCGTACTTTTCCGCCTGCACCGGCAGCGGGTTGTCTTTGTTGTTCAATAGTGTCGATGATCAGATCCATCAGTCCAAGAGCGCTTGAAAAACTGTGGCTGTTCAGTTTGGTAGTCCTGCGCGGCGTTTCCTGAACCGCGCGTCCGAGTTTACCGGAAAGATATTCACGGCCTCCGCGGTTGAAGCTCAGACCGCCGCCGGTCAGAAAAACGCTGCTCCAGTTGCCGAGCCCGCCGAAGTCCTCGTCGATCGCTTCTTTGATCTGTTCGGCGATATTGTCAACCGCTCCGCACAGAACAGGCTTTACCTGTTCTCTGGTAAACACGGTCGCTTTTTCACCGTCCGCACCGGGAACTTCGAATTTGTCTTCCCCGGTTTCGATCCCGTAAACAAAACGGCGCTTGATATCTTCAGCTGCATTCAGACTGATATCCAGATTCTCAGCAAGTTCTGCCGCAATATGACCGCCGCCGACATCCAGCATCTTGTGATAAATGATGGCGTCACCCTCGACACCGATGATCTCGGTGTTCAGATACCCCATGTCGATCAGCACAGAGGTATGATCGCGTTCCTGCTCGTTCAGATAAAGCATGGCTTCGCCTGCCGTTCCGGAGAAGAAACCGGAAACCGTAATTCCGAGTTCCGCCATACGGGTCGTCACGTCGTCAATGAAGTAGCGGTTGCCGACCACGAAACTGATGAAGGCCGTCATTTCCCGACCTTTCATTCCTACAGGCTCAAGCGTTTTCTTTCCGCTGTCAACCATAAACCAGGCCGGACTGGAATGAATAACGACGCCCGGAACATCCTGCAGGTTTTCCGCCGCGATATTGAAAGCGGCACGGACGTCGGCGGATGTTACCCGGGGATCTGTCCCCTTCAGCGTCACGTTGACTTTTGTCGCGTAAACCTTGGTAAACTCTCCGGGAACGCCGACATTGATCTCTTTGATCTTGCTGTTGCTCTGTTCTTCCGCGTCGGCAACAGAAAGCCGGATCGCTTCGTTCAGGTTTTCGGGATTGTTCCATCCCTCATCCAGATAACCGTCGTATTTTGCCACACCGGCCGCAATAATATCGCAGCGTTGGCTTCCGCTGTTTTCGGCAACCAGAGTGACTATCTTGCTGGTACCGAAATCAATGGCCGCAACGGTCGTTTTCATAACCTATTTCCTCCCCGAATGAACTCAATTCCGGAATAAACCGGAAAAACTACATTAATTTAATAATCACCGTCAGTGATTATAACGGAATTTACAAGGAATTGCAAGCGTTTTGTGTGCTTTGTTACGAATTTGCACTCTGTTTTGTAACATTTTTGTCTCTTTTACAGACTCTCAGGCGAATATACCGGAGATTCCGGCACGGAAACATTGACGATCCCTCCGCTCATGTTCATCCTTTCAAGTTCGGAAAGAGTCAGCATCAGTGCCCGGATCTTGGCATGCAGGCGGCTGCGGTCCCCCAGTTTGACAGTGATTCCGCTCCGCATGGTCATCAGAACCGAATTTGTGTCAGCCAGATTGACTTCGCTGACCTGTTTGTCGCATCCGGTTATTTTCATTTCAAGAAACAGATCGGTATAAAGCTGTTCCTGTTCCGCAGAATTCAAAACCAGCCTCTGTCCGGTCATACATCCGCTTCGGATATCCAGCCCCGTTACTTTGATCAGATTCTTCGGCGGGACAATATTGGGATCTTCGCCCTCCTCCAGAACGATCCGGTTTTTATCCATCGCGTACATGATTCCGCAATAGGTCATCCAGCAGCAGGCTTCACGTTCTTTTACGCAGATCGTGACCTTCCCGGGCAACTCTTTTTCGACATATTTCAAAACAAGATACCGGTTCCGGCTGAGTCCCTGCGCGACCTGTTCATCGTGTACTCCAAGGATGAAATCGCCGGCCTGTATTCCGCTGAGTTGAATGATATCGGAAGAAGTGACCGTGCTGTTACCGATCACGTCAATGCAACGTACGGTCAGAACCGCAAACCTCAGGATCAGAGCAACAGCAAACATGATCAGAAGCGTTGACCCGGCGAGCAGGATTGCCTTTCTCCTCTGCTGCTTCGGATCCTTTTCTTTCATGTTCCGTGATTCTGTGACAGGAATATCCCGGGTGATCTGGTATCCGGTAGTTTGCGGCTGCCAGAATTCACCCTGCCTGTTGTTCAGATTTTCGGATCTTTCGGAAAGCAGCTCCGGCGCGTCTTCCGGTTCGTCAAAGGGATTTTGTTCAGTCGGGACCGGCCCTTCCCAAATCTCCCGCTGCCATTCCTTCAGGGCAGGATTGCTGTCTGTCGCGGATGTTCCGCGCAAACCCGCAGGATTCGGATATCCGTCAGAGGCGTTTCTGACAGGCGAAGCTGATTGATGTGTTGTCTGACGGGCAGAAAAAGGAGCCTGTCCGTCGGGTCCCGGACCCTGGTTCATATAAGCTCCTCCTCTCCGTCGTTTGTAAAATAGACTTCGGTCTTTTATTTAAGTTCGCGGACGATCTGTTTGAATACCCGACCGCGTTCTTCATAGTCTTTGAACATATCAAAACTGGCACATGCCGGGCTCAGCAATACATTCCATCCGTCAGAAGCCAGCTTTCTTCCGGTTTCAACCGCAGTCTTCAGATCTTCGGCACGAGTAATATGACTGTAACCGTATTTTTTTAAGCTGGCTTCGATTTGATCCCCTGTATCGCCGATCAGAATCGCTTCGCGAATCATGTAATCGTTTTTCACGATTTCTGAACTGAGCGGATCGAAAGAGCAATGCTTATCATATCCTCCGAGAATAATAACCGTTGGCTTGTTCATGGTCTGTACGGCCTTTATCGTGCTATCCACATTGGTCCCTTTACTGTCGTTGATATACTCGATCCCCTCGTACTCTCTGACGCTTTCAATGCGGTGTTCCACCCCGCGGAAAGATTTCAGGCTGTGACGGATCACAGGAATCGGCACGTCCATCGCGACGGCAACACAGATCGCGCCTAATGCGTTTTCAAGATTATGCGGTCCCGGAATTCTGACATCCGATACTTTACATACCGCTTTTTCTTCGTCGCGGAAACGAACCATGATATTGTCGTCCCGCACAAAAGCGCCTTCTTTGACTTCCTTCAGGCGGCTGAACTTCAGTACATGGCTCCGCACTTTGGAACTGAGTCCTTTCAGTCCGGGATCATCCGCGTTGAATACAGCGTAATCCTCCGCTTTCTGGTTGCGGAACATCCGCATCTTCATCGCAATATAATTTTCCATGGTTCTATGACGGTTCAGATGATCCTCGGTAATATTAGTCAGCAGCGCCACATGCGGCCGGAAAGTATCGGCGGTTTCCATTTGAAAACTGCTGACCTCACACACGAAGACATCTTCCGGTTTGCTGTTCAGCGAAGCAAGCGAATAAGGATATCCGATATTCCCCACCACGTGGGTTATCTTTCCGGAATTAAGGAATATTTCACCAAGCAAAGAAACCGTTGTTGTTTTGCCGTTCGTCCCGCTGACGGCAACCATCACGCCTTCACCCAACTGATAGGCAAGCTCCAGTTCTCCTGTAACATACAGACCCATCTCTTTGGCCTTTACAACAAAAGGAGCCGTATCCGGAATGCCTGGACTGATAACAAGGCAGTCTTTTCCCTCCAGAAGTTCTCCGGCCGGGCACCCGAACCTCCGCTCAATCTGAAGCCCTTCCAGCGGGGCAAGCTGATCGCCGAGTTCCGCTTCAGATTTACTGTCATTGACGGTAACAACAGCCCCGTGTGCGCGCAAAAGCTGTGCTGCGGCAACGCCGCTTCGCGCCATACCTACTGTCAGAACCTTTTTCCCTTCCCAATTCATTTTCCCGTTATCCTCTTTTCAATTCCATTCACTCAGAAGCGTGTGAGCAGTCCGAGCACTGCAATGATACTCAACACTGCGGTTATCCCGCTGTACATACTGACAATCTGGGTTTCAGAATAGCCTTTCTTTTCAAAATGGTGATGGATCGGACTCATCAGGAAAATCCGTTTGCCGTGTGTCAGCTTAAAATAATAGCGCTGCAGAATCACGCTGACACTGCTCATGACAGGAGTAAAGAAAGTCAGCAGCAGTAACAGCGGCATTCTGGTGACCATAGCCATGGCAACAGTTCCGCCTCCCAGCAGCATGCTGCCTGTATCTCCCATGAACGTCTTTGCAGGATAGCGGTTAAAACGCAGGAATCCGATACAGGATCCCGCCATAGCCAGTGCAAATACACCCACCGTTCCGATCTGATTCTTTATCTCAGGTCTGCACATCATAAGGATTAGGGCAACAACGCCCCACGCAGCAGAACTGACCGCGGTCACGCTGCTCAGCAAACCGTCAAGCCCGTCTTGCAGATTGCTGCTGTTCACAATAAACACGACCAGCAGCGTCATGACCGGAATGTAAAAAAAGCCCAGATCCCATTCAACATTCACAAAGGGGATATGAATGACGCTTCCGATCTGCGGGTTAAAATAGCAGTATACGGCAAATCCCGCTGAAACCAATATTTGTCCGGCAATCTTCTGCCATGGGCTCAGTCCGTCATGGCGTTTTTTCACAGCTTTGATCCAGTCATCGGCAAAGCCGACAGCCATGCTCAGAAAAGCAACCCCCAGCAAAGGGATCGCAAAATCCCACGCTCCGCTCCATTCCGCCGGATGACATGCCAGCGTAGCGATCAAAATACCGGCTGCCATCATCAATCCGCCCATGACCGGCGTCCCCTGCTTTTGCTGATGTGCAGGTCCCAATTCATAAATGGTCTGCCCGAAATGGAGCTTTTTCAGTTTTTCAATCAGCCCGGGACCGAGGATCAGTGCAATTCCGAGACTCAGGACCAGAGAAATCATCATCCGGTAAATCATGAATGTCACTCTTTCTGTTCGTTTTGATTCATCTCATGCAGGAGTTCGCTGACAATAACCTTCTCGTCAAAAGGCCGCTTGACTCCCATGATTTCCTGATAGGTTTCATGGCCTTTACCCGCCAGAACGATGACATCCCCGTCTTCTGCCATATGCAAAGCTCTGGCAATGGCTTCCCGTCTGTTTTCGATAACCTCATAGCTTCCGCCTGTTGGACGGATACCTTTTTCAATAGCCGCGAGAATCACAAGCGGATTTTCTGTTCTCGGGTTATCAGAAGTCAGAATGCAATGATCTGCCAGCCGTCCGCCGATTTCACCCATCATCGGCCGTTTTCCCTTATCCCGGTCCCCGCCGCATCCAAATACCGCGATAACGCGGTTCCTGGTAAACTGACGCACTGTGGTCAGAATATTTTCAAGGGCGTCAGGTGCGTGACTGTAGTCCAGAATAACTTTATACGGCGTACCGGTCTGAAGCATCTCAATCCGTCCAGGAACAGACTTTACCGCCTCCAGGCCCTGGCGGATAATATCCGGTTCAATTCCGAGGACAAGCGCGCAGCTGGTCGCCGCAAGCGCGTTGTATACATTGAACCGTCCGGTCATTTTCATCTGAACGCTGATATCATGCATACCGTGAAGCTGGACGCAGAAATTAACGCCTTCCTCCGTGATTTCTATATCCCTCGCAAACACATCAGCATTTTCACAGATCCCGTATGTGATGAACGGCTGTTTCAGTCCGTCCTCCATTCGTTTTGCAGTCTCGTCGTCCGCGTTGATGCAGGCATTCTGCGCCATACCGGTGGAAAAGAACTGTTTTTTTGTTTCGAAATAACGGTCCATTGTATAAAAATAGTCCAGATGATCCTGACTCAGATTGGTATAGCAACCGACTTCAAAGTTCATTCCGTCCAGCCTGTACATATCCAGAGCGTGTGCGCTGACTTCCATCCCGACGACCTGAACACCCGCGTCGAGCATATCCCGTAATGTCTTCTGAAGATCAATGGGATCCGGCGTAGTCAGTTTACTGTCCAGATGCCTGTCCGCGATCATGGATCCGGTGGAACCGATAATGCCGCATTTCATGCCGGCTTTTTCAACAATACTTTTCAGCAGATAAGTGGTTGTTGTTTTGCCTTTTGTACCGGTAATACCGACCATGCGCATCTCTGCGGACGGATTTCCGTAAAAATTCGCGGCGATCCGAGCCATCGCGGCTCTCCCGTTGGAAACCTGAACCTGCGGAACGTTGATATCCAGAAACCGCTCGACGATCAACGCGACGCATCCGTTTTCCACAGCTTCCCACGCATAATCATGCGCGTCAAACCGGGCGCCTACAATACAGAAAAACAAGCCGCGGTTCGTGCGGTCCTTGCTTCCGGAAGTGATTTCGCCGATCTCAAGATCGGGATCTCCCTTTATTTCGATCACATAAGGTACGTCCCGGCAAAGTTCCCGCAATGTCATATCGATCCGGCTCCTCTTTTTTCATAGCGGCAGAAGAAAGTGCAGGCATTCCTCTGCTCATGATATCTTGATTATACACCGATTGGGAGATTGGCTCAACCAATCTCCCAATGGAATCAATTCATCAATATGGATGCGACCCTGTCTGCATCAAGCCCGACGCTGTCTTTCTCCGTCCCGTTGTTCAACATCATATTCGCATTATCGGGAACGGTCAGCTTGACGGTTTTCATCCCGCCGGAGGATATGAGATTCAGTCGTACAGCCTCCGTACATACGCTGACATCCCCGGTACAGATCAGCAGCTCATTCTCCAGTTGTTCATTCTTTTCAGTAACGGATTTAACCCGGTTTTCCAATTTTCGGATTTGTCTGTCGCTTGAGCCGATCTGCGCAAGATCCAGAAGAAAAGCTATCGCCATGACTGCTGTCAGAAGGATCAGTATCGCTCTGGCCGCGTCACCTCGGATTCCCTTTCTGGAAACGATCCGTTGACGTTCTTTGGGTTCTTCAATGACGCGAAAGCGCCCGCTCGGGCTGACGCCCATCCCGCGGGTCCAGTCCTGAGTATTGGGAACCGGTTCCTGAAAGGTGGCAGAAACACTCATGCGTTCTCTGCGGATATCCGCAGTCTGGCTTCGCGCATCATAACTGTCACGGCGCTCGCACGCATTCATGCGGATATCTTCAATTTTTCTTGAAGCGCTGCGGTATGCTCTCATCGGAACCTGCGTAACCATGGTATTCTCTCCTTCCCGCGATTATTCGTCCTTACGGTTTTCAAGACCTGCAATCATTTCCAGCAATCCAGGAAGTTCACTGTTAAAGGTTTCCCAACTGCTTTCACTGACAGCTGCCGTAACGACACGGATATGATCGTTTGCGCCCGTTATCTCAAGATCTTTCTCGTTGGCAAGAATTTTCTGACGGATATTGGAGGGAAGTAATACGCGTCCCTGTGTATCGCACGTCTGTCCGTCAAAACTCAACGCATAAAACTGTTCAAGATATCGGTTCAAAGCCGGATTCATATTGCCGAGCCGTTCATAGGATTCGCACCGTTTTTCCCACATAGCCGTTGGATAGATCGCGATGCTTTTGAAGTCGAACCCCGGCGCAATGCAAAATGTATCTCCCAGTTTTTCACGAAAATTCTGGGGCACAACAAGGCGGCCTTTGCAATCCAGGCTATGATTGAATGACCCGACAAACCGTACTCTTTTTTCGGTTTCCAACACCCTGTCGTCCCCCTTTCTACCACTTTTATGTATGAAATTGGGTTTGTTCCCCCTTTTTCCCCACAAATTTAGCACAAGAAAGCAGAATTATCAACCCCTGATCAAATCGGTTTTCCCTGTTTTGTGCTTATATTTTGCGTATTGTGTAACTTTTTTGTAATACTTTCGTAATGATTTTTTTGTGCTCTTGTGTGCGCAACGCACACCTTTGCTATATTTAGTATGAGAAAAAAAAGAGAGGCGTTATCCGCCTCTTCTCAAAAAAAGAGCATCTCATTATGCGTAATAAAAAATTAATTTTTAATCTTTATACCGGAATTTCCGCCGGTTTGAAATCCAGGCGGTCACAGGATGTCAGGTAATAGCGAACGCCGTTTTTTTCACCCTCAAATGCAGTCCTGATTCCGGCACCGTGCAAATGACCGTATACAACCGTTTTCACATTCCGGTTTTCAAGGATCTCTGTAAATCCGGATTCCCTTTCGTTATCATAAAGCGGCGGATAATGCAGCATCACGATCACAGCCCGGCCTCGCGCGATTCGTTCTGCCGCATCCAGCGCCATTTCCAGACGTCCGAGTTCACGCTGGTAAATTTTCACTTCATTTTCCGGCAACGGAGCATCCTTTGTCGGAATCGTCCATCCCCGGGTTCCGCAGACAACAAACTCCCCCAGATCTGCTGCGTCCTGTTGCAAAGCAATCATCCCTTCCGGCAGATTTGCCCGGATCCGGCTGATGGAGTTCCACCAATAGTCATGATTTCCGCGAGTAAGAACTTTTTTTCCAGGCAGTTTTCCGATTTCCTGCAGATCCGGAAGCGCGTCTTCCATTTTCATTGCCCAGCTGATATCGCCTGGGATCAGAACAGCATCATTCTCCCCGACAGTCTCCTGCCAGGCTTCAGAAATGCGAAAAAAATGCCTGTCCCACTGGGGACCGAACACATTCATTGGCTTTTCATCGCCTCCGGGCAGGTGCAGATCTCCAATGGCAAACAGGCGCATATATATTCCTTTCGGTCAAATATCAGATTTCTTCTTCGTCCTCATCGTCCGCATCACGTTCTTCATCCTCGCGGACGTCTTCCAGACTCAGTTCCTTTTCCATTTCGCCGTATTCCTGACTGGGAATATCCTGATCATCCTCAACATTCGGAATGATCTCATCCATACCGCTGACATCATCCATGTCACCGAGGTTAGAGGCGTCCACATTCTCAGGATCAATCACGGAATCGTTTGTTTCTTCGTCGTTATTGCTCTTATTCATCTCTTTAAGGCAGAACAGGCATACATCTTTTCCGGGCAGAGCCGGAGCTTCATTGCAGACGCTGCAAAGTTCAACCTCATCAGGCAGCCGTTCACCTTTCATTTCGCGCATACAAACTTTACAGTATTTCTGATCATCCAAAATATAGTTCAAATCGCAACGGGGACATTTGACAAGCGTCACGGTATTCCCTCCTCATCACCAGCAGAATATCTTGTTTACCACATTCATCCACAAACGAATGACGATTTCATGTGATTCAGCCACTTTCCGTCCATTTCCTCTGTTTCTTTTCGCACGTTCCCCACAGTGTGATAAGTGGTTCCCACCGTGCGGATTCCTGGACATCCGGCGCTTTCGGTGTGTGATTATACTACCGATAAAGAGCCTGTGCAATAGCCTTTTTGTTTGAATTCAGCAAACCGATAAATATTCATCTGATATTCACAGATCATGTTTCATCGTTCTGAGTCAGAACCTGTTCCATCAAAGTCAGCAGGTCTTCCCGTCCGTCTCCGGTTTCCCCGCTGACGCAGGTAATCTCCCAGGGCTGAACAAGCAGTGACCGGCAGATAGGGGCCAGATACTTGCTCCGCGCTCCGCGACTGATCTTGTCAGACTTTGTTGCTATCACGCTGAAAGGGATACCCATCTGCCGCAGATAGCGGTTCATAGTCACATCGTCCTCTGTCGGTTCATGCCGGATATCCACAAGGCAGAGCACATGTTTCAATTCATCGGCCCCGGAGAAATAATCCTCCATCATCCGGCTCCACTTCAGTTTTTCCTGTTTATCCACTTTGGCATAGCCGTATCCGGGCAAATCAACCAAATGGAATTCCCCGTTCAGCAAAAACAAATTGATCAGCCGGGTTTTTCCGGGCGTCGCACTGGTTCGTGCCAACTTGTTCCGGCGGCAGAGCATATTAATCAGTGTACTTTTTCCGACATTACTTTTCCCCGCAATGGCTATCTGAGGGAGTCCCTTTCCCTCAAAGGGGCCGTAAGCAGCCATGGATGTGATAAATTCGGCGCTTCTGATTTCCATATGTTTCTCCTTCCGCTCCGGATCATCCGATGATGGCGTTTTGCAGGACCGTACTGATCTCCTCCGCTTCAATTACGCAGAAAGTGTTCAGTACATAATCCGGTATCTCCTCAAGATCTTTATGATTCTCTTTGGGAATGATCAGCGTTTTGATTCCGGCACGGTAAGCTGCAAGCGTCTTCTCTTTCAATCCGCCGATCGGCAGAACTCTTCCGCGGAGCGTAATCTCACCTGTCATGGCAACGCTTTGATCAACCGTCCTGCCGGTCAGCGCGCTCACAAGCGCAGTAGCCATGGTAACTCCGGCACTCGGTCCGTCTTTAGGAACCGCGCCTTCCGGAATATGAATATGGATATCGGTTTTTGAATAGAAATCTTCATCCAGACCGAATTCAGCATGATGCGCCCTGACCCAGCTGAATGCGGTTTCCGCACTTTCTTTCATGACATCGCCCAACTGACCCGTCAGTTTCAGCATACCCTTTCCGGGCATAGGCGTACATTCGATCTCCAGCATTTCCCCGCCGACGCTGGTCCACGCCAGGCCGTTTACGACGCCGACAGCAGGTTTCTTTCCGATCGTATCGCGGGTAAACCGTGCGGCGCCGAGAAATTCACGAAGAACTTTTTCATTTACAGTCAGACTTTTTCTGTCCCGGTCCAGCATGGCAACGGCGGCTTTCCGGCATACCTTGCCGGCCACACGTTCCAATGTGCGCACGCCTGCTTCCCGTGTATAGTCCTCGATCATTTTTTTCAGAACATCTTCGCTGATTTTCAGTGAACCGTCCTTCATGCCGTGTTCCCGGATCTGTTTCGGCATCAGATGTCTGCGCAGAATCTGGAGTTTTTCTTCTTCCGTGTAACTCGGAACTTCGATCAGTTCCATGCGATCCAGCAACGGTGCCGGAATGGTATCCGTACTGTTGGCTGTCGTGATGAACATCACCTTGCTCAGATCAAACGGCAGTTCCAGATAGTGATCCCGAAACGCATTGTTCTGTTCCGCATCAAGCACTTCCAGAAGCGCACTGGCCGGATCTCCGCGGAAGTCGCCGCTCATTTTATCGATCTCGTCAAACAGAAAAACCGGGTTTACCGTTCCCGCCTGCTTCATTCCGCTGATAATCCGTCCGGGCATGGAACCGATATAGGTGCGCCGATGTCCGCGAATTTCAGCTTCGTCACGCACGCCGCCCAGACTCATTTGAACAAATTTACGTCCGACTGCTTCAGCAATCGCCTTGACAATGCTTGTCTTCCCTACGCCGGGCGGTCCGACAAAGCACAGAATCGGGCCCTTCATATCTTTCTTTAACCGGAGTACCGCAAGATATTCAACAATACGCTCCTTAACCTTGTCAAGTCCGTAATGGTCACGGTTCAGAATCACTCTTGCCCGGTCCAGATCCAGATTGTCCTCCGTTTCCTTTCCCCATGGAAGGTCAAGAATCCACTCTATATAGGTTTCGCTCACAGTACTCTCCGGGCTCCCCGGCGCCATGCGGCTCAACCGTTCAAGTTCTTTTTCGCATTTGCTGCGGGCTTCCTCGTTCAGTGCAGTATTCTCCATCCGGGTCCGGAGTTCGCTCAGCTCCTGCTCGTCTCCATCTCCCAGTTCATTCTGAATAGCCTTGATCTGCTCACGCAGATAATAATCCTTCTGATTTTTTTCAACCTGTTTTTTGATCCGCGCCTGAATCTGTTTTTCGGTATCCGCCAGATCTGTCTCCCTCATCAGAATCGTGCAGATCTTCTCAAGTCGCTTCAGCGGATCCAGTTCGTCCAGAATTTCCTGACGTTCTTCCAGCTTCGTTAGGATATTGGCAGCGACCAGGTCGGCGATCTCTCCGGGCTTTTCCATTTCGCGAATGGAAGAAACAAGATCCGGGCCTGTCCGCTGGCTCGTATGGACAAATGATTCGAACAGATCCTGACAGGTCCGTACCAGCGCTTTCCCCTCTATGCTCCGGATAGTCCGGTCTTTACACACACGGATAGATCCGTTCAGATACTGATCGTCGCTTACTATGCCTTCCATCACGCCGCGGCTTTCGCCTTCGACAAGCACACGGATATTCTCTCCTGGAAGATTCATGACCTGACGGATGGAAACAACCGTGCCGACCGTGCACAAATCGTCGGCGGTGGGCGTTTCTGTTTCTTCATCCTTCTGGCTCACAAGAAAAATCTTCTGCCCCGCCATCATTCCGGCTTCCAGTGCGGCAATCGACCTGGGTCTGCCAACATCGAAGTGCAGGACGGTATTGGGAAAAATCATCAGCCCGCGCAGGGGCAGTACAGGAAGTTCCAGATATTTTGGGTTTGCCATTTTTTACTCCTTGTTCAATTTGCGAGAGGAAGCCTGATCAGGCTTCCTCCTCTTCGATATGCTGCTCGCTGCGTTTCGGATTCCTGCGACGTGTTCCGTTGATCAACTTTGGCTTGCCGCCGTTAACAGCCGCAGTATCGATCACACATTCGCTGACTTCGCTCATACCCGGCAGTTCGAACATCGTATCAAGCATGCAATCTTCAATGATAGCCCTAAGACCGCGCGCGCCGCATTTCCGTTCCATAGCCAGATGAGCGATCGCGCGAACAGCATCCTCTTCAAAAGTCAACCGGATGCCGTCCATATCTAGCAGACGGACATACTGCTTGCAAAGCGCGTTCTTTGGCTCTGTCAGGATTCGTACCAGCGCGTCCTCATCCAGCCCGTCCAATGTAACAACAACAGGAAGGCGGCCGACAAATTCCGGAATCAAGCCAAACTTTGTCAGATCTTCCGGCCGTACTTCCTTCAATGCGTCGACCCTTTCAGGATCCCGCTGACTTGTAACCTCCGCACCGAAACCAAGAACCTTCTTGCCGATCCGGTTTTCGATAATAGGAACCAGTCCGTCAAAAGCGCCGCCGCAAATGAACAGAATATTGGTCGTATCGATCTGGATCATTTCCTGGTGGGGATGTTTCCGTCCGCCTTGCGGAGGCACAGCTGCAACCGTTCCTTCAAGGATCTTCAGCAAAGCCTGCTGAACGCCCTCACCGCTGACATCGCGCGTGATGGACATGTTTTCTCCCTTGCGGGCGATTTTGTCAATCTCGTCGATATAGACGATACCGCGCTGCGCCTTTTCGATATCCCAATCCGCAGCCTGGATCAGGCGCAACAGGATCGTTTCAACATCATCGCCAACATATCCTGCTTCTGTCACGCTGGTTGCATCTGCGATGGCAAACGGAACCTCAAGAATTCTGGCCAGTGTCTGAGCCAGATATGTTTTACCGCAGCCTGTCGGGCCGAGCAGCAGGATATTGCTTTTCTGCAGTTCGACATCGTCTTTTTTCGTTTTCGCGCCGATCCGCTTATAGTGATTGTATACCGCGACGCACAGTGCTCGCTTGGCACGTTCCTGACCGATCACATAATTGTCCAGCGCCGCTTTCATTTCAGACGGGAGCGGGAGCTTGGCCGGCCCGATCTTGTTTTCCTTTCGGGTGCCGTATCCTGTCAGTTCCTCATCCTGAAGAATGCTGTTGCACAATTCAATACATTCATTGCAGATATAGACATTGGGACCCGCCACCAGTCGCTCAACCATGCTCTGGGTCTTTCCGCAGAAACTGCAGCGGGGCGTCTGCCGGTTATAGGTCGTATTGTTGGCCATGCTTTCCTCACTTTTCCTTCTTGTCGCGGGGTTGATAGATCTCATCGATAATCCCGTATTTCAGTGCTTCCTCAGCGCTCATAAAATAATCGCGTTCAACATCAGACTGCATTTTTTTCAGACTCTGCCCCGTCATTTCGGCCATCATCTCAGTCATCTTCTTTTTCGTTTTCAGCAGCCACTCTGCCCGGATCTGCACGTCAGTCGCCTGCCCCTGGGCGCCTCCGAGCGGCTGATGAATCATGACTTCAGCGTTAGGCAGAGCCAGTCGCTTTCCTTTTTCGCCGGCCATCAGCAGAAAGGCACCCATGCTGGCCGCCATCCCGATACATACAGTCCGAACCTGAGGCTTGATATACTGCATGGTATCGTAGATCGCCATACCGGCGGTTACGGACCCGCCCGGACTGTTGATATACAGGCTGATATCCGCGTCCGGATCCTCCATTTCAAGGAACAGCAACTGCGCGACAACCAGATTTGCAGTGTCGTCATCAATCTCTCCGCCCAGGAAAACGATCCGGTCTTTCAACAAACGGGAATAAATATCATAGGAGCGTTCGCCCCGGTTGGTCTGTTCGATGACCATAGGTATCAGTGCCATGTTACACTCCTCCTTCTGGAAAAAACGGGCGGGCGTCTGCCCGCCCCGTTCAGGGTTTCTGCGATATTTCAGATGGATTATTCGTTGTCAGCCTTTTTAGCCGTTTTTTTCGCGGCAGGTTTCTTAGCGGGTGTTTCTTCTGCGTTTTCGCCGTCAGCCTCATTGGATTTCTTCACGGTTTTCTTCGCAGATGCTTTCTTTGCGGGTTTTTCCGCTTCAGCATCTTCACCCGCATTTTCAGCTTTCTTGGTGTTCTTCTTCGCGGCAGGTTTCTTCGCCGGTTTTTCCTCGGCGTCATTCTTCTTTTCTTCGATCTTGGCGCCGTCTTTCAGGAGCGCGACGACCATCTCGATGGCTGCCGTATCCTTCAGATAATCATTTTGCTCATCAGTCAGGCCTTTTTTAAATTCTTCAACATCCTGACCGTAGCGTTCCGCCTGAGCGGCAATGGTTTTTTCGATATCTTCCTCAGTGGGTTCAATCTTCTCGGCAGCCTTGATAGCTTCCAGAACCAGCTCGGTCTTGACGCGCTTTTCGGCTTCGCCCTTGTACATCTCAACAAGGCTGTCCATCGTCTGGCCGGTGTACTTCAGATAATCTTCCATCTTCAGACCTTGATAACTCATCCGCATGCCCATTTCGCGGACCATGTACTTGGCCTGATCTTCGATCATCGCGGCAGGTATATCTGTTTTCGCGTTTTCAACAGCTTTCTCAACCAGCGCGTTTTCGGCTGCGACATCATTGTTCTTTTCCGTTTGCTCAGTCAGTTTCTTCACGATGTCAGCCTTATAAGCTTCAAAGGTGTCAAATTCGCTCACATCGGCAGCGAAATCGTCATCCAGCGCAGGTTTCTCAGTGCATTGAATGCTGTTGACCCGGACATGGAACACAGCGTCTTTACCCTTGAGTTCTTCCGCGTGGTACTCATCCGGGAATTTGACCTGAAGATCCTTCTCTTCGCCGATCGTCATGCCGACCATCTGCGCTTCGAATCCGGGAATGAACTGATTGCTCCCGATAGTCAGCGTCTGGCCCTGAGCGGTTCCGCCTGCGAAGGCAACGCCGTCAACCGTTCCTGCGTAATCAAGATTCACGGTATCGCCTTCTGCCACCGGACGGTCTTCAACATCGATCGTACGGCTGGCCTTCTCCTGATCTTCGGCAATGCGTGCATTGATCATTTCTTCAGTCACAGTCTGCTTTTCGACTTCGACAGTCAGACCTTTGTAATCGCCCAGCTCTACATCAGGACGGACAAACACTTCCAGATGGAATTTGAGATCCTGACCGGCACCGATTTCATCGACATCCACATCGGGGCGATCCACAGGATGAAGATCGAATTCCTTCACAGCCGCTTCGTATGCGTCCGGGAACAGAATTTCAAAAGCATCATCATAAAAAACGCCTTCGCCATACATGCTTTCAATCAGTTTCCGGGGAGCTTTGCCCTTCCGGAATCCGGGAACGTTAATCCGTCCGCGCAGTTTCAGAAACGCCTTCTGCATGGCTTCGTCAAACTGTTCGGCTGGAATGGTGAAGGTCAATTTGGCTTTGTTGCTGGAAACCTTCTCATAGGTGTGGCTCATGAATCTTTGTCCTCCTGCGTTGTCTCACGATAAATACAGGGTGCATATAACGCACCGGATAGCATTCTATCACAACCTTATTTCCTTTGCAACATTTTTCCATACAGTACAATACCTGACGGAAGGTTCATATCAACTGTTCTTTATCTCCCTCATTGCATCCCGAATTGCTGTTATGATATACTTCAATAAAAGGAGGCGGTCATGTGAAGAACAAAAAGGTGCTCACACTTCTGTCGGTCCTGTGTGGGCTGATCGCGCTGTTTTCCCTGTATAAGCTGATTGATTACGGTATTCAGAACGCCCGCACGGCGCGTTTGAATGCCGAAACCGCCGAGTTGCTCGCATCAGGATCACCTGAATCCGCTTCTTCCGCGCCCGAATCCGCTCCTGCTACCCAGCTTCCCGTTGAATCCGTTGTTCCGGTCACAGAATCCTCTCCGGCATCTGATCCGCTCACGACCGCAGCGCCGACGTTGAAGACGATTTACTCAATCTCCTCAAATCCGACAAAGCCGCCTGTCATTCTCCCGATGCAGACGTTGAAATTGAAATACAGGGATACAGTCGGTTTTCTCCGTATTCCATGCATCTCGCGAATCAATTTCGCCATCGTGCAGCGGGACAATACCTTCTATCTGAATCATGATCTAACCGGAGCATCCAATGTCACCGGAGCAGCGTTTCTGGATGAAGCCTGTTCTGTCTGGCCCCGCAGCCAGAATCTGGTCATATACGCGCATAATATGAAAAGCGGCGAAATGTTCGGCGAATTGAACCGGATGGCAGAAGTCTCCGTTCTGGCAAAAAACCCGTTTGTGTATTTTAATACGCTGTATGATGAGGGTACCTATCTTCCGTTATATATCGGCGTCTGCGGGGTTGATGAGGTTCCTTTCTACCGGACAGATTTTTCAGATGAAGCGGATTTTGACGCATTCTGTCAGATCCTGAAGGAAGAATCCGATGTCCGGCTTGCAACAGACGCGATCTTCGGTGATGATCTGCTGACGCTGGTCACCTGTATAAGTAGCGAAAGCGACGACCGTTTTGTCGTTATCCTCCGCAAGCTCCGTGACGGTGAGAACCCCGATATTGCCAAACGTTCGGTATTCCCGAATCTGTAATTGTTCTGTAACGCAGAAAACGAATCCCGGCCGCGGTTGTTTTCAGAACCGTGCGGCCGGGATTATTTTATCTGTGATTTCGGATTTCGTTTCTTTCAAGTCTTACATTGTTGATCAGTTCACTCAGATTCCGATCGGCGTCCGCCAGCAGTGAATCCATATAATCCAGCGTGTTCTGCTGTAAAGTAGCGGCATCATGCTGCGCTTTTTCACGTAACTCTTCACTCTCAACCCGGGCGCGGCGGACGATGGTCTCTTCCTCAACCAGCTGGGCAGCCTTCTTTTCCGCATCCTCAACAATTCTTACCGCCTCAGCGCGGGCCGCTTCCATGCAGGCGGCAGCCTCGTTGCGTGCCTGCTCCGCAAGCGCGTTTGCCTCGTAGTTCGCCTGCTCCATGATGCTTTGTGCTTTACCCGACGCGTCATTGACCATATTCTGAGCCTGCGTCTGAGCGCTCTGCAGAATTTCTGTCCGCTGCTCATCGATCTTGCGGAGCATATCCTCCTGCGTACGGACAATGTCCGCAGCCTGGACCACAGTTTCAGGAAGATTATCCTCAAGATATTCAAGTTGGGCTTGCATCGTTGCCCGATTCACAACGCAGGTTTCCGCATTCATCAGCGTTTTT
The DNA here is from genome assembly GCA_937906775.1 of uncultured Clostridia bacterium. GTDB lineage: Bacteria > Bacillota > Clostridia > Christensenellales > Aristaeellaceae > Aristaeella. The sequence goes on from CALCUD010000139.1 coordinate 40,257, forward strand.
CGGGCGTTAACCAGTTCCTCTTTCAGGACCCGTACCGCTTTCACACACAGTTCAGAGCTGTTGATATCCGCTGACATGGATTGATCACCCCTTCGTTTTTTCGTTTCCATTATCCTTTATTCAGCAGCAAACGGCTGATCTCCTCTGCAATATTTTCGGGTACAAACGCCCGGATATCTCCTCCGAAGGCCGCAATCTCCCGAACGGTCGATGAGGATACGCACGCGACTCCTTCCGACGCCGGGATCAGAACTGTCTCCATATCCGGATTCAGCATACGGTTCGCTGCGGCATTCAGTTTCTCTGTTTCATACTCGGTTCCGTTTCTCAGGCCCCTGATCACACAGATTTCGTTCCGTTCCCGCATATAGTCGGTCAGCAGTCCTTCCCAACTGTCGATACGGACATTGTCCAGACCCGCGCATGCTTTTTCAAGCAGCCGGATCCGTTCCTCCCGCGGAATGCTCCCGTGTTTGTTCACATTGATCATCACCGCCACAGTGACCCTGTCAAAAAGCTTTGCTGCCCGCCGGATCAGATCCAGATGCCCGACTGTCACAGGATCAAAGGATCCGGGGAACACGCACGTTTTCATACCGTCTCCTCCTCAGTCTCCGTCATCATGAAAAAGCTTACGCCGCAGTATCCCCAGTTTCGTGAATTCACCTTCCGGAAACTTTCCGGAACTGTAAGCTCCGCCCGGGCTTCATGTTCAACAATCACCAGCGCGTCCTCATCCAGCAGATCCGCAATCGAATTCAGAACATCTGTCAGATCAGTCATCGCGTAAGGTGGATCCAGAAAAACAAGATCGAACCGCGAGCCTTCTGCTTTCAGTGTTTCTGCAGCTTTTCGCCAGTCGCAAAGCATCATGCGGGTTTGTTTCTCAAATCGGAGAGCGGCGATATTTTTCTGAACAACGTTATAAGCGTTCCGGTCATGATCCGCCATCACGGCAAACGCTGCGCCGCGGCTCAGGGCCTCGAGGCTTAATGCGCCGCTGCCGGCAAAAAGGTCAAGCGTTCGGGCGTCCCGGATCCGGGTTTGAATCATATTGAACAGGTTTTCCCGTACCCGGTCCAGCGTTGGCCGGGTATCTTTGCCCTCCGGCGCATCAATACGCCTTCCGCGGGCAATGCCCGCGATGATCCGCAGCATTTCGTTTTTCCTCCGGATGTCAGTTCAGCTGTTGCGGTCCCTTCGGAGCAGCCGATACACGCTTCCTACGTTCGCGCCGTTCCTTCCGGATACGCTTTTTATTATTCTCCGCGATCTCTGTATGCACCTGTGTCCGGATGTGGATTCCCTTCAGATACCCTAGTCCGAACGCAATCACAGGAAGCAGGTAGATCAATGGACTCAGCCGCTCCATCATCAGGATCGCGTTTCTGTTCTCAGTTCCGATCATGCTCACAAATGGCATGCTGCTGAGCCGGACGATCAGTCTGGCAATATGCTCAACTGTCACCGGTGAAGCTGTGGAATAGCTCTCCAGCGCAACTCCGATTTCTTCCCGGCGGATATATGTTCCCATCCAGCTGGGCAATGCCCCTGCGGTCGTAACCTGTCTGGTAGCTGTAAAGGACAGGATCAGCGCGACGATCAGGAAGGGCAGCATCCCTTCCAGTCCGATCATAAAGCCTTTCAGCTTGTGAAAGCAGGCAGCCTCCTCCGCAGGTTCGACAGCATTTCCTTTATCTTTTCGCTGATAGAGGATTTCCCCTTTGTTTACATCATCCGTTCCCTTTCCGCTGCCGTTATTGTAACAGATCGCAAGTGCCAGAAGGATGACGACCACGTTAGCCCCGATTCTGAGGATCATATTGTCAAAGCCTGTCATGGAGCAGACCAGGAAGGTCATGAAAGCCACGATCACCATCATTCCGAAAAAGCCCAGCGCACGCTTCGTACTTCTGGAGTCGACGGGTTTTCCTGTCAGGTAAGGTTTTGTGACCGGGGTTACCGGCTTTTTTTTCACATTCGACATAATCTGCTCCTTTTCCGCATTATCGTATGATCCGGCCGACCCGGCTGCCGACGCTCAGCAGAATTTCATAACTGATGGTTCCGCTCCAGCGGGCTATGTCTTCTGCGTCAATTTTTTCCCCGTCTTCCGTACCCATCAGAATGACCTCATCCTCCGGCGCCGCATCCGGGATTCCCGTCACGTCCGCCATCATCTGATCCATACAGATCCGGCCGATGATCTTCGCCCGTTTTCCGCGGATCAGGACCTCCGCCCGTTCTCCCGCAGCTCTGAGATATCCGTCGCCGTATCCGCAGGTGACCGTCGCGATCCGACGGGTTTCCGCGGATTTCCAGGTCCTGCCGTAGCTGACATATTCTCCCGCAGGAAGTTCCTTGATATAGCTGATTTTTGCTGTCCAGCGCATGCAGGGGATGAGCTTTGTTTCTGTTTCGACCGGCGGATAGCCGTACAGACTAATGCCGGCGCGGACCATATCCAGTGCCATATCTGGCCGGCGGTGAATGGCCGCGGAATTCGAGCAATGCCTTAACACATTCATCCCTTCAGTCAGCTTCAGAAACTTCCGATACTGTTCGTCGGTATATTCCATACCGTCTTCATCTCCGTCAGCGTCGGAAAAGTGTGTGAAGGCTCCCGTCAGCAAGACTTCCGGATTCCTTTGGATCTCCCGCAGCACCGCGTCGCGTTCTTCTCCGGTCCGTACGCCGATTCTGCCCATACCGGAGTCGATCTTCAGATGAACTTCCGCTGTCTTTCCGGTTTCTTTGGCCGCCGCGGCGCACAACTGAACCATTTCAGGCGAACATACCGTCTGGATCAGCCCGTTTTCAGCGCCGTGCTGAGCGTCATCCGCTGTCACGGCGCCCAATACCAGAATAGGCGCCGTGATTCCTGCTTTCCGCAGGCATACGCCTTCGTCCGCGCAAGCCACAGCCAGCATATCCGCGCCGTTTTCCAGGGCGATCCGGCTCACGGTTTCCGCTCCGTGTCCGTAACCGTCAGCCTTGACCACGGCAAGGATCTTCGTGTTTTCCGGTACAGACGCTCTGATCGATAACATATTGTTTTTCAACGCGAGCGTATCGATCACGCGTTGATTTCGCGGATTCATTTCGTCATGTCCTTTCTTTCTGCTTCATGCCGGTGAATCTGATCATTCAGTAAATTGATATCCCCGCAGCCCATGGTGATGACCAGATCCCCCGCCTGCCAGTGTTCCCTGAGATATTTTTCCGTATCGTCGAAGGATGGAGTCCATACGGCGTCGATTCCGTTTTTTCGCATTCCTTCAACCAGCATTCCGCTGTTCAGGTCGCCCGGATCCTTTTCACGTGCCGCGCAGATGTTCGTCACAAGCGTTTTATCCGCGATGGCGGTACATGTCAGATAATCGTCAAACAGCGTTCTGACCCGGCTGAAAGTATGGGGCTGCATGACCGCCCATAAAGTTCCTCTGCAGCGTTTACGGGCAATGGACAGAGCGCTCTTCATTTCTGTCGGATTATGCCCGTAGTCCTGAAAGATCTCAACGCCGTCGACCGTATCCGTCAGTTCGAACCTCCGGTGAGCGCCGGTAAAGCGGGTCAGCGTCGCCGCCGCTTTCTCCGGAGGCAGGCTCAAAGCGTCCGCAGCAGCCAGGGAGGCTAACGCATTCATCACATTGAAATCTCCCGGAACGCCCATGGTCACCCGTGTGATTTTCCTTCCCCGGCATGTCAGGTCGAAGCTCGCGTAACCTCGCTCATCCTCGGTCAGTTCTGTCGGATACCAGTCGTTTTCAGGACTCATTCCGAAAAAGATCCGGCTTCTGTCGAGCTTTTCAATCTGCCGGCGAACTCGCGGATCATCTCCGTTTCCGATCGCCACGCCATCCTCCGGAAGCATGTTCAGATACTCTCCGAATACGGATTCAATCTCGTCAATATCCCTGTAACAGTCCAGATGATCCGCTTCAATGTTCAGGACCACCGCCAGCGTAGGCGGCATCTGAAGAAAACTGCGGTTGAATTCGCAGGCTTCAGTCACAAAAATATCTCCGTGTCCCGCCCGGACGCTTCCTCCGATGGCATCCAGCACGCCGCCGATATGTACGCACGGATCCATACCGTTTTCAACCAGCATCTGACTCAGCATGGAAGTGGTTGTTGTCTTTCCGTGAGTACCGCAAACGCCGACTGCCTGCGGGAAATTCTCCATCAGCTGTCCTAACAGAAATGCCCGTTCCAGCTGCGGTATTCCGAGTCTTCCTGCCTCCACCCGCTCCGGGTTATCTTCTCTGATCGCGGCGGAATAAACGATCAGATCTGCCCCGTGAACGTTCTCCGCCCGATGACCGATCATGATCTTTTCAACTTTATCCCTGATGCCGGAGATCAGGTAGCCTTCATCCCTGTCGCTTCCGGTGATACGGTATCCTCTGTCTGCCAGCATCACCGCCAGGCCGCTCATGCTGCTGCCACCGATGCCGATCATGTGAATCCGTTTTCCGGTATAATCCCTGATATGGACCATTTTCAGTTCATCGTCCCTTCGCCGAATTCGAACTCAGTCTTCCAGAATGATCCGATGATTTTCCCGGCTTTCCTTGTACATGACAAACCGCCGTCCGATGCATTGTACAGGTTCAGCGCCGACACGCCCGCAGAGTTCTTCAAGCGCTTCCTTCGCGCTCAGCGGAGCACCCTGCTGGACGCATCCCTTAATCAGTTCCCGGGCTTCAAGAGCGTCAAATGCTTCCTTTACGGTATTGTCACTGATACCGTCTTTTCCAATATACAGGATCGTCTCCATGGTATTAGCCATGCTCCGGAGTGCGGCCCGCTGCTTGCTTGTCATGAAATCTTCTCCTTATTCCACATAATCAAATTCCATATCCAGGATACGGACTGTAGAACCCTCTCCGGCGCCCGCGGCCTTCAGGGCGTCGATCACGCCCCAGCGCCGCAGGGTTCGATGGAACCAGTTCAGGCTTTCATAATCATCAAAATTCACACTGTCGATCAGGCGTTCCATACCGGAACCGATCACTTCATAGGCAGCCCCGTCAAACACGATCCGGAAATCCTCTTCTTTCTGCTCCGGAACAGGTTCTTCCTCTTCCTGGTAGTGGAGGATGGGGGGCAGTTTCTCAAGTTGCTTCGCGGTTTCGTCAAGCAGCTCATCAAAACCCTGCCGCGTCACAGCGCTAACCGGAAACACAGGAATGTCCATGCCCTCAGCAAGGGCCCGGATACGGGCAAGGTTTTCCTCCGCGCCCGGCAGGTCCATCTTGTTGCAGACAATGATCTGCGGCAGTTGACCCAGCGTACCGTAATTTTCCAATTCCGTATTGATCTGATCCAAATCATCAACCGGATCACGTCCCTCACTGCCCGAAACATCGATCACATGCAGCAAAAGCCGAGTCCGTTCAACGTGGCGCAAAAAATCGTGTCCGAGACCGGCGCCGTCCGCAGCGCCTTCGATCAATCCCGGAATATCCGCCAGCACAATATCTTTCCCGTAGCGGCGTACAATGCCTAGATTCGGTGTCAGTGTGGTAAAATGGTAATTCCCGACCTTGGGCTTCGCACTGGTCACCGTGGCAAGGATGGAGCTTTTCCCGACATTGGGATAGCCGACTAGACCGACATCCGCAATCGTCTTCAGTTCCAGCCGTAAAGTATGGATCTCTGTTTTGGTCCCGGGTTTGGCAAAGTTCGGTGCCTGACGTGTAGGAGTCGCGAAATGACGGTTTCCCCAGCCTCCGCGTCCGCCCTTGAGCAGGATCCTTGTTTCTCCGGCCACATCCATATCTGCCATGACCCGGCCGGTTTCATCATCGCGGATCACCGTCCCGACAGGAACTTTGATCAGCAGATCCTCACCGCGTTTGCCGGAACGAAGGTTTCCGCTTCCATCCCCGCCGTTTTCGGCGGTATATTTGTTGCGAAATCGAAAATCAAGCAGCGTATGCATGTTCTCATCAGCAAAAAGAAGAACATCCCCGCCTTTTCCGCCGTCACCGCCATCCGGTCCGCCGTTCAGCACATACTTCTCGCGGTGGAAGGAAGCAGAGCCGTTTCCGCCATTTCCGGCTTTGACCGTAATCCGGACATGGTCCACAAAATTACCCATATTGCACCGTCCAAATCATTCATCAGTTTCTCAGGGAGTGCAGCGGCGCAGGAATCCGTCCGCCGCGGGCGATAAACGCCTCGTTGCCAAATGAATTCACCGGCATCACCGGCGCGAAGCCCAGTAATCCGCCAAATTCGACCCGATCCCCGGCCTTTTTCCCGACAGCCGGGATCACGCGTACCGCGGTCGTTTTGTTGTTGATCATCCCGATTGCGGCTTCATCCGCGATAATACCGCTAATAGCGGCCGCGGAGGTATCGCCGGGAACAGCGATCATATCCAGTCCGACAGAGCAAACGCAGGTCATGGCTTCAAGTTTTTCCAAACTCAGCGCGCCCGCGGAAGCAGCCTCGATCATGCCGATATCTTCGCTGACCGGGATAAAGGCGCCGCTCAGCCCGCCCACATGATTGCTGGCCATGACGCCGCCCTTTTTCACTGCGTCATTCAGCAGTGCGAGCGCGGCCGTTGTTCCCGGTGCGCCGGCCATATCAAGGCCCATCTCTGTTAATATATGCGCCACAGAATCTCCGCGCGCCGGTGTCGGCGCAAGGCTCAGGTCCACGATTCCGAAGGGAATATTCATCCGCTGGCTGGCTTCCCGTGCGACGAGTTGTCCGACCCGGGTGATCTTGAAGGCCGTTCGTTTGATCGTCTCTGCCACAATGTCAAAGGGTTGGCCTTTGACCTCCTCCAAAGCGCGTTTGACGACGCCGGGTCCGGATACGCCGACATTGATGGCGCATTCAGGTTCGCCCACGCCGCAGAAAGCGCCTGCCATGAACGGATTATCTTCGACGGCGTTCGCGAAAACCACCAGCTTTGCGCAGCCGAGTCCGTCGCTGTCGGCTGTCAGCTCCGCGGTTTTTTTGATGATCTCACCCATCTCGCGGACAGCGTTCATATTGATCCCGGCCCTTGTGGAAGCAACATTCACGCTGGAACAAAGCAGTTTTGTTTCGCTGAGTACCTCCGGAATGGAAGCAAGAAGCCGTTCATCTGCTTTGGTGGCGCCCTTGTGCATCAGGGCGGAATAACCGCCGAGGAAGTTAACGCCGACCTCAGATGCAGCTTTGTCCAGCGCTTTCGCAATGGGCCGCGGGTCCGCCTGGCAGATCAAGCTTACGGGAGTCACGCTGATTCGCTTGTTTACGATGGGGATACCGAATTCCGTTTCGATATGCTCTCCGGTCTTCACAAGGTCTCTGGCTACAGTACATATTTTTTCATAGACGCGTTGTCCGCACTTTTCCGCGTCCGGATCAGAACAATCCAGAAGATTGATCCCCAACGTAATGGTGCGGATATCAAAGTTCTCCTCCTGGATCATTCTCAGAGTCTGGAGGATCTCGCCTGTTTCAATCATGTTCGCAAAACCCTTTCGCAAGAATTATACGCGGTGCATGGCGTCAAAAATATCCATGCGCTGCATATGAATTTCCATTTTCAGTTCTTCGCGGATGGGCTGGAGTTCGCGATTGATTCCGTCAAAATCCAACGGGGCGTTCGTCAGATCAACCACCATCATCATGGTAAAATAGCCTCCGAGGATTGTCTGAGTAATATCGAGAATGTTGATATTCAACTCGCTCAGCTTTGTTGCCACACGGGCGATGATTCCCGTGGCGTCAAGCCCTGTCACGCTGATCAAAGCTTTCTTCATACCGTCACCTCATACATAAAAATACAGATTATTATAACTTATTTTTCCATTGAAAACAACCCATAAAGCCTCTCCCGGCCCCCTTGTCTGCTGATATCCGATATGGTAATATATTATCGGTAATAAACAATTCATGAAGGAAGCGAATACTATGAAAAACCGGTTCGCCTTTATCCTGTTGATTCTGGTATTAGCCGTTGCCGTCATTTTTTCATCTTTCGCCGAATCTGCTATTGATTCTCTGCTTGCCGACGGCGAATATATGGAAGCGATCCATCAGCTCGACGCGGATGGATCCGAAACCGCGCTGGCCCGGAAAGCGGAAATTCAGAGTACTGTCTATGACATGGCCAAAGCTGCGTTGGAAGACGGTGATCCTGTTGAAGCGGCGGTCTTATTCGTCCAGTTGGAAGATTACGCCGATGCGGCTGATTGGGCCTTCTTCGCATCAAGCCGACGTTCATTTCTGGCGTCCCACTGCACGGGAGATATAATAACTTTCGGTTCCTACGAGCAGGACGGGAATGAGGAAAACGGTCCCGAACCGATCGAGTGGATCGTTCTGGATACCTCCGGCAGCGAATATCTGCTGCTCTCACGGGATATACTAGACACAGTTCAGTATTCCGTATCTCAGCATTCATCTCCGACCTGGGAGAACAGTACCATTCGCTCATGGATGAACGGCGCCTTCGCTGACTCCGCTTTTTCCGCTTCGGAAAAGCAGTGTATAGTAGCCGAAAAAGGCGATCCTGTTTTTGCTCTGTCAGAGTCGGAACTGGAACAGTATTTCCCTTCCAAGTCTGACCGACGTGCCAGACCCACTGCATACGCGATCGCTCATGATACCTGGAAAAACCGTTCCGGATACGGATACTGGTGGTTAAAAGATGCGAATCCCGACCGTGATGTCGCTGAATACGTTACATCCGACGGAAGTCCCTCCTGGTATTACGCGACGGCACACCGTCGCGGTATTCGTCCCGCGATCCGCTTCGATCCGTGGGCGGATATGCCACAATAATCACATGCGGATTCATTCACGTGAAAAGCGGGCTGTCTTCCGACAGCCCGCTTTCTTTTTCCGGAAAGCTTTATTCCTCTTCTTCCGTTTCTTCGATCTCTGCCATTGGATCGCTCATGTACGCCGGTACGATGGCTTCCGTCCAGGTCACATCATCGGAGATGGTGTAATTCTGCAGACAGCGGGTATAGAAATCAAAGTACGCGTTTCCGTAAATCGGAATGGCCGGCATGACTTCTTCATACCGTTTCTGGAAAGCAAGCCACTTTTCCTCGTAGGTGTAATTGTCGCCGGGTTCCGTCTGTGACATATCCCGCGCTTTTTCATACAATTCAACGTCTTTGATCCCGGTATAGTTCGTCAGACCGATATCGGCGTCTGCGGGATCAAAAGTAGGCCACGGATCGAATACTTCATTGAAATTGGATGCCAAATACATCATTTCGCAGGTGCGTTCTTCTTCGCGATAATATTGCCGGAGCAATTTCTGCCATTCCATGGGTTCCGCGGTGACCTTGATCCCGACGGTCGCGAGATTGCTGATGAACGTATCCTGCAGAATCTCGCCCATTTCATTCCCCTCGGGATAAACCATGGTGAGGTCCAGCGCGATCAGTTCTCCGTCGATCTCCTTGCAACGGACATCATCCGTGCCGGGAACAAATTTCTCCCCGTTCCGGTTCAGGGTCCATCCGTCCTTTTCCAGGAGTTGTACAGCCTTATCCGTATCCAGATTATAAACCTGGATCTCATCCATATTCAGCTCTTCCCACTTTTCCAGCTCTTCCTCATAAGCTTTGAGGTCAGCCGCGGAAGCGTTCTCTTCAGGAACAGCGGTCGGAGGTTCGATCGCGCCTGTCATGACCTGATACATCCATTGTCCGATGCCGTAATATCCGTCTACCCGGACGCCATAGTTTCCGGAATATCTGGATACGGTTTCGTCTTTGTCCAGGCACCATGCAATGGCCTGCCGCAGCGCCATGCTGTCCATCGGCGGCTTTTCACAGTTGAACGCGATGTAGCTCTGTCCGATTCTCGCATAGGTACCCATGGCATAATTGCCGCTTCCGACCATACCGATACCGTCCTGAATGGAATCCGCTTTCAGGACCTTGTTCAGCAGTCCGAACTCTCCGTTTTCCAGCTGCTCCATCATGGTATTGTTATCCGCGGGTTTCAGGGTCATAGTCGGAATCGTCGGAAGAATACCGTCATCCCGGCCATTCCAGTTTGGATTGATCTCAAAATCCACGGTTGCTGCTTCCGGATCATATGCCGTAAGCTTATAAGGTCCGCTGACAATCGCAGGATGACTTACATAGCCCGTCTCCGGATCCAGAAGTGTCTTCTTCAGGATCTCCTCGGTGAATTCGCCTTCGATCCTGATACCGTTCTTCTGGCCGGCATCGTTCTCTCCTTCAACGATACTGCAGCCGGGAGCGATCACGTCGATAGGCATAGGATAGCACCACAGGAGACCCAGTTCGTAGAAGAACGGACGGTATTCCTTGCTGACCGTCAAGCTCAGCATGGTATCGCTGATCAGGTTCACGCCCTGAATCGTATCCGTTTCCCCGTTCTTGTATTCATTGATTCCCAGAATGCAGGAATAGTTGTCGGTGTCTCCGCCGAGAGCCCGGACTTCAGGCGCGGTGCTCAGCAGAATGTTAAACGCGTAGTCTTTCGCCGTGATCGGACTGCCGTCGGAATATTTCAATCCCTCTTTCAGCACCAGCACATAAATACGGTTCCCTTCCGCGTCATCCAGCACGGTCAGACCGGTGACAACATTGGGATCTGTTTCGAAATTGCCCATTTCATACTGCCAGCGGACAAGATTATAACCGTTGATCAGCTGTGTCACATCAACGTCACTGGTATTGTAACCCCAAAGCTGAGTAGTGAAGTTACCGCTGACAGCTGTCGTGTTTCCGATCACCAGATGATCGTAATCATACTCCGGGCCTGTATACACGTAGCTGGCGTCGATGAATTCCTCATCTGTAAACTCGTCATCAAATTCCAGAAATTCTTCGTCATCTTCCGCCAGCGCCGTGATGACCGTAAAGGCCATCACGAGCGCAAGCAGAAAAGAAATGGATCTTTTGGTCATCGTTCTGATCATTTCCTTTCATTACTCCCAGCTTTCGCCGATGTTAAGTCCGGACTGACCGCTCATAGGCACATCATAATCCGTAATAATAATATACCCGTTTCCATCCGGAATGTAAATAACCGTAATCTCAACATCGTGCGCCGGCATGGTTCCGGTGACTACCTTATCCTTGGTAGTGTACCCGGGAATGACAGGACTGGTCACATCGTAATCATCGCCGACCGTATGTACGCTCTGATGATCGTCCGCCACCGGATTCCCGAAGATATCCACATAATGGATCGTCAGATCATAGGGAATCTTCGTGTAGACCACATCATAGACCACGTCTTCTGTACCCATGGTACCCTGAACGACCTTGATGTCGACCTTGTATCCGGGGATCGCCGGGCTCTTGATCCTGTAATCCTCGCCTTCCTCATAACTCCGCTTGAAGGTGGGCGCAGCGGTCTTTCCGTCGATCTTCTCATACCAGTAGCGTACGGTTACGGTATGGATAGGTGTCTTCGGAATAACCGTATGCGTATCCTCATCGGAAGGCTCGAAGGGATGTTCCGGATCCTTCGGGTCCGGTACAGGATCGCTCTTTGCGATGACGGTGTTGTCGATCCGGCGTGCTTCCACGTCTCCTTCTGTCACGATCCAATAGGTCGTAAGTTTTTTCGATTCGCCGACCGCAAGACTCGGGATGACTTCGTGGAGACCGGTCTTTGCGTCATCGACCTTGACATTCGTAAGCGTGATATTGCCGGTATTGGTTACAGTGATGATATAGGTGATCTGATCGCCCTTCTTCACCGGTACATTAACTCTATTGCTGGTTTTCTCAACCTTCAGGCTCGGATTCGGACGTTCGGGCGTGACATCTTCGTCATCTTCATCGGTCACGTCATTGTCCTTCGGATCCTTTCCGGTTGCCGTTGCGGTGTTCGGAATGTTGCCGGCGA
>CALCUD010000140.1 GCA_937906775.1 uncultured Clostridia bacterium
TTCCGCTTCTCCGCCGCTAGCGCATCCCTGCGGGTCAGGAACCGGTTGTTCTGCTCCGCCTGCGTGCAGAAGATCTCCTGCGCTCTGCGCTGCTGTTCGGCGGTTTCCAGCGATCCGATACACTGCTTGAGCGCCGTTTCGTCCGCTTCGGTAATCGCGTTCAGCAGCTCCAGCCAAGCCCGTATGTTCCATGAACTGTCCGTCTGCGCCGCTTCCGTCTGCAGCGTTTCGAGCGGCTGCGCGTACGCGCTTTCCGCATCGGTCTGAACCTCCGAAAAATATTGCAGCGCGCTTTTTTCCGTTCCGTCCAGCGTCGCTTTCGCCGCATCCATGCGGGACTTCAGACGGAATTCCATCGCGTTGTAGCCGTTGGTCATAAAGATCGTGCGGAATATTTCCGTCCGTCTTTCCGTTCTGGCATTCAGCAGCTCCCAAAATTCACCCTGCGCGATCATCACGATCTGCTTGAACTGCTTCTCGTCAATGCCCAGCAGCGTCTTGACCGCTTCGTTGACCTTGGAGGTCACGGCTTCTTCGTCGAAAAGGTTCGCCTTGGCGGCTTCGGCTTCGGCCTTGACGGCTTCAACAGCCTCGTTGACCTTGGCATCAACGGCAGCCTGATCAAACAGACCTTCCTTGGCAGCGGCAACGGCTTCGTCAACCTTGGCAGTCACAGCTTCCTCGTTGAACAGACCGTTTACCTGCTTCTGCAGGTCGGCCTTCTGGCCACCGAACACGCAGCAAACAACGATCGCGGCAACAGCGATCACGGCAAGAATCGGAACTAACGCCTTTTTCATAGAGAATGTACTCCTTTCATATTAGTCTATCGAACCCGATAAACAGACTCAGTATAAACCATTCCCGACAGGATTTCAATTCTTTCGCTGATTCTTTTTCGTTCTGATCAGCGTCGCGATTCCGATCAGGATCCAGATCGCCCCGATCGCGATCAGCAGAAAACGGGAGGAAGCAGAAATCTCAGGATCTTCCGGTTCTGAAGCCGTTTCGTTTTCACCCGTTTCACCGCCGTCATTCACCGTGATCTGATCAAGCCGGTACAGACTGACCATCTTGTCATACAGATCAGCGATATACTTCTCATTGACCTCCTGTTTCCGGCGCGCGCTCTTTGTGACCTCCTCGATCATCTGGCCCGCTGCGGAGCGAAGTGAGGCGCTGCCGTTGAATACGGGCGTCACAAAAGTGTTCTGCATATTGTTCAGCAGCAGTTCACTGGCTTCGATCTTGATGCCGTAATGAGTATTTCCGTCATTTCCAATCTGCTTCAGGTATTCCAGATATTCCCCGCTCTGCTGCGCTTTCAGCGTTACGGGGACATAGCCTTCCGTCTCCGCGTAGGGGATCTGGACATCGTTGCTCAGCAGGTACTGTACGAACAGCCAGCTTGCCAGAACCTCCTGCGGATTCTCTTTGGCAAAGATGCAGACGCTGGGCCCCTGTGAAATCATTTGGGGATTTTCCGGATCAAATTGCGGAATGGGGCGGACAACCGTCTCAAATTCCACCAGCTGATCCTCCGGAATATCGAGCAGCGGGGCATGACTGCCCATCCAGGTCGCGCCGGCAGTAGAGTCGATGGCAAAAATGCACTGTCCCGCGTTCAGGAAATTCGCCGGATAGCTGCTGATCGTGAAGGTGGAAAACGCGCGGCTTTTTGCGTGAAGATAGATCTCATTCAGGCGGGCCGCCGTAACGTCATTGAAGATTCTGACCGTCCCGTCCGGGTCGGAATAGCCGGCGTTCAGCTGTTTCAGCATGGATATCATCATATTGTCCGTACTCTTGTAAATAAAGGGGATCAGGACCTGCTGTCCGTTCAGGAGGAAGTTCCCGTCCGCGCCCTTTTCCATGGCCGCTTCGGAGACTTCCCACACAAAATCCCAGGTTGGGATATCAGGAACCTCATAGCCCAGCTTCTTCACAAAATCCGCGTTGATATACAGCGCCTCCGTGGAGCGCATATACGGAAGCGCGCAGATCTTTCCGTTGATCCTGCATTCTTCCAGGAATTTCGGCACGATCTCCTCCGCGGTCGGGGAATCGAAGCGTACAGCAGTCCCTCCGAGACCGTACTCGGGATCGGACATCAGTTCCTCCAGCGGGACCACAACATTCTGTCCCGTAAGATAGGTCGCGATATGATCGGGGTATGTGATGCATACGTTCGGCGTCGTATTTGTGGAAATGTTCGTGATGACATCGTTGTAGATCCTCTGATAATCGGTGTACAGGCGGATGTTGACCTCCACATTGGGATACAGCTTGTGAAAGTTCTCCGCAGCCGCGTTGTAAATATCCGTCTGCGCCTTGTTGGTATCGTTTTTGGCCCAGAAAGTGATCTCCACCGGCGTCTGGGAATCAAAGTCATCAGGAATAAGGACAGAGTTCCTTTTCTGTTTCCCATGGCATCCGCTCAGCAGGGGAAGCACCAGAAGCAGCGCCAGAAAAAGCGCGACCATTTTCTTTTTCATCCCTTGGTTCCCCCTCTCGAAACGCCGGCCATGATCTTTTTCCGGAAAATCAGGAACAGAACGATCAGCGGAACAGAAATGACAACGACCGCGGCCATCATGGCGGGTGTGTTCTCACGGCCGAAACCGTTCTCACGGATCTCCTGGATGCCGTTGGAAACCAGGAAATACTCCGGATTGTTGGTGATCAGCCGGGGCCAGACATAGCTGTTCCAGCATTCAATGACCTTCAGGATCACGATCGTCACGATTGTGGGCTGACAGATCGGGACCATCACTTTGGTCAGATACTTGAAATCCCCGGTGCCGTCCACTTTGGCCGCATTGTAAAGTTCATCCGGAACGGACTCAAAGTTTTCCTTCAGCAGGTAAATGTAGAACACGCTGGTCACCGAAGGCAGGATCAGTCCGAGGAAGGTGTTCCGCAGGTTCATATGGACGATCGTCACATAGTTTGTGATGATCACCAGTTCTGTTGGGATCATCATCAGGCTCAGGAACAGGGCGAATACAAGGTTCTTCCCTTTGAACTGAAGCCGGGCAAACGCATAGGAGGCAGGAATGATCACGACCATCATCAGCCCTGTAGTCGCCGCGGTAAAGATCAGGGTGTTCAGGAAATACCGTCCGAGAGAAACGGTTGTGAAAGCGTCCAGATAGTTTTGCAGAGTCGGTTCCGCTGTAAAAAACGCGGGGACCCGCTCAATGTTATATGCGCTGAAACTTTTAACGCTTGTCAGCACCATCCAGTAGAACGGGAAAAGCACGATGAGCGCCCAGACCGTCAGGAAAAAGAAGATCAGCACGGTCGACAGGCGGCTTGTCTTTTTCTCACAATTCATTTTCGATTCCTTTCCTGCCGCTCCGTCAGGCGTACAGAACATTCTTTCTGCTTACTGTCAGGTTGATATAGGTAATGGTAAATACGATCAGGAACAGGATCAGCGCCGCGGCCGCCGCGTAGCTGGGATAGCCGCCGCTGTTTCCGTAGAGCATGTCGTACACATAGCCGACGATGGTGTTCATGCCTGCGGCGTTCAGATTGGTTCCGAACAGCGCCACGGAATCGCTGTACGCCTTGAACGCGCCGATGAAGCCGGTGATGACCAGATAGAAGATCATGGGCGAGATCATCGGCAGGGGGATTTTATAGAAAATGCGGAATTTGCGGGTGCCGTCCACGCGCGCGGCCTTGTAGTATTCCTCGTTCACGGAGGCGAGCGCGCTGGTCAGAATCAGAATCTTGAACGGCAGCACGATCCAGACGGTGTAAAAGCACAGAACGAACATTTTCGCCCAGTACGGCCCGTCGATAAAGTCCACGCTCTCCCCGCCGAACCACTGAATCAGAAGGTTGATGAGGCCGTCGGAATAGGCGGTCTTTTTGAACAGAATCATAAATACCAGACCCACCGCCAGCGTGTTGGTGACGTAGGGCAGGAAATACACGGTCTGGAACAGCTGCTTGAGCTTTGTTATGGAATTGAGCCCCAGCGATATGAGCAGCCCCAGTCCCGTGGACAGAGGCACCGTGATCGCCACGAGAATCAGCGTATTCTTGACCGCCTGCAAAAAGTAGGTGTCGTGCAGAACATAGGAATAGTTGTACGTGCCCACGCCGAAAAACGTCTGCGACGCGGAGTTATACCCCTCCTCGAACGAGTAAACGAACACGTCCACGAGCGGGTATACCATGAACACGCCCAGAAAAGCCACGGCAGGCAGAAGATACAGCCAGGCCTTCAGGTTGGTCCCGGGCTTGTACTGGTGGAACGCCGAGAAAGCCTTGGTGTAGGCCTCCTGCACCAGGTCCTCGGCATCGGCCGGGTT
>CALCUD010000141.1 GCA_937906775.1 uncultured Clostridia bacterium
ACATCGGCATTC
Source organism: uncultured Clostridia bacterium (assembly GCA_937906775.1). GTDB lineage: Bacteria > Bacillota > Clostridia > Christensenellales > Aristaeellaceae > Aristaeella. Next base: position 13 of record CALCUD010000141.1, read on the forward strand.
AGCGTTTCAATCTGTTCGGCTTTCTTTGCAACGTCGGCATTCAGGGTTTTAATATGCCCGGCTTTGTCCGCGGCGTCGGTATTCAGGGCTTCGATCTGCGCGTCTTTCTTTTCGACAGCGGCGTTCAGGGTTTTAAGATCAGTATTCAGGTGTTCGTTCAATGCGTCTTTTTCTTCGACAGCGGCATTCAGGGTTTCGATCTGTGCGGCTTTCTTTGCCGCGTCGGCGTTCAAAGCTTCAATTTGCACGCCTTTATCCGCGACGTCAGTATTCAGGGTTTCGATCTGTTCGGCTTTCTTTGCCGCGTCGGCGTTCAAAGCTTCAATTTGCCCGGCTTTGTCCGCGACATCGGTATTCAGCGTTTCGATTTGTGCCGCTTTGTCCGCGACATCCGCGTTCAGCGTTTCGATCCGCGCGGCTTTTTCCGCGACATCCGTATTCAGCGTTTCGATCTGTTTCTTCTGATCGGCATGGCGGAGGCCGCCCAGAACGATCAGCGCGACCGCCGCGGCTGCGAGGATCGCGATGAGCGCGATCCGGACGCCGGACGTCTTCCGGGGAGCGGCCTGGGCGGATCCGCCCGAGTAGCTTGAATGCGTACGCGAATAACGGTGTTCCGCCACATAACGCCCGTTGACGCGCTTCCTGCCGATCTTTCGCATACGTCTGACTCCTCCGTAAATAAATGAAATTTTCAATCCGGAAAAACGGCTCACCGACAGTATACTCTATGATCCGGCGGATGTCCACACCGGGACGGCGCAGGCCGTCTTTACATTTGCGGAAACGTATGTTATCTTCCATGAAGATGCCGGGGCCGTTCTCCGGCGAATCTGATACGGATGAAGGGATCAATGATGAAACGTATCCTGACCTGCCTGCTGATTCTGACGCTGCTGTGCCCGGGTGCAACCGTGCCCGCCGCGGCTGAGGAGACCGGGATTGCGTATCCGGTCTCCATGATCCGCTGCGGCGGCTCCTTCGTTTTCGCGATGGACGCGGAGGGAACGCTGTGGGGCTGGGGCGACAATACCAGGGGCCAGCTGGGGATGGACGAGTTCAGATATATCCGCGTGCCGGCAAAAGCCGCGACCGGACTGAACAGCGCCGACATCCTGGACATCGCCGGAGGGAATGAGAACACCCTCTATCTGATGAAGGACGGCACGGTATATACCTCCGGAAACGGAAACCACGGAACGCAGGGACAGGGCCGGGAACAGAAAAACCGGGTCGGATCTCCGATCCGGGTCCCGGGACTGACGGATATCGTTGCCATTGACAGCGGCTTCGGCCACAACGCCGCGCTGGACAGCGCGGGCCATGTCTGGACCTGGGGGAGAAACAACTGCGGGCAGGTCGGCAACGGGGCGCGCACGGACCAGTGGGATCCCGTGTGCCTGCCGCTGGAGAATATCGTCCAGGTCGCATGCGGCGGGAAATTCTGCCTGGCGCTGGACGGCTCGGGCAGGCTCTGGGGATGGGGCCAGAACAGCAACGGCGTTCTGGGCCCGATGAAGAATAAAAGGAAGACCGTATACGTGACGGAGCCGGCCGAGATCACGCTGCTCGAAAACGTCCGGATCGCGCAGCTCGCCGCCGGCAGCGATTTCGCCTACGCGCTGGATGACGCCGGGACCGTATGGGCCTGGGGAAGAAACGACTACTGGCAGATCGGATCCTCCGAGGCGAAGGGCGACAGCCCGGACGGGATCTATCAGGTCGAGATCCCGGAACCGGTTTCCCGCGTCATCGGATACAACGCGCATTCCATGGCGATCACGGAAAAGGGCAACGTATATATCTGGGGCAGCGTTTCCGCGGGCCAGATGGGTACAGGAAAAAAGACCTCCAAAAGCCTGCCGGTATGCTGCTGGGATCAGGGAAATGTCATCGACGGCTCCGTCGGGAGCCTGATCTGCGCGATCGTCACGTCAGACGGGACCAACTATACCGCCGGATACAACAAGTATTACCAGATGGGCGACGGAACGAACAGGAGCAATTATCACTGGAACCACTTCGGCGAAAACGCGGACGGAACGAAGAGGTAAATCCCGGTCAGTTTCCCTTCGGCGCCAGCTGATAGGGATCCGTTTTGGTCCCCGTTCCGCCGGTGATCTCAAAGGCGTTCATGTCCAGATACAGAGCGGGGCGGGCGCCCTCGTTCTCCCGGTCGGAAACGATATGTCCCAGCTGTCCGCCGTCCTTGGTGCAGCGGGCATGACGCTTGTCAGTCGTGGACTGGTTGCGGGCCCAGTAGGCGCTGTGGGCGCCGTGTTTGACCAGGAAAACATACAGGCCGGTGACCCGGATGGCATATTCCGTGCCCCAGCATTTGAGCCCGTTTCCGCGGCCCATGCCGACCTCCTTGCTGGTCAGATCGGACGAATCGAGCAGGAAGACCTTGCCGAAAGTCTCGCAGGGGAGCAGCATGGCCATTTCCTCTTCGGTAAAGGCTTCCGCGGCGAACTCGCCGTTCAGATAGGCGCACAGCTCGGTGTTCCCGAAGTCTTTGCCGATGGTTTTGTATTCCGCGTAATTCTTATGCATGGGCATGGCGAAAAGCACATATTCGCTGGCGAGATAGGCTTTCTCGTCATCGACCGTCAGGACGCGCCACAGGAGCGGCGTCTTTTCAAAGGTCATGCCCTCGGTATCCTTGATCGGGTTTCTGGACCAGGTCCAGGTATTGTTGTTTTCCTCCGGGACGCCCCCGTCGATCGACTGCATATAACGCCCGAGGTTCACATATACATAGCCGTTTCCCTTTTCATATCCCCGGAGTTCCCCTTCGGAGAAGGCGGCGCCCGCCGTCAGAGCGAGCAGGATCAGCGCGGCTGTCAGACGGATAACGGTTTTTTTCATACAAGATCCTCCTTTTTCCCGTAAACGCTTTTCCACAGGGGAAGAAGCGTGACGATCAACCCCGCGCAGGCGAGAGCGACAACCAGATAGCACAGGTCCATCGGCATCCCTTCGATGAAGGCGATCTTTCCCTCCATGGCGAATTCCATCGCGGTGACAAGCAGCAGACAGACCAGAACGGACAGCAGGGAAAGGATCAGATCGCGCCCGCGCCGCGGTCCCTTCCGCCACAGGAAGAACAGCAGGCCCAGGAGGATGACGGCGCTCAGGATCTGATTGACCCGGACGAAGCCCCACTTCAGAATGGCGTCCTGCCGCAGGCTTTCGCCCAGGATCTGAATCGCGGCGAAGGAGAACAGGAACAGAATGAAGCGGCCGCCGTCGCGGGCGACCCCGGCTCTGCAGACCGCGACGCAAAGGATCCCCATGATCACCGCCATCAGGATAAAGACGGCCCATTTCCACTCGCCGTAATAGTCGGAGACGGCAAAGGGGAAACGGCAGAAGAAAGCCGCGTCATCCAGGACGAAAACGGAATAGCCTTCGCCTTCGGCAAACCAGTCCTCCAGGCCCCATCCGTAGCCGGCGCCCGCCAGACCCTCCGCGAGACGGCCGAGCGCGACGGCCAGCGCCGTCGGGGCGGCCAGGACGTCAATCAGCTTTCCGAAGGGAACTCCCCGGCGGCGGGAGACCAGCCGCGCGGCCAGAACGGTCCCGGCCAGCGCGCCGTACAGCATATATCCGCCGGAGGTGAAATCAACGAGACCGCGCAGGAAGGACAGAAAACCGTCGGACAGGAAATATTCAAATTCCGAAAGAACATAGCCCAGACGGGCTGAGATAAACGCCAGCGGAACGGCGCAGAGCGCGAACAGGCTGACTGTGCCGGGCCTGATCCCGGCCTTTTTCGCGAGACGGTCGCTCCAGATCAGCGCGACGGCCACGGAAACGGCTACGCCCAGGCCGTAGGGATAGAGGGTGAACCCCGCCAGATCGATCGGTTCCATACCGTTATTCCTCCGTCCAGGCAGACGCAAAATACAGGATATCGCTGATGTCCCGGTGCCCGGGCGTCTTTTCGATCCGCTTCTCGCCGATAACGACATTCGTCGAGCCGCCGCCGTCGAGATTGTAGGCCATGCGGCAATCCGGGAACAGCCACGCGATATAGTCCGCGAATTCCTGCAGGGTCAGCCCCATGGAGCCGTTGGTTTTGCCGTAGGTTTCCACGATCGCGTATTCCAGCTCGCCGACCTGGACCACGGCGACGCGCTGCTGCGCGTAGCACCACTGGAATTCGCCGCTGTCGGCCACGCTGGTTTCGGAGATCGTGCGGGCGGCGCCGTCCTGCACCAGAACAGGGCCAAGCGTGAAGGTGTTCACGACGCTGCGGCCCTCGGGAAGGGAATCCTGGAACGCCTGAACATCCTCGGACTTCGCGGCGAAAACGGCGTGGAAATCGCCGTGATCATCGATCAGGAGCAGATCGCGCTTGCCGTTCAGCTTGTCGCGGTAGAAGACGCCCTGACGGACGACGTATCCGACGTTGTAGTGATATTTGAAGAAGTCGCCGTTGACGGCCGCGACGGAGTGAACGTGTCGGGCCATGCTTTCGGCGCTGACGTAGTTGCGCTTGTCATAGTTGTCGTTGCTCATCGCGGTCCGGACCTGGGAGGGATCCGCGACCTTGATATAGGTAACGGAAGACTGGATCTTGGCGTTTTTATACGCCGGGATCAGCGTCGCGTACTCCGCGCGGACCGAAATGGACGGATCTTCATACCGGATCCAGTCGAACTCGGAGACTTTGGCCTCCTTGTCGGTTTCGGACCATTCGCCGGTGGACTTGTCATATTTGATGATACAGGGCTTCGCGGTCCCGAAGGACAGAACGCCTTCATCCGTGAGCGCGTCCTTGCCGGAGACCCGGGTCCACCCGTCTTCGGACGGGACCGCGCCGGGAACCGTCTGGTCAAGGTCCAGAGGGGTCACTTCGGCCATCGCGGGAGCGGAGACCAGGAAGGAAAGGACCCCCAGCATCAGAAAAACACAAATCCAGCGGATCGCATTTGCTTTCATTTCGTTGCTCCTTCCGGGATAATGAAGTCTGTACAGACTGTACAACAGAAAATTATATCATGCCTGCGCGGAAAGCACAACCGAACCGGCATCATAAAAGCCGGCCGGGCGGATGCACGGTCGGCTTTTCCCGGAACGGTTCCGGAGAAAATCAGAAAATGATTACAGATTGGCGTCCTGCCACTCCCGGGCTTTATCCGCGGAAAGACGTCTGATGTCTTCTTTGGCATAGGGGGACTGTTCGCCGCCGTTGGTATACAGGAAGAATTTTCCTCCCTCGGTCCGGAAGAGGCATTCTTCATATCCGGCGGGATCGCCGATCGTTCCGGCAGTCTTCTTTCCAAGGAATTCCGCGGTTTCGGTGTCGTACTCGACCTTGCAGATGATCTTTTTCATAAAGCTGTCGTTCCTTTCTGTACGATGTATTCCGGGTGAAAATCACCTCGAAACGTTGAAAATCATAGCATAGATGTGATTTTCACGCAATACGGGCGCTATGGACCGGAAGATACCAGATACGACATCTGATTTAGCACAAAAAAAGAGCGGCCGGGGGACGCGCGGATATGGTATGCTGATGCAAACAGAAGTGAAAGGAAGTATGGAGAATGAGCAGACTGGAAACCCGGTGCGTTCAGGGCGGATACTGCCCCGGAAACGGGGAGCCCCGCCAGATCCCGATCATTCAGTCCACGACCTTCAAATATGATACCAGCGAGGACATGGGCAAACTGTTCGATCTGGAGGCGGAGGGATACTTCTACTCCCGGCTCCAGAATCCGACGTGCGACGCCGTCGCGGCGAAGATCGCCTCGCTCGAGGGCGGCGCGTCCGCCATGCTGACGTCCTCCGGCCAGGCCGCCAACTTCTATGCCGTGTTCAACATCGCCACCGCGGGGGACCATGTGGTGGCCTCCAACTCCATCTACGGCGGGACGTACAATCTGTTCGCCGTGACGATGAAAAAGATGGGCGTGGAATTCACCTTCGTTTCCCCCGACTGCACGGAGGAGGAGCTGAACGCGGCGTTCCGCGACAACACGAAGGCGGTCTTCGGGGAGACCATCGCGAATCCCGCGCTGACGGTGCTGGATATCGAACTGTTCGCGAAGGCGGCGCACGCGCACGGCGTTCCGCTCATCGTGGACAACACCTTCGCCACGCCGGTCAACTGCAGGCCGCTGGAATGGGGGGCGGATATCGTGACCCACTCCACGACGAAGTATATGGACGGGCACGGCGCCGCGCTCGGCGGATGCATCGTGGACGGCGGAAAGTTCGACTGGATGGCGCACGCGGATAAATTCCCGGGGCTGACCACGCCGGACGACAGCTATCACGGCGTGATCTACGCGGAACGCTTCGGAAAGGAAAAAGCTTTCATCACCAAGGCGACCAGCCAGCTGATGCGGGACTTCGGCTCCGTCCAGAGCCCGCAGAACGCGTTCATCCTGAATCTGGGGCTTGAAAGCCTGCACGTCCGCATGAAGCGCCACTGCGAAAACGCGCTGGCCGTAGCCGAATTCCTGTCGGGACATGAGAAGATCGCGTGGGTCAGCTACTGCGGGCTTCCGGGCGATAAATACCATGAGCGCGCGAAGAAGTATCTTCCGGACGGCTCCTGCGGCGTGGTGTCCTTCGGCGTGAAGGGCGGAAGAAAGGCCGCGGAGGCGTTCATGAAAGCGCTGAAGGTCGCGGCGATCGAAACGCATGTGGCCGACGCGAGAACCTGCTGCCTCCACCCGGCCAGCGCGACCCACCGGCAGATGAACGACGAGGAGCTGGTGGCGGCCGGCGTCGGACCGGATCTGGTCCGGCTGAGCGTCGGGCTGGAGAGCGCGGAGGACCTGAAGGAGGATCTGGCGCAGGCGCTGGCGACGATATAAACAGACGGGGGATGCTTTGAAGACGGAGCATCCTCTTTTTATTGGACTTTTGGACCGGGGTGGGGTAGGATAGGACCCGAGAACGGACGGAACACGGAGGGACCCGGATGAAGAAGGAACTGAAAGCGCTGCTGATCGTGCTCATCCTGCTGCTGGCGGGGATGGCGGGGTATATGCTGCTGCACGGAAACCCCATGAGCTTTTATTTCGCGCTCGGGGACCGGCATACGGTCCGCGCGGAGGAGGTCCGCGTCTCTTTTTCGGACCCCGGGGTCGCCGAAGTGGAGCTCGTCAACGTGTCGGAGAGGAACCTCCGGATCCGGCTGAGAAAGACCGGGACCGGACAGACCCGGATGAGCGTTTCCTGCGAGGGGCAGCCGGATCTTCTGTGGGAGCGGGAGCTGGAAACGACAGGGCTCGGCCTGCTGTACGACCGGAGCAACGGCAACTTCAGCGGATGGCAGGGTACGGTGGTCTGCGAAGCGCTGTTCTTTGCCGCCGCCGCGGTGATCTTCCTGCTGGGATACCGCAGGGATCTGCGCACGGATTTCTTTTCCTACGCCACGGTGCTGAAGCTTGCGGCCTTCCTGTTCACCCTGACGCTGGCGCTGCTGAACGCCGGGGTCCTGCTGATCTATTTTCTGGACCCGCTGGCGGACGATTTCGGATCCTCCTGCGCCCGGATCGGGGAGGCGACCGTCAACTTCAATCTGATGAGTTCCCCGCTGCTGATCCTGTTCACGGGGCTGCTGTGCGTCAGCAATGTCCAGCTGATCCGGAAGGAGGGATTCCGCAGCCGGAATCTGCTCGGGATCGCGCTCAGCGCGGTCATGCTCGGCGGGGTCCTGACGGGCTATCTGCTCTGGGGCGCGGTGCGGAAGGAGACGACCGGAACGGTTGTCCGCTGCCTGTTTGATGTCTACCATACGCTGCTTGCACTCGGGATCTGCCTGCTGCTGTCGGTTTTCATCACCTTTATCCTGACGCGGAAACACCGCCCCGCGGAGGAGCTGGACTGTATCGTGATCCTCGGATGCCAGATCCGGAAGGACGGTACCCTGTACCCGCTGATCGAACGCCGGGTGAACCGCGCCGTCAAATATTCGGTCCGGCAGGAGGAACGGGGCGGGAAACCGGTCGTTTTCGTCCCCTCCGGCGGGCAGGGGGCCAATGAACCGATGCCCGAGGCGGAGGCCATGGCCGGCTGGCTGAAGGAGCACGGCATTCCGGAGGAACGGATCCTTCCGGAGACGGAAAGCCGGACGACCCGGGAAAACATCCTGTTCAGCCGGGAGCTGATCGCAGGCAGGATCCCGGACGCGAAGTGCGCTTTCGCCACCAGCAATTACCATATGTTCCGCGCGGGGATCATCGCCCGGGAGGCGGGATGGCCGATCGACGGGATGGGCTGCAGGACGCGCTGGTATTTCTGGCCCAACGCGCTGCTGCGGGAGTTCGCGGGCCTGCTGCGGGACTACCGTTTCCCGCTCCTGCGCCTGACGGTGATCCTGTCCGCGGCGGCGGTCCTGCTGACGGTGTTCGTCCTGCGGTAACCCGCTCCGGAAAACCTGAAAGAAAAGAGCGTCCGGCTCTTGCTTTTGGAACGCGGATGTGATAGAATCCATCTGATTACGCACCTTTCCTCTGCGGCTGCTTGTGCCGGGTGACCGGTGGCCGGCCGCGCCGGAGGAGAGGGTGGAAAAAACAAGGAGGGAACCCCTATGGCAGTCATTTCCATGAAACAGCTCCTGGAAGCCGGCGTACACTTCGGTCATCAGACCCGCCGCTGGAACCCGAAGATGGCTCAGTACATCTTCACCGAGCGCAACGGCATCTACATCATCGACCTTCAGAAGACCGTTCGCAAGGTTGACGAGGCTTATATGTTCGTGCGCGATCTGGCGCTGGACGGCAAGACCATGCT
>CALCUD010000142.1 GCA_937906775.1 uncultured Clostridia bacterium
AAAAAGCTAAAAACTATTCACCCGGTGAATTCTGAGATGCTTGCTGCGCAAATAATTTCGCAAGATTTGATGCCGCGAACCTGCTGTTAAAGAAAGCAAACACAACCTGTTTGGATGATCTCATGAAGCTTTCCGAAGCGGAGCTTTATGAAATTTACTGCAACACCGACGATGGCGAATCCCTTTTCGTATTTCTCCTATGCCCCGCTTCGCGGAGAGGACAGCATCATTCCGGAAAACCCGTATCAGGCCATACTGGATGGAGCAGGCAAGGATGACCCCGATTTCTGTCTCTTGTGAAAAAGACCTCCGTGTTGTATACTGTAGAAAATTGTAGAAAATACAAATTCATTTAGGAGGGTACTATGGCTAAAGTCACATTTATGGGCGCCGGTTCAACGGTTTTCGCGAAGAATGTACTGGGGGACGTCATGATGACGCCCGCGCTCCACGGAACAGAGATCGCTCTTTATGACATTGACGCGGAACGCCTGGAAGATTCCAAAAGGATGCTGGACGTGATCAACGAAAACTCCGGCGCGGAGGCTGTGATCCACGGCTATCTCGGAGTGGAAAACCGGAAAGAGGCTCTCCGGGGCGCCAACTATGTTGTCAACGCGATCCAGGTAGGCGGCTATGAACCCTGTACCGTGACCGACTTTGAGATCCCGAAAAAATACGGTCTTCGTCAGACCATCGCGGATACCCTGGGCATCGGCGGTATCTTCCGCGCCCTCCGGACCATTCCCGTGATGATGGATTTTGCCCGGGATATGGAAGAAGTCTGCCCGGACGCCTGGTTCCTGAACTATACCAATCCCATGGCTATCCTTACGGGCGCCATGCTTCACATGACCTCCGTCAAGACCGTGGGCCTTTGCCACAGCGTTCAGGTTTGTGCCTCCACCCTGCTGACCGAACTGGGGATGGACTACGATGAGACCGTGCAGGCTAAGATCGCGGGCATCAACCATCAGGCCTGGCTGCTGGAGTGTACCAAAGACGGCGTGGATCTTTATCCGGAGATCAAACGGAGAGCCCTGCTGCTGAACCAGGGAAAACTGGACATCGGGACCCTGGACGAATACATTGCCCGGGCGGCCAAGGCCCATGGCGGTGAAATGCCGGAAGGCCGCCGCCTTGAAGTGCTGAAGGAAGCCTATGACCTTTATCAGCGGGAAGGGAAGCACGGCGATATGGTCCGCCTGGAACTGATGCGCAGATTCGGCTACTATATCACGGAATCCAGCGAGCATAACAGCGAGTATACGCCTTATTTCATCAAGAGCCGGTATCCGGAACTGATCGACCGGTTCAATATCCCCCTGGATGAATATCCCCGGCGCTGCGTGAATCAGATCGAAGACTGGAAGACCCGCCGGGATACCCTGACCCGTGATCGTACCCTGACCCACAAGAGAACGACAGAGTACGCCAGCCATATCATTGAAGCCATGGAAACCAACCGCCCCTGCAAGATCGGCGGCAATGTGCTCAATAACGGACTGATCACCAACCTGCCCGCCAACGCGGTGGTGGAGGTGCCTTGTCTGGTGGACAAGACCGGGATTCTGCCGTGCCGGATCGGCGATCTGCCCGAACAGTGCGCCGCCCTGAACAGGACCAATATCAATATGCAACTCATGACCGTTGAGGCGGCCAGGACCCTGAAGAAAGACGCCATCTATCAGGCCGCCATGCTGGATCCCCATACCTCGGCCGAACTTTCTATCGATGAGATCGTGTCCCTGTGCGACGATCTGATCGAGGCCCACGAAGGCTGGCTGCCGACCTTTACCTGAGTTTTTGCCGGAGGACAGAAATATCGGTTCCTGACACAGTGATGAATTGTCCTGTATGGAACGGTAAAAATTCTGCCAAAACGGTCAATTCGTGCTTTACATTGTTCGCATTAAGCAGTATAATTATAGCAAGGATTTGCTCATGAACAAAAATTGAAAGGAGAAAACGTTATGAAGAAAATCCTGTCTCTCGTTGTTGCCATCGTCCTGTTGCTGTCGATGGTGTCCTTCGCGTCCGCTGACGATGCCGTCATCACCTTCGCTTTCTGGGATACCAACCAGGAACCCGGCATGAAGGCCATTGCCGAAGCCTATATGGCTGCTCATCCCGGCGTGACCATCAACACCGAAGTGACCCCCTGGGACCAGTACTGGACCAAGCTGGAAGCGGCCGCCCAGGGCGGAGCCATGCCTGATGTCTACTGGATCCACTCCAATCAGTTCTTCAAGTATGCCGATGCCGGCATCATGATGGACCTGACCGATCTGGACTATGACTACACTCCCTATCCCTCCGGCGTGACTGCCCTGTACACCTTTGACGGCGCTCACCTGGCCATCCCGAAGGACTACGACACCATCGCCCTGGCCTACAACAAGGAAATCTTCGACGCCGCCGGTATCGCCTATCCCGATGATACCTGGGATTGGGCCAAACTGAAGGAAGTCGCCACTCAGCTGACCGATGCCGAAAAGGGCATCTGGGGCTTCGGCGCTCCCAACGACCAGCAGTCCGGTTACCTGAACATGATCTATCAGAACGAAGGCTTCGCCTACGACGGAACGGCCTGCGGTTACAACACCGACGCCACCAAGGAAGCCATCAAGTTCTGGGTCAGCTTCCAGGAAGAAGGCATTTCTCCCACTCAGGCTCAGTTCTCTGAAATCTCCAACGACGAACGGTTCCAGGCCGGTCAGCTGGCCATGGTCTTCGTTGGCAGCTGGAACATGAGCGCTTACACCGCCAGCCCCGTGGCCGGCAAGTTCGACCTGTGCGTCCTGCCCCAGGGCAAGACCCGCGCCTCCATCTACAACGGACTGGGCTACGCCGGTTGGGGCCAAACCCAGTATCCTGAAGTGGTGAAAGACTTCATCGCCTTCTGCGGAACCGAAGAAGCCAACATCCTGCAGGCTCAGGCCAAGGCTGCCATCCCCGCTTATGCCGGCACGGAGCACTACTTCTCCGATAACTTCACCGACATCAACATCGCCTGCTATCCTGAAATGATCACCTATGGCGTGCAGTATCCCTTCAGCCCCAACAAGTCCCTGTGGGAAGGCACCGAGACCGAACTGATGAACGAAGTCTATGCCGGAAACAAGACTGTTGAAGAAGCTTGCGAAGAAATTTACGCCGCGGTTTGCGAAGCCGAAGGTCTGTAATTTCTTCTCCTGAATGGATCTGTTGCCTGAAAAGGAAACAGAAGTGATTCTCTGACTCCGCGGAGCGAAGGGGGATTCCCCCTTCGCCCCGTGGTTTATTCTTTGATTTAAAGGAGGCTTGACCGGTATGAGCACCCTTACGGCAAACCAACCGGTAAACCGCCGCGTTAAAGGTAAAAAACAGTACAACTACGCTCCTTTCTGGGGATTGGGACTGGTGGCCCCGACTGTGATCGGACTGTGCGTCCTGAATATCTATCCTTTCTTCTATACCATCTGGCTGAGCCTGATGAAATCCCAGGGACTCGGAAAAGCGAAATACATCGGGCTGAAGAATTACGCCAACCTGTTGAAAGACAGCATGATCTGGCAATCCACAGGAAACACCCTCATGTTTGTCTTGCTGACGGTGCCGGTGGGCGTTTTCCTTGCTCTGATTCTGGCTACCCTGTTGAACAATCAGATCAAGGGACGCAACGTGTACCGTGGCATCTATTTCCTTCCCATGGTGGTGGCTCCCGCCGCGGTGACCATGGTGTGGAAATGGATCCTGAATTCGGATGTCGGTATCTTGAACCAGGTGCTCAAGATCTTCGGTATACAGGGGCCGACCTGGATCGCTGACCCCAATACATCGCTGCTTTCCTGCGCCATCATCAATATCTGGAGTTCCGTGGGCTATGACCTGGTGCTCCTGCTGGCGGGCCTGCAGTCGATTTCCAAGACCTACTACGAAGCGGCCGAGATCGACGGCGCCAACGCTTTCCAGCGTTTCTTCAAAATCACCGTGCCGCTGATTTCTCCCACCCTTTTCTTTGTGGTGCTCATGCGCACCATGACCTCCCTGAAGCAGTTTGATACGGTCTATCTGTTGGTTCCCGCCAACAATCCGGCCTACAAGCAAACAGCCACCCTGATGACCCTGTTCTACCGGGAAGCCTTTGAGAAATTCAACAAGGGCTATGCTTCGGCCATCGTTGTCTTCAGTTTTGTCCTGATCGGCATCTTTACGGTCATCCAGTTCGTGGCTGAAAAGAAACTGGTCCATTATGAGGAGTAAGGAGGAGCGTATGAACAGTACCGTTGTGATCCGGAATCACCGGAGTACCTATAAACGGAGAGGTCACACGATCATTCATATCATCCTGATCCTCGGATCGGTGCTGATGATCTTCCCCTTCGTTTGGATGATCCTGACATCCCTGAAATCCAGACCGGAATCCCTGCTGATCCCGCCTGTGTTCTTCCCCAGTGTGGCCCAATGGGAGAATTACAGCGAGGTGCTGCGCACCCTGCCCTTTGGCAGTCTGTACATCAATACGCTGCTGATGATCCTGTTCCGGGTACTTTGCGCCACCGTGTTTTCTTCCATGGCCGGGTTCGCCTTCGCGAAACTGCAGTTCCCCTGCAAAAACATCTGTTTCTTTGTTGTGCTGACCCAGTTGATGCTGCCCAGCCAGATCTTTACTATTCCCCAGTATCTGATGCTGAGCGACATGAAACTGCTGAACACCATCTTCGCCCTGGTGTTCCCCGGTCTCGTTTCCGCCTTTGGCACCTTCTTCCTGCGCCAGTTCTATCTGAGCCTGCCCAACGATCTGATGGAAGCGGCGGTCATTGACGGCGCCAATATCGGTCAGACCTTTGTTCGCATCCTGTTCCCCCTGACCAAGACCGCCGTGATGGCTCTGGCCGTGTTCACCGCCCTCTTCGCCTACTCCGATATGATGTGGCCCCTGATCTGTAACATGCAGATCAACAAGATGACTCTTTCGGCCGGTATCGTGTCTTTGCGGGGCCAGCATGATACCAATTTCCCGGTCATGATGGCGGGCTCCACCCTGGCCATGATCCCGATGCTGGTGCTGTATCTGATCTTCCAGCGTCAGTTTATCGAAGGTATCGCGCTGACAGGAATGAAGAGCTGATCACTGTAAACCGTTTCAGGCCGCTCATCCACGGGTGAGCGGCAATTCATTGCTTTTAAGGAGGTTCAGGTATGTCTGTAACTTTTGTTGAACAGAACAGATGCTTCTATCTGTCCGGGGGACAGGTCTCCTATGTGCTGTACGTGGATGAGCAGGGAGAACTGGAAAACCTGTACTGGGGAAAACGGGTCCCGGAGGGGAGTGTCAAACCGGCCCTGGACCGCTATTACGCGGTGGCGTCCTTTGACAAGGACGAGTACAGAAGACCCCACGAGGTCCCCACCCGGGGCAGCGGCTGGTACGGGACCCCGGCGGTCCGCGTGGAGAACGCCCAGGGAAACGATATGTCCACCCTCCGGTATGTATCCCACAAGATCTACGCCGGGAAGAGAATGCCCGCGGGATTGCCCGCCACCTATGTGGAGACCGACGCGGAGGCGGACAGCCTGGAGATCCTGCTTCGGGATCCTCTGACCGCCCTGGAGGTCACCGCGGTATATACGGTGTATGCCGAAAGCGGCGTGATCACCCGGAGACTGGAAGTGGCGAACCCCGGTCCCGATCCCGCGATCCTTCGTGGCGTGATGGCGGCTTCCGTGCCGTTGTACGGCAGCGGTTATGACCTGATCCACCTGAAGGGCGGCTGGGCTCGTGAATGCTCCGTGGTCCGCGTGCCCCAGGGGGAAGGGGAGTACAGGATCTATTCCCAGCGCGGCGCCTCCGGACATGAAGAAAATCCCTTTATCGCCCTGTGCGGGAAAAACACGGATGAGTTCGCTGGGGAAGTATGGGCCATGAACCTGGTTTACAGCGGCAGTTTCCTGGCTCTTTCCAACGTGGACAACGCGGGGAACACCAGAATGTCCATCGGCATGAACCCCGATGTGTTTGCCTGGCGTCTGGAAACCGGGGAAGACTTCTGTACCCCGGAAGCGGTGCTGGTCTATTCCGACCGGGGCTTGAACGGCATGTCCGGGCTGTATCACCGCCTGTACAGGACCCGTCTGGCCCGGGGCGAGTGGCGGGACAAGGACAGACCCATCCTGATCAACAACTGGGAAGGCACCTATTTCTTTTTCAACGAGGAAAGGCTGCTGAACATCGCCAAACAGGCCAAGCAGATCGGTGTGGAACTGTTCGTGTTGGATGACGGATGGTTCGGCAAACGGAACTGGGATGACAATTCCTTGGGAGACTGGGTCGAGAACAGGGAAAAACTGCCCGACGGCATCGCCGGTCTGGCGGAGAAGATCAATGCCCTGGGCCTGAAGTTCGGTCTGTGGTTCGAGCCGGAAATGGTCTCTCCCGACAGCGACCTGTACCGGGCCCATCCGGACTGGTGCCTGCATGTGGACGGCAGACCGAGAACGGAAGCCAGAAGCCAGCTGATCCTGGATGTCAGCCGGGAGGAAGTGCAGGACTATATCATTGACGCGGTGGGGAAAGTCCTGGCGGGAGCCAAGATCGAGTATGTCAAGTGGGATATGAACCGGAACATGACGGAAGCCTTCTCCGGGGACCGGGCCACCGAAAGGCAGATGGAGACCCAGCACCGGTATATGCTGGGCGTGTATCGGGTCATAGAGACCCTGACGGAGCGCTTCCCGAAGATCCTGTTTGAGGGCTGCTCCGGCGGCGGCGGAAGATTTGATCCCGGTATGCTGTACTACATGCCCCAGATCTGGACCAGCGACGATACGGACGCGGCGGAGCGGCTGAAGATCCAGTACGGCACCTCCTATGTGTATCCCCCGTCCTCCATGGGGGCCCATGTCAGTGCGGTGCCGAATCACCAGACCGGCCGTGTCGTTGGGATGCAGATGCGCGGCGATGTGGCCATCGGCGGGAATTTCGGCTTTGAACTGGATCTGTCCAAACTCAGCGCCGAGGATCTCCAGACCGCGGAAGCGCTGGTGAAACGAGTCAAGCAGGTCCGGAAGCTGGTGCAGCAGGGAGATTATTATCGCCTGCGGTCTCCTTTTGAGGGGAATTACACGGCCTGGCAGTTTGTGTCGCCGGACGCCGGGGAAGTCCTGCTCTGTGTCTATGTGACCACCATCGTACCGAACACGGCCCCCCAGCGGATCCGGCTGCAGGGTCTGGATGAGAACGCCACCTATCTGGACGAGAACGGGGAAACGTATTCCGGCGCCGTTCTGGCCAATATGGGGTTCTGGGTACAGTTGGACCAGGACTTTACCAGTAAGGTCGTTTACCTGAAAAAACAGTAACTGAAACGGGGGCTGTGAGAAAACTCACAGCCCCCGCTTATTTCGGTCCATATTGAATTCTGTTTTGGTGAGATCAAGCGCAAAGGTGTCATCTATCGCGGTCCCACTACTATGGTCGGTGAAATTGAATACATCAATGTGGAGGATTATCTGCGAGGGCTCGGGAAGCAATGAATTTTTTCGGTAATAACATTGCAAACATGTACCATGCGTCCGTCTTTCAGGCAAGTCCCCGGTGACACCAAAAAGGCATGGACCCCGAAGAGTCCATGCCTTTATGACCTCCTTTTCGTTCTCCGCAGCCGACTTCATCTCAGGTCAGCTGTTCTTTAATGCCTGATATGTTTTGAAAAGATCACAATTGTCGCAAGGTCTACCTTCTGTTATGTTTGGGTCATAGCAGTGGTGAATTTGTCTTTGTATGAATTTCTTTTTTTCTTCATCTGAAAAATCAGTTTTTATCATAAGCCATTTTTCCAATATGGGACAGCTCTTAGTCGGGATGCCCGAATTACCGCCTGTGACCTGCTCCA
>CALCUD010000143.1 GCA_937906775.1 uncultured Clostridia bacterium
CCGCCGAGTCCACGACCTACCGCTTCGCCAAGCACGACAAGGAAGCGTATCCGGACATCATCACGGCGAACGAAAACGGCAAGCCCTACTACACCAACTCCAGCCATCTGCCCGTCGGCTTCAGCGAGGATATCTTCTCCGCGCTCGACGTGCAGGATGAGCTGCAGACCCTGTACACCTCCGGCACGGTGTTCCACGCCTTCCTGGGCGAGAAGCTGCCCGACTGGAAAGCCGCGGCGAACCTCGTCCGCAAGATCGCGGAAAACTATAAGCTGCCCTACTACACCATGAGCCCGACCTACTCCGTGTGCAAGGATCACGGATACCTGACCGGCGAACAGTACACCTGCCCCGTCTGCGGCGAGAAGACCGAGGTCTACAGCCGGATCACCGGCTACTACCGCCCCGTCCAGAACTGGAACGACGGCAAGGCCCAGGAATTCCGCGACCGCAAGGTCTACGACATCGGCAGCAGCCGCCTGACCCACACCGGCCCCATCCGCGCGGAGGAAGCCCCCTGCGCGTGCGGCGGCGCCGCGGAGGAGACCCCGGCAGCGGACAGCGCGGCCATCCTGTTCACCTCGGCGACCTGCCCGAACTGCAAGCTGGCGAAGGCGATGCTGGACAAAGCCGGCTTCCCGTACCGCACGGTGATCGCCGCCGAGGAGCGCGCGCTGACCGAAAAATACGGGATCATGCAGGCGCCGACGCTGGTCGTGACAAACGGCGAAGGATTTGAGAAATACAAAGGCGTGTCCGACATCAAAGGCATGCTGATGCAGCTGGGAAAATAAAAGAAAGTTGAGGCGGGGACGCGAAAGCTTCCCCGCTTTTCGGAGAGAAAGAAAATGTACGATGTGATTGTTGTCGGCGGCGGCCCGGCGGGCATGACCGCGGCCCTGTACGCCCTGCGGAACGGAAAGAGCACGCTGGTGCTGGAAAAGAACGGATTCGGCGGCCAGATCACCTACAGCCCCCAGGTCGAAAACTGGCCGGGGACCGCGCGGATGAGCGGAAACGAATTCGCGGACGCGTTCCTGGAGCAGATCCTGGACCAGGGCGCGGAGGTCGACCTGTGCGAGGTGATCCGCGTCGAGGATCTGGGAGACCGCAAAGCCGTATACACCGCGGAGGGCGAAGTCCGCGAGGCGAAGACGGTGATCCTGGCGACGGGCGTGAAGCACCGGACGCTCGGGCTGGAGGGCGAGGACGCGCTGATCGGCGAAGGGATCAGCTTCTGCGCGGTGTGCGACGGCGACTTTTATCAGGACAGGACCGTCTGCGTCGCCGGCGGCGGGAATTCCGCCCTGCAGGAGGCGATCCTGCTGGCCGGGAAATGCGCGAAGGTGACGGTGCTGCAGGATCTGCCGGAGCTGACCGGCGAAAAGAAGCTGCAGCAGATCCTCCGGGCCCGGGAAAACGTGGAGATCGTTTGCGGCGTGAAGATCACGGCGCTGAAGACGGCGGACGGAAAGATGGCCGGCGTGACGGTGACGGACGCGGCGGGACAGGAAACGGAGATCCCCTGCGACGGCCTTTTCGAGGCGATCGGGCTGATCCCGGAAAACGCCGCTTTTGCCGATCTGGCCGATCTGAACGCCCGGGGCTACTTTGAATCGGATGAAGGATGCGAAACCCGGACGGCCGGGATCTTTGTCGCGGGCGACTGCCGGAGCAAGACCGTGCGCCAGCTGACCACCGCGGCCGCGGACGGCGCGGCGGCGGCGCTGGCGGCCTGCCGGCTGATCGACGCGAACTGAAAGAGGAAGACGGATGAAAATGAAACGGCTGATCTGCCTGATCCTGGCGCTCTTCACGGTCCTTTCCGCGGCGGTTTCCGCCGGGGAGGACGAAATGAGCGAGGAGGACCGGGCGACGCTGGCGGAGATGGGCGAGACGGAGGACGGGGTCGACGACCGCGGCCTGTTTGCCCGTCTGTACAACACGCCCGGGAAAGTATATCAGGAACTGACCGCGGAGGACTTCGACGAAAATTCCCCGGCGCTGTGGATCGGGAAGCTCTCCGACGGGCGGAGCATCTATGAGGGCACGGTGACGGACGACCCGAACAAATCCCCCTCCGAGCAGGCGCCGCGCTCGAAGAAGCTTTTTACGGCCAGCGGGAACACGAAGGTCGAAATCCTGCACATCGATCCGCAGTGGATGATCCTCCGGAAGGACGGGATCATCGGATACACCAAGCGGACCTATGTCGAGCTGGACAGCGTCGAGACCGTGGATCCGGAGAATACCCCGCCCATCAACGCGCAGAAGCACGCGTGGGTGGCGACGGCGGGGGAGAACTGCCGCGTCCGCGTGACGATGGACGGTACGAAGGACAGCAACGTCTTTTACACCCTCGCGCCCGGAACGAAGCTGACCGTGTGGCGCTTCGAGGACGGGTGGGCGATCGTGAACCTGTGGAAGACGTACGCGTATATCGCGGCTTCCGAGCTGACGGATCTGATCCCGGTCTCCCCGACGGAGGAACGGCTGAGCGACGATTCGCCCATCGCGGCGTATTCCAGCTACTACAAGATTCCGGCCATGGTCGAAACGAAAGAGGAAAAGGAGAAATACGCCAACCGCTGCCACAACATCCGGCGGGGGAGCGAACTGATCTCCATCACAATGCAGCCCGGGGACCGCTTCGACGCGAACGCGCTGATGGGCCCCTACAACAAGGGCCGCGGATACAAGATCGCCGGCACGCTTTCCAACGGGACCTATACCGCGGGATACGGCGGAGGCACCTGCCAGGTGGCGAGCACGCTGTACAACTCCGTGGTCCAGCTGCCGGGGCTGAAGGTGACCAAGCGCCGGGCGCACGGCGGGGACGGAGCCTGCTTCTATCTGCCGCGGCACTGCGACGCCGCGGTCGGGAACGATTATCTGAACTTCTGCTTCATCAACAAATACGATTTTCCCATCCGCATCGAGGGGATCTCGAACGATGAAGGCGTGCTGGTCATGCTGATCTATCGGGCGGACTGAGCACGGAACCGTCAAAGGAGCAACGGAAAAATGCCTGAAAGCAAAAACGTGACGAAGAAATCCGGCCCGGTGACCGCGGTCGACGGGGTCTCGCTGAAGCTGATGGAGAAGAAGCTGAGTGTGTAACAAACAGGAGCTCCGGGCGCTCTGCCGGCGACGCCTGAACGCGCTGACGGAATCCTGCCGCCGGGAGGCCGGGGAACGGATCACGGCGCGGATCCTCGCGTCCGACGCTTTCCGGGAGGCGAAAGCCGTCTTCTGCTACGTCAGCGTGCCGCCGGAGCCGGATACGCGCCGCCTGATCGCGGAAGCGCTGAAGGCGGGTAAAACGGTCTGCGTTCCCCGCTGCGGCGCGGCGGGACGGATGGACGCCGTCCGGATCCGGGCGCTTTCGGAGCTGAAGGCGGGCCGATTCGGCATTCCGGCGCCGGACGGCGCGGCGGAGCCTTTTCCGAAGGAAGCCATCGACCTGTGCCTTGTGCCCTGCCTGAGCGCGGGAAAGGACGGCACGCGGCTCGGACACGGCGGTGGATATTACGACCGCTTTCTGGCCGGGATCCAGGCACGGAAGATCTGCCTGTGCTACCGGAAGATGCTGACGGAAGGGCTGCCGGCGGAGGAGACCGACGTGCGGATGGACGCTGTGATCACGGACTGACAGGCGCCCGCGGGGCGGCCTTTTTGCCGCGACGTTTGCAAATCAAGGGGTTTCGTGATATACTATGCCCGTTCCCGCAGGGGGACGGGCTTTTTACGCCCTTATTTACGAAAGGATTGATTCATTCCATGGGCCTATGGCTCGCTCTGATTCTGTGCGTTGCTCTCTCCGCGTTCTTCTCCGCGACGGAGACGGCTTATTCCGCCTCCAACCGGATCAGGCTCAAAACGCTCGCCGACGGCGGAAAAGACAAAGCCCGCCTGGTGCTGACGCTGCTTGAAAAATATGATTCCCTTCTGACCACCGTGCTGGTGGGCAACAACATCGTGAATATCGCCGGCACCGCCATCGCGACGATCCTGTTCACCAAGATCCTGAACGGGGACGAATCCGGCGGCGCGACCCTCGCCTCCGTCGTGATGACGGTGGTCGTGCTGTTCCTGGGCGAGGTCGGCCCGAAGACGATGGCGAAGCAGGCGCCCGAAGGCTTCGCGATGGCGATCGCTCCCGCCGTCCGCGTGCTGATGGCGGTCATGACGCCGGCCGATTTCCTCTTCCGCGCCTGGCGCCGCCTGTGCAGCCGCTTTGTGAAGGCGGATCCCGACGAGAGCCAGATCGAGGACGAGCTGATGACGATCATCGACGAGGCCCAGACGGAGGGCGATCTCGAGGAGGAGGAGGGCGAGCTGCTCCGCTCCGCCATCGAGTTCAATGAGCAGGACGCCTCCGATATCATGACGCCCCGGGTCGACGTGACCGCGATCGAGGATACCGCGACGGTCGAGGACGCCTCCCAGATCTTCCGGGACACCTGGTTCAGCCGCATCCCCGTATATCACGAGGATCTGGACCACGTCGTCGGCATCCTGAACGAGAAAGACTTCTACGCCATGACGCACGACGGCTGCAACGACATCACAAAGATGATGAAGGAGCCGGTCTTCGCCCCCGCGAGCCTTCCCGTGTCCAACCTGCTGCAGATGTTCCGCTCCACGAAAACGCACCAGATCATCGTGCTGGACGAGTTCGGCGGGACTGACGGCATCGTGACGCTGGAGGACGTGCTGGAGGAGCTGGTCGGCGAGATCTACGACGAGCACGACGAGATCAACGAGGAAGTCGTGGAGAACGAGGACGGCAGCGTCCTGGTCGACGGCGGCATGCAATTGCAGGAGCTGCTGGAGAAGACCGGCGTCCCCGACGACGATTTCGACGCCGATACCGTCGGCGGCTGGGTGAGCGAGATGCTCGAAAAGGTGCCGGAGCTCAACGATTCCTTCGGGCGCGGCGGATGGAAGTTCACCGTGACCGGGATGGACGGGTTCCGGGTGACGAAAGTCCTGGGCGAAAAAACCCCGGAGATCCGGGAGAACGAAAACGGCGAAACAGAATAACCGGAGCCTTCCCCCGGACGGGGGAAGGTTTTCCGGTTTTGGTTGTAAATTGAAAAGTTGTATGGTACAATTGCAACAACATGAGGAAAGGAAGTGGACGGGATGGCTGAACAGCCGAAATATCTGGTGGTGGCTGAGACGCTTCGCAAGGAGATCGCCGCGGGACTGTTCCGCGACGGGCAGACCCTGATGACGGAGGAGGATCTCCGCGTCCGCTTCCATGTCAGCCGGCAGACGGTCCGCCAGGCGATCGCAATCCTGGAGGACGACGGGCTGGTCGACCGTCGCCGCGGCAGCGGAACCTATGTCCGCCACGGGCCCCGGAAACGCCAGGGCACGCTGCGCATCGGCGTGATCACGACCTATATCACCGACTATATCTTCCCCAGCATTGTCAGCGGGATCGAGAACGTGCTGAGCGAGCGCGGCGCGGTGATGACCCTCAGCGCCACGTACAACAATCCCGAAACGGAGCGCAGCGTGCTCGAGCGGATGCTGGACGGGCAGGTCGACGGCCTGATCGTCGAGGGCGTCCGGACGGCGGGGGAGGCCGTGAACGAGGATCTGTACGTCCGGCTGACCGAGCGCAACATCCCCGTGATCTTCATGAACAGCTACTACAAAACGATGAAGTTTGCCCCCCACGTCGTGATGGACGACTACGGCGGCGGGAGGACCGCGGCGCGCGAGCTGCTCCGCCGCGGATATACGCGCCCGGCCGGCCTGTTCAAGACGGACGACCTGCAGGGTCAGGAGCGCAAAAACGGATTCCTGGACGAGCTGCTCAGCGCCGGGATCAAGGTCCCGGAAGAGCGGATGCTCTGCTTCGGAACGGAGCACCGGCTGGATCTTTTCCGCACCCGGGAGGGAAGGGACTTTGTGAAAATGCTGCTGGCCTACGAGGCGGACAGCATCGTGTGCTACAACGACGTGTTTGCCGTGAGCCTGATGGAGGTTCTGAAGGAGCAGGGCATGCGCCTGCCGGAGGAGCTGGGGATCATCGGGTTTGACAACAGCTTCTATTCCGAAATGAGCCATCCGACGCTGACGACCCTCGGACACCCGAAGGAATCCTTCGGCGCGCTGGTGGCGGACAAGCTGCTGAGGATGATCGAGGGGGACCGGGAGCGCAGCGTGAATATGCCCTGGACCCTGGTCGAACGCGAAAGCCTGCCCCGGGTGATCCGCTGATGAGCGTCGCGATCGTGGCCGTGGGCCGGATGAAGGAAAAGCCCTACCGCCAGATGGCGGACGAATACCTGAAGCGCCTGAGCCGCTTCGGAAAATACGAGGAGATCGAGGTGCCGGATCTGCCGGAACCCGCGGCGTCCTCCGAAACGCTGGAGGAGCAGATCCGGACCCGGGAGGGCGAGGAGATCCTTCGCCGGCTGAAGCCGCAGGACCTGGTGATCGCGCTGACGATCCCCGGAAAAATGCTCGACTCCCCCGGCCTGGCCGGAAAGATCGCGGACGCGCGGAACAAAAGCGTCGGCCGGATCGTTTTTCTGATCGGCGGGAGTCTGGGACTCGGGAAAAACGTCCTGGCCCGGGCGGACGCCGAAATGAGCATGAGCCCCATGACCTTTCCGCACCAACTGGCCCGCGTGATGCTGCTGGAGCAGCTGTACCGGGCGGAAAAGATCCTCGCGGGGGAAAGATATCACAAGTGAAACCCAGGGAGGGGGACAGAAGATGAATCACAACAGACGGCTGATCCGCGCCATCACGGCGATCTTTGCTATTCTGGTCCTGCTTTTTGCCGACATCGCGGCGGCGACCGCGCCCGCGGATGTATCCCGGGCCATCTCCCAGAGCCAGATCGTCGCGAAGAGCAACAAAAAGAAGAAAAAATCGAACGCCACCGCGACGCCGACCGCCGCGCCGGAGGCAACGCCGGCGCCCGGGGAGGAGGCCGCCGATCCGGGCGTGACCCCGATTCCCGAAGGCCCGATCATTGATCCGCAGAGCATCGCGGACTACCTTTTCGCCAACGGCTGCCTGCCGGAGAACTTCATCACCAAGAAGCAGGCGCAGGCGCTGGGCTGGGACAGCAGCTGGAACTATGTATCCGACGTGGCTCCCGGCATGAGCATCGGGGGCGACTATTTCGGGAATTATGAAGGAATCCTGCCCACCGGCAGGGGAATCCAGTATCACGAGGCGGACTGCTGGTACAAGGGCGGAAAGCGCAACGCCTACCGGATCATTTTCTCCAGCGACGGGAGAGTCTGGTACACCGCGGACCATTACAACACCTTTACCGAGCTGTTCCCGACCTGGACGCGTCCGGAAGTGACGCCCATCCCCGATCCGACCCTGCCCCGACGCTAAAGGACGCCCGCGAACAAAGGAGAGATGCGGATGAACGGAAAGCGAATCCTGAAATATCTGGGGCTGGCGCTGTGCGTCGGCCTCTGCTTCCTGCTGACGTCATGCTACATCGCGCCGGACGACATCAACACCGGCGACGAGCTGAACACTGGCAGCGGAAGCCTGATCTTCCAGACCCTGGCGCCGACCGCGACCGTGGCGGTGACGCCGGAAACGGTCGTGATCGAAACCCAGAACATCTTCGGGAGCACGGTTGCCCCCGCGGTCAATCCGGCCGAAGCCGCGACGCCGACCCCCACCACGGCCGGGAACGGCTGGAACGCCTGGGGCACGGTGACGACGACGGAACCCGCGCAGCCGGAGGGGACCCCGGAACCCAGCACGATCGTCTTTATTACGCAGACTCCGGCGATTCCGGACAGCGCCGGGGACACGAAAGCGCCCGGGACCGTGCAGCTCATCACCAAAGCGCCGGCGACGCCGTCGCCCACCCCGCCGAGCCTGCAGGTCGGCTTTACCGGCAGCGACGAGGTCCGGGCCCTGCAGAAACGCCTGAAGGCGCTGGGATATTATGACGGGTCCGTCGACGGAGACTTCGGCAAGGGGACCGAATCGGCGGTCAAAGCCTTCCAGAAGGCCAACGGACTGACGGCGGACGGCAAGGCCGGCAGGCAGACGCTGGACCGGCTGAACTCCGGCAAGGCCATCACGAAGAAACAGGCCTCCGCCACCGCGACGCCGAAGAAGGGAACGTCCGGCGGCAGTACCAAAACCGCCGCGCCGACCAAAAAGGCGACGGCGACCCCGCGGCCGACCGCGACCCCGAATCTCGAGAAGGAATATTATCTGCAGACGGGATCCAGCGGCCCGAAGGTGCGGACGCTCCAGAACCGGCTGATCGAGCTCGGCTGGCTGGACGGCAAGGCGAACGGCGAATACGACGCGGCGACCCGCGCGGCGGTCACCGCCTTCCAGAAAAAGACCAAAGGCCTGTATGACGACGGCGTGGCCGGACCGGACACGCTGAAGAAACTGTACTCCAGCTCCGCGGCAAAAGCCTCCGGCCCGGCCGCCAGCATCGGCGAGACGCTGGAATACGGGATGCAGAGCGACGCGGTGAAATCCCTGCAGAAGCGCCTGAAGGAACTGGGCTACCTGTCCGGAACGGCGGACGGGAAATTCGGCACGGCGACGGAGGCCGCGGTGATCGCCTTCCAGCAGATGAACGGCCTGACCGTGGACGGCAAGGCCGGAAACGCGACCCTGAACAGGCTGTATTCCTCCGACGCGGTGAAATCCTCCGGCGGCGCCGTCAACAATTCCGACGACAACAACCGGGGCGGCGCGGACACCTCCGGAATCTCCTCGACGGGCTATGTGACCCAGGAGAACGGATCCAGCGGCCCGCAGGTCAAAAAGATCCAGCAGAAGCTGAAGGAGCTCGGCTATTACAGCGGCAGCGTCGACGGGAAATACGGCGAGAGCACCGAGGCGGCCGTGATGGCCTTCCAGCTGCGCAACAGCCTGACGGTTGACGGCAAGGCCGGCCCCGCGACGCAGCGCGCCCTGTTCGGCAGCGGAACGAGCATCTCCTATTCCGCGCTCCGCAAGGGGGAGGAAGGGACCGCTGTCCGGAACCTGCAGTATACGCTGTATGAGCTCGGCTACTACGACGGCGCGATCGACGGCAAGTATGGCGACACCACGTCGGACGCGGTCCGCGCTTTCCAGATCCAGAACAAACTGAGCCCCGTGGACGGGGTGGCCGGCAGCGCGACGCTGGCGAAACTGTATTCCGACAGCGCGATCTCCGCGACCTCCTCGAACACCGTGGACTACGATTCCGTACGCCCCGGCGACAAGGGCGAGATGGTCGTCGAGGTCCAGGACTGCCTGATTCAGATGGGATATCTCGACGAGATCACGGGCGTGTACGACGACGCGACGGTGGCGGCCGTCAAGAAATTCCAGAAGGAAAACGGGATCAACGCGGACGGTATCGCCGGGGACAGGACCCTGGTGCTGCTTTTCGGATACTGATCCCGAAGACAGGAGAAGATCCTGACGATGAAAATCATCCTGAGACGGTGGATCCCTGTACTGACGCTGGCGCTGCTCCTTTCGGGCAGCGCCTTTGCCGATGGGCAGGTTTTCAGTCTGCTGATCGGGTGCGACCGGTTCGTCTCCATGCCGGACACCGCGCCGGCGTCTGAAACGAACACCGCGAGGATGGCGGAGATCCTGACCGCCTGCGTTCCCGGCGCGGCGGAGCCGAGGCGGACCGTGAACGGCGTCGGGGACGCGGAAACGCTGGCGGCCCTGATCGGGGAGACCTTCGCCGGGGCGGGGGAGGACAGCGTATCCTGGATCTATATCAGCACCCACGGCGTCCGGGAGGACGGGAAGACCTTCCTCCTGCTCAGCGACGGGGAAAAGGAGATCCGGCTGGACGCGGAGGGGCTGAAGGAGCTGACGGACCGCATTCCCGGAAAGGTGATCCTCGTCGCGGACGCGTGCCACAGCGGCGGGCTCATCGGGAAGGGAACGGAAGGCTACCGGCGCAACGTATTCACCGGGGATAAGTATACGGTGATGACCTCCTGCGGCGGGGAGGAGGACAGCTGGCTGTGGACGGCCGCGCGGAGCCCGGAGACGGGCGCGGGCTATTTCATGGCCGCGCTCCGGGCCGCCGTCGGAAGCACGGGCCGCTATACCGCGGATAAAAACCGGGACGGGCGTCTGACCCTGACGGAGATCCGCCAGGCGCTGGAGACGACCCTGGGCGCGTCGACCGTGCGGACCTATCCGGAGGAGGACGATTCCGTCCTTTTCGTGCTGCCGGAGGACAGCGGGGACGGCCGGCCGGAGCGCGTCGAGTTCGACGCCGGCCTGCCGCAGGCGGACACGGCCGCGGTCTCCTTCAGCTATCTGCTCCGGCAGGAGACCGGCATGCTCTACCGCGTGATCCGGCGGATCGACGGGGAATGGGATTTTGACGGGGCCGCCGTGCTCCGTGACAGCCGGAGCGGGACCGTCGCCCCGGGCTACCGGAGCCGGAGCGTGACGCTGAATTACGGCCGGGAGGGCGGATACGCGCTGATCCAGCTGATCCGGATCGCGGACGGCAGCCCGGACCTGTGCGCGGAGCACGCGGTCTGCGTGCCGGCCGCCGAAGGGGATCCGGGGCTGAAGGCGGACCTGTTCCTGCCGGAGGACGGAAGGATCGCCCCCGGGGAGGAGCTGTGCTTCGCGATCCGGTGCGCCCTGCCCTGCGGACTGACCGTGACCGTGGAAGACGGGGCGGGAAAGACGGTCCGGTATCTGATGACGGGCGAAGGGACCAGGCCGCAGAACGCCGAGCCGGAAGGGATCTTTCTGTGCTGGGATCTGAAGGGGCAGGACGGCGCGCCGGCGGAGGCCGGGCAGTACCGGATCGCCGCGCGGACGGAGATCGGCGGGAAAATCTGGACGTGCGCGTCGGAGAAATTCACCGTCGGACCTTCCGACTGAAGGAATGACGCGCGGGCTTGAAAAACATCCCGTCCTATTGTAAAATAGTTTGGTTACCATTGATGACACGAGAGGTGAGCGTTTTGTCCGAATGTACCCATGATTGTTCCACCTGTTCGAGCAACTGCTCCGAACGGAAGCCTGAAAGCCTGCTCGAGCCCCAGAACAGCTCCAGCAACGTCAAAAAAGTGATCGCTGTCGTCAGCGGCAAAGGCGGCGTCGGCAAGAGCCTCGTCACCGCGCTGATGGCGGTCCTGTCCCGCAGAAACGGCAGCCAGACGGCCGTGCTCGACGCCGACATCACCGGGCCCAGCATGCCCAAAATGTTCGGCGTGCATGACAAGGCCATGGGCTGCGACGAGGGGATCCTCCCCGTGCTGACCCGGACCGGGATCAAGATGATGAGCATCAACCTGCTGCTCGAAAACGATACGGATCCCGTGATCTGGCGCGGCAGCCTGATCAGCGGCACGGTCAGGCAGTTCTGGACCGACGTCATGTGGGGCGACGTGGACTATATGTATGTCGATATGCCTCCGGGAACGGGCGACGTTCCGCTGACCGTGTTCCAGAGCCTGCCGATCGACGGCATCATTCTCGTGACCTCTCCGCAGGAGCTGGTCTCCATGATCGTGAAAAAAGCGGTCAAAATGGCGGAAATGATGAAACTTCCCATTGTAGGCATCGTCGAAAACTACGCATGGCTTTCCTGCCCGGACTGCGGAAAGAAGATCTATCCCTTCGGCGAGAGCAAGACGGAGCAGGTCTGCGAGGCGCACGGCATCCCGCTGCTGGCCCGCCTGCCCATCGACCCGGCCATCGCGCGGGAGTGCGACACGGGCGTGATCGAGCTGTACAACGAAAACTGGATGGATCGCGTGATGGAGGCGGTCGAAAACTGCCCCAAGCGCGTGATCGAATAAAATCGGATTCGAAAGGAGGTCCGGCATGGCCCGCAACAACGTCAACGTCAGCGATCAGCTGTACCGGACCCGCAGCAGAAACGCCGCGGAGGACCGCGGCAGTTCCGCTGAAACAAAACGGAAACGCCAGATCCGCAGCTGGATCATCGTCGTGGCTGTCGCGCTGCTGGTCATCCTCGGCATCCGCTTTTTCGGAGGGGACAGCAAGCGCGAGATCGGCGCGGTGAAGCTGCCCTGCTACGCGGAGCAGGAGGTCACGCCGTTCGGCGACGGCATCCTGTATTACGACGGAGCCTCCATCCACTGCCTCAGCAGTACCGGGACCATCCGGTGGAGCTTTGCCATCGGTCCGGGGGCGACCTTCCGCGCCGGGAAGACCCATCTGGCGGTCTGGTCGGGTTCCCAGCTGTTTTTCATCGACCAGAACGGCTATTCCACCTATAACGAAACGATGGAGGCGGACGTCCAGTTCGCCCGGGTCGGGACCCGGTATGTCGCCGTCGTGGTCGGGGAGGATACCGAGCCGAAGCTGCTGGTCAAGTCGCTGGACGGCGCGCAGGTCGACGTCGAGGCCGAAGCCTTCTCGGGCAAGATGCTGCTGGACACCGGCTTTTACGGCGAACAGGGCCAGTACCTCTGGACGCTGTCGCTGGACGTATACGGGACCGCGGCGAACACCGTGCTGAACACCTTCGAAGTCGGAAAGATGAACAGCGGCGAGGTCTCCCTCGGGAAAAACATCACCTACAAGGTGCTTTACGAAAACGCGAAGCTGCGCGTTTTCACGACCCAGCAGATGTACACCTACGACTACAAGTGCGTCCAGGATACCAACGCGACGATGCTGGTCTACGGATGGAAGCTGATCGACGCCGAGATCCCGGCCCGCGGGCAGGCAAAGATGCTGCTCGCCCCCACCAGCCAAACTTCCACGGCGCAGGAGATCACCGAGCTCCGCGTGATCGAGGGCGCGTCCGACAAGCGGTACACCCTGCCGGACAAGTGCGTCGGCGCCAGCGTATTCAACGGAAACATCTACGCGTTCTCCCCGCGGTACCTTTTCCGGGCGGACGTATCCAGCCAGCGCTTCTTCAGCTACGCGCTGCCGGTGCCGGAAAATGTTGATATCACAGCGTTCTACGGTGTCACCTCAGACGGGCGCGCGCTGCTTGCCGCCGGAGATACCGTTTATTCTCTCAGCCTACCCCAGTAACGATACGATCGGAGGAGATTCCCATGGCCAAGGATAAGCAGGAGTTTGTTACTCACATCACCCCCCGGAATGAGGACTTTTCCCAGTGGTATACCGACGTGATCAAACAGACGGAGCTGTGCGACTACGCGCCCGTCCGCGGATGCATGATCATCCGTCCCTACGGATACGCCATCTGGGAGCGGATCCAGCAGGAGATGGATAAACGCTTCAAGGAAACCGGCGCGGAAAACGTCTATTTCCCCATGCTGATTCCGGAAAGCCTGCTGCTGAAGGAAGCGGAGCACGTCGAAGGCTTCGCGCCGGAGGTCGCGTGGGTCACCCAGGGCGGGACGGAAAAGCTGCAGGAACGCCTGGCCGTGCGCCCCACCAGCGAAACGATCTTCTGCTCCATGTACTCCAAGTGGGTGCAGACCTGGCGCGATCTGCCGATGATGTATAATCAGTGGTGCTCCGTCATGCGCTGGGAAAAGGCGACCCGCCCCTTCCTGCGGACGAGCGAGTTCCTGTGGCAGGAAGGCCACACGATCCACGCCACCGCCGAGGAGGCGCAGGAAGAGACCCTGAAGATGCTCGAAGTGTACCGCGAAGTGGCCGAGGACGTACTCGCGCTGCCCGTTTACGTGGGCCAGAAGAGCGATAAGGAAAAGTTCGCCGGCGCGCGGGCTACCTATTCCATGGAGGCCATGATGCAGGACGGCAAAGCCCTGCAGGCCGGCACCAGCCACAACTTCGGCACCAACTTCGCCGAGGCGTTCGACATCCAGTACCAGAGCAAGGAAGGCAAGCTGGAATACGTGAACGAGACCAGCTGGGGCGTCAGCACCCGCCTGATCGGCGCCATCATCATGACGCACGGCGACGAGCGCGGCCTGCGCCTGCCCCCGAAACTCGCGCCCATCCAGGCGGTAATCCTGCCGATCGCGGCCCATAAGGGCGGCGTACTCGAGGCCTGCGGGAAGCTCTTCACCGAACTGAAGACCGCCGGATTCCGCGTGAAGCTGGACGACCGCGACACCGTGTCCCCCGGATTCAAATTCAACGACTGGGAGCTGAAGGGCGTGCCCGTCCGGCTCGAGGTCGGTCCGCGCGATCTGGAAAACGGCGTTGTGACCGTGTTCCGCCGCGACACGCTGGAGAAGTTCACCATGCCGCTGGAAGATCTGAGCGGGAAGCTCGGCGCGCTGCTGGACGACATCCAGCAGACCATGTACGATCAGGCGAAGGCCTACCGCGACGCGCACACCTATACCGTTCACAACATGACGGAGCTGGAGCAGGCGGTCCAGGACGGATTCGCCAAGTCCATGTGGTGCGGGGACCGGGCCTGCGAGGACGAAATCAAGGAGAAGTTCAACGCTTCCTCCCGGAACATGCCCTTTGACCAGGAGGCCCAGACCTTCGGCGACACCTGCGTATGCTGCGGGAAGAAGGCTACGAAGGTCATGTACTTCGCGAAGGCGTACTGATTTCCGGAAACGAATCTGAGATACGGGGAGAAACCGCATGAAGATCTATATTGACGCCATGGGCGGCGATAACGCGCCCGAAGCGCCCGTACGCGGCACCGTCGAGGCGCTGCGCCGGTTCCCGGAGCTGGAGGTTATCCTCGGAGGCGTTCCGGAGGAGATCGAAAAGTTTCTGACAGACTGCGGCGATGTTCGCGGGCGGATCACCGTGGACGACGCGCCGGAGATCATCACCAACCATGAAAGCCCCGTGATGGGTGTGCGCAAAAAGGTCAATTCCGCGACCGTGAAGGGGATGCTTTCCGTCCGCGGGAAGGAGACCGAGGGCTTTGTTTCCGCGGGATCCACCGGCGCGACGCTGGCGGGCGGCATGTTCCGCCTGGGCCGGATCCCCGGCATCGAGCGGCCCGCGCTGGCTCCGCTGCTGCCCAACGGGAAAGGGTTTTTCCTGCTGATCGACTGCGGCGCGAACGTGGACTGCAAGCCGGAATACCTGACCCAGTTCGGCCTGATGGGCGAAGCGTACATGCGCGGCGTCATGGGCCTTGAAAAGCCCCGGATCGGGCTTGTGAACATCGGCGCGGAAGCCGAAAAGGGAAACGCGCTCGTCAAGGAGACCTATCCGATGATGGAGAAGGCGCCCTATCATTTCGTCGGAAACGTGGAGGCGCGGGACATCACCGCGGACGTCGCGGACGTGCTCGTCGCGGACGGCTTCAGCGGGAACCTGATCCTGAAGTTCATGGAGGGCCTGGCCGGCACGCTGATGGGCATCATCAAAAAAGAGATGACGGCCGATCTGCGCGGAAAGATCAGCGGCCTCATCGGGAAGCCCGCTTTCCGCCGGGTGAAGAAGGTCATGGACTACAAGGAAGTCGGCGGAGCGCCGCTGCTGGGCGTTCAGGGCGCTGTCATCAAGGCGCACGGATCCAGCGACGCGCACGCGTTTGCCTGCGCGATCGGGCAGTGTGTCAAAATGATCAACGGCCGGGTGGCCGACATCATCGCTGAAGGCGTCAGCCGGATGGAACAATGAAAGGAGAGAAACAAAATGACATTTGAAACTGTAAGGGACATGATCGCTGAACAGCTGCGGGTCGCCCCCGAAGACATCCGTCCCGAATCCCGTCTGATGGAGGACCTCAAAGCGGATTCCGCCAATATCATGGTCATGATCATGGATCTGGAAGACAGCTTCGGCATCACCGTGGAAGACGACAAGATCATGACGATGAAGACCGTCAGCGACGTGGTTGCCTATATCGACGGACACAAATAATGAAGAAACTGACGGAAGCCCTGGGATACACCTTCCGCGACGAATCGCTGCTCCGCCGCGCGCTGACGCATCCGTCCATGGGAAAAGAGGACAACCAGCGGCTTGAATTTCTGGGCGACGCGGTGCTCCAGTACCTGATGAGCGACCGCCTGTACCGCGAGTACCCGCAGGACCGCGAGGGCGGGCTGACCCATCTGCGCGCGCTGCTCGTCTGCGAGGCCGCGCTGAGCCAGGTGGCCGCGAAGCTCGGGATCGGCGAGGCGCTGATCATGGACCGCGGCGAGGAACTGACCGGCGGGAGGACCAAGCCCAGCGTCCTGTGCGACGCCATGGAGGCCGTCCTCGCGGCGGTCTATCTGGACGGAGGGCTGGAGGCGGCGCGCGGTGTGATGGACCGCTGCTGGCCGTCGCCGGAGGAGGTCCAGCGCCCGATGCAGGACAGCAAGGGCGCGCTGCAGGAAGTGCTTCAGGCCGGCGGGGGAGAGGCCCCGACGTATGCCATCACCGACCGGAGCGGCCCGCCGCACGCGCCGACGTTCACCGCGACCGTCTACCGCGACGGGAAACCGCTCGCGACGGGAGAGGGACGGACCAAGAAACAGGCGGAACAGGCCGCCGCGCTGAAGGCGCTGGAAGACCTGAAGGCGGCCCCGAAGACGGGGGATCCCGTTTGATTTCATAAATAATACAAATTGTTACAAAAATATGAAAATCCCGTTGACAAGACGACACAAAATCTTTACAATAGAGGCTGTATCGGATTGTCAACGGGGTTTTTCTGCCCCTTTGAAGCTGGAGGTTGAATATGATGACCGGTCTGAAAAGAAAAGCATTGCGGGTTTTGACGATCACCGCCGCGTTACTGCTGGTATGCGCGATGGCTGCCGCGGCGACCTATCCCTTTCTGTCGGTGACGACAGATTCGGTCCGCGTCCGCGCGAGCGCTTCGCTGAAATCTGTGGCGCTCGACACGCTGGATTCCGGAACGCCCGTACAGGTCAACGGAAAGACCGGGAATTTCTTCAAGGTCTCCTATAACAACGGGAAAACCGGCTACATCCAGGCGGATTTTGTCAGCACCGACGCCTCCGTCGTGTCGACGCCGACCCCCGAACCGGTCGAGACGGTTCCCTCCTATCCTTACGAAACCGTGACCCGCGACTCGGTCAACCTGCGGTCCGGCAGGTCCGTCCGCGCCGTGCTGCTCCGCAAGATCCCGAAGGGCGCGAAGATCACCGTGACCGCGAACAGCGGGACGTGGGCTTCCGTGACCTACGGAAATTATTCCGGCTACGTCAAAAATGAATATATCGTGCTGAAAGAGGTCAAAAAGGTCAGGCCGACCGCTGAGCCGACACCGGTCCCGACCCTGAGCCCCGAGGAGAGCGCGGGCGGATACGACGTGCTGCAGAAAGGCGGCTCCGGCTCGGCTGTGAAGGCGCTTCAGCAGGCGCTGATCGAGCTCGGATTCCTGACCGGAACGGCCGACGGGAAATTCGGCGCCGGGACGGAGAAGGCCGTGATCGCCTTCCAGCAGGCGAACGATTATCCCGCGACAGGAATCGTGGACGCGAACCTCCAGGCGTTCCTCTATTCCGGAAAACCGAAGAATTCCGCCGGCACGGCGAAGAAGATCAATACCCTGAGCCCCGCGGAAGGCGCGACAATGAAGCTGAACTGCACCGGCGACGCGGTCGGAGCGCTGCAGACAAAGCTCGCGCTCCTGGGCTATTACAATGGAGCGATCAACAACACCTATGACGCCGCGACCAAGAAGGCGGTCATCGCCTTCCAGAAGAAGCACGGCCTGACCGCGGACGGCATTGCCGGCGCGACCACGCAGAAGGAGATCGCCGCGGCGACCCCGGAATCCGAAAACGCGACGCCCACCGTGGCCCCGACGGCCACGCCCACGCCTGTTCCGACCTTTACGGTCCCCGCA
Source organism: uncultured Clostridia bacterium (assembly GCA_937906775.1). GTDB lineage: Bacteria > Bacillota > Clostridia > Christensenellales > Aristaeellaceae > Aristaeella. The sequence continues at coordinate 17,714 of CALCUD010000143.1, forward strand.
GCCACCGTGAAAAGGGATTCCCAGGGAGCCGACGCGAAGCTGGTGCAGAAGCGTCTGAAGGAACTGGGCTATTACCGCGGCGTGATCGACGGAAAGTTCGGCTTCAACAGCGTGAAGGCGCTGAAGAAATTCCAGGAGATGAACAGCCTCGAGCAGGACGGCGTTGCGGGACCGGGGACCTATAAGATCCTGTTCTCCCTGAACGCGATCCCGGCAGCCGGTCTTCCGACCGCGACGCCGACCGCGATCCCGGATCCGGACGCGACTCCCGAAGCCGAACCGACCCCGGAGGTGACCTATGAAACGCTGCGGAAGGGCGCGACCGGCGACGCGGTGGCCCTGATGCAGGAAGCGCTGATCAATCTGGGCTATCTGACAGGGACCGCGGACGGAAACTTCGGAGCGAACACCGTTACGGCCGTGAAAAAATTCCAGCGGGCGAACGGCCTGACCGCGGACGGCGACGCCGGCACGCTGACCCTTCAGAAGCTTTACGGCACAGACGCGAAGCCTGCCGCGACGCCGAAGCCTACGGCGGCGCCCACGGCGACTCCCGCTCCCGCTTCGACCCTGCTGAAGATCGGCGCCCGGGGAAATGAAGTCAAAAATCTGCAGGCGACCCTGATCAAACTCGGATATCTGACCGGAAGCGCGGACGGGATCTTCGGCAGCAAAACCGCCAACGCGCTCAAGGAATTCCAGAAGAACAACGGGCTGAGCGCCGACGGCATCGCGGGAAACAAAACGCTGACCGCGCTCAACTCCTCCTCCGCGAAGCCGGCCTCCGGAAGCACCGCCGGGAACACGGGAACGGCTGCGGGCGGAAATACCCCCAAAACGGGAACGGTGACCAGGCCCGACGCCTCGAAGGTCATTTATGCCAACTGGTATACGACCGTCAAGAGCGTCGCGAAGAAATATCCTTATGTGACAGTCTACGATTTTTCCACGGGGATCTCCTGGCAGGCCCATATCTTCTCCGTCGGCGCCCATGCCGACTGCGAACCTCTGACCGCCAACGATACGGCGAAGCTGGAGCGCGCCTTCGGGGGAAACACCTGGAACGCGAAGGCGGTGTGGGTCATCTTTGCGGACGGGAGCATCTATATGGCTTCCACCCACTCCATGCCGCATGAGGTCCAGCACATCACCGACAACAACTTTGCCGGCCACTGCTGCATCCACTTCCCGAGAACGCAGGCCCAGGTCGAAGCCATCGGCACTTACGCGACCAGTCATCAGGCCGCCATTGACAAGGGCTGGGCGACAACGCAGGGGATGATCAGATGAATCTGAACGGATTCGACGCGATCCTGTTCGATCTGGACGGGACGCTGAACAATACGATCGACGATATCGCGATCGCGATGAACCGGGCGCTCCGGATGAACGGGCTGCCCGGATGGGAGACCGAGGATTACAAGCTCCTGGTCGGGAACGGCGTGAAGGTGCTGGCGCAGCGGGCCGTCCGGGACAGACAGGAGCTTGCCGACGCTGTCGGGAAGGACTATCAGGATTATTACGGCGCGCACAGCACCGTTCTGACCGCGCCCTATCCCGGCATTCCGGAACTGCTCCGGACGCTTCAGGGGATGGGAAAGAAACTCTGCGTGCTGAGCAACAAACCGGACGCGGACACGAAAAACGTCATTGCGAAATTCTATCCGGAGATCGGATTCGCAGTGGTTCAGGGGCAGATCCCGGGCGTTCCGGTGAAGCCGGATCCCGCCGCGGCGCTGAACATTGCCGAAAAGCTCGGCGTCCCGCCGGAACGGTTCGCCTATCTCGGCGACACGAAGGTCGACATGAGCTGCGCCGTCAACGCCGGCATGTTCCCGGTCGGCGTCCTGTGGGGCTTCCGCTCCCGGGAGGAGCTGGTTGAAAACGGCGCGAAGATCCTGATCGCGCACCCGATGGAACTGATCGGATCAAAGAGTGACTGAACGGATCATCAATAGAGGCTATGAAGTCCCGGGGGATCCCGTCCCCGACTTCACAGCCTCTTTTTTGGTTCTTCACGGAAAGTCAGGCTAAAGGATTGAAAAAAAGAGCATCTATCGCTTGTCTTGCAGTTGCGACACAAACAAGAAGGAAAAGATGTTACCGGTCGGCAGGATCTTTCCTGCAGGCCTGTTTCCGGAGAACAAAGAGCGCCGTGCAGGATGCCGCGAGCAGCAGGGGCCACAGCAGCAGGGGCGAATCATCGCCGGTCTTCGGCCAGTCGGGGTCACCGCTGGGCGGAAGGGAATCATAAGTCCATTTCGCTTTTTGGGCGGCCAGGTGTACGGTCTCCACCAGCTGGAAGCTTCCGCCGGGGAGCTCATCCGCATTGACTTCTGCTTTCTCTACGGTGATGTCTTCCATTGCCACCCGGCAGTAGATACTCGGCTTGCCGTCAATGATCCGGGAAAATTCCAGCGTGGCTTTGGGAATGACCGTTCCCTTCAGCCAGGCGTCCTGGATCCCGGGCGAGGCTTTGTCCACAAGGTGTTTGAAAGTGAAGTGCTCAATCAGTGTCCTTCCGTCAGGCCCGGGGGACGAGGAGCCATGCGAGAACGAGAGCACATCGATCCATTTCTCGTGCCATGGGTCTTTGCTTTGACCCGGGATCCCTTCCAGTTGTATATAGATATCCCGGTCCAACGCCAGGGCACTCCCGGTCAGCAATGCAAGCACCAGTATAAAAAGAAACAAAACACGGACTTTTTTCATCAGGAATCACTCTCTTTCGGTCCTGCCCTCCGGATCAGATCAGGAGCAGACACATTGAACAAACTTATTATATCAGAAAACCGGCCGGAATCAATTGCCAGGGACAGCCGGGGAAGACCCGTGTTTTGCGGCAAAAGTGGAATGGACAATGAACCTTTTTTCTGATATGATGTCTGCACAGCTTAATGCAGTATATAACTCAAAGAATATAGCATGCTTTTAGTTATTTGGTCGAAAGGTTACGTATATACACCGGAGGGTGACATTTCATGAGTTATTTATTGGATAAATTCTCCGAAACAGTCCGGAATGAACCGGAAAGAATCGCCTGCATTTCAGCCGATACTGAAAAATCCCTGACATACAGGGAATTGGATGAACATAGCGGAAAAATATACCGTTTTCTGAAAGAACACGGTATAGGACGGGAGAAGACCGTTATGCTGCTTCTTCCGCGGGATGATCATATGATCGTGGCGGTGACAGGAGCTCTGAAAGCCGGAGCCTGCTTTACCGTCGTCGAAGACACTTATGCAAAGGAACGCGTGGAATATATCAAAAAAGACTCGGGAGCGGAACTGGTACTGGACGCTGCGGTTTATGACGAAATGATGTCCCTCGAGCCGATGCCCGGCTATGAAAAACCCGCTGATCATGATGCCTGTTTTATCGTTTATACCTCCGGCTCCACCGGGAATCCCAAAGGTGTGCTGCATGAATACGGAAAGATCGGTATGGCGGTGGAGGCTTTGAGAGTCCGGGCAAAGCCCACCGCGGAAGGAAGTATCTTTGCCATGGTCGCGCCGCTGAACTTCCTCGCGTCCTATCTGACATTCTTTTATATTTACGCGCTGGGGAAATGCGCCTGTATTCTGCCCTATCAGACGATCAAAAATCCTCCTGTGCTGTCAGAGGTCCTGCTGAACAGAAGGATCAGTGAAATATTCATGACACCGACTTTTCTGAAAGCCTACAGAAATGCATCCCCGTATCTGGTAAATTTCTTCATGGGCGGCGAATCCTGCAACAATGTCTTTGTGGACGGGCCGAATCTCATCAACTGTTATGCTTCAAGTGAATCAGGCATGCCTGCAGCGACCTGCGTCCTGACAGAGCGTGAAGAAAAGGTTCCCGCTGGAAAGAGTATTCCCGGGGATCTGCTGATGATCCTGGATGAGAACGAAGCTCCTGTACCGGATGGAGAGATCGGGGAGATCTGCATCAGAAATATCTTCACCAGAGGATATCTCAATCTTCCGGATCAAAACGCCAGAACCTTCCGGAACGGGATCTGTCATATGGGAGACCTGGGATATCTCCGTAAAGACGGATCCTTGATGTTCTGCGGCCGTAAAGACGATATGATCAAAATCAACGGAAACCGTGTGGAACCGGGAGAGATCGAAGAAGTCCTGAAGCGTGTCCTTGACATACGGAATGCCGTTGTCAAAGGCTTTGTTGACGAAAACAGAGCCTACCTGTGCGCTTATTTCCTCATAAATGAAATGGAAAATCATCTTGTGTCGGGCGATACAGGAGCGATCAATGCAGAGAAGGTCAAGGAGCTCATTAAAGACTATCTGCCATATTACATGATCCCGACCTATTATGTGCTGCTTGAGCAATATCCTGTTAATGCCAATGGGAAGCTTTCCCGTAAGGATCTCCGGTCGCCCGATACAAATGACTATCGTAATAACTATGCTCCACCTGAAAATGAAACTGAAAAAGCCATCTGCGACTGTTTTGCCACGGTCCTGAAGCTTGACCGTGTCGGCATAAATGACGATTTTTATCTGATCGGAGGAGATTCGATTTCCGCGGCCGGGTTCATGCTTCAGAACAAGTTGCCGGGGCTGAACATCGGAGATCTGTATCAATTCCGCACACCGGAAAAGATAGCCCGGCACTATCTGGAGACATGCAGGGAAACTGAGGATATTGACACGAAAAACAGGAAGGCGCTCCGGGAGCCTCAGGAGATTCCGCCGGGCGTTGCCGGAAGTATGTATGAGGAGGTGCATTTACGAAAGGATTCAACGAAATGGAACCTTCCCTCTCTTTTCCGGCTGAAAAAAGGAACAGATCCCGACAAACTGAAAGCGGCAGTTGACAAAGTATACAGAAGTCATCCTGTTTTTTCAACAAAAGCGCGGTACGGTCAGAACGGCCGGCTTTGTCTCGAATATTCTCCGGACTTCTATCGGGAGATCACAATAGAATACACGAATGAAAAAGATTTTGAAGAAACCGGAAAGGCACTGGTACGCCCTTTTGAAACGATCGACAGTCTTCTTTACCGAAACGGGATCTATGTTACGGAAGATTTTGTATATCTCTTTATGGATTTCTATCATACCATCGTTGATGGAACTTCAATCGGCATCATATTGACTCAGATCGGAGAATGCCTTCGGGACAGCGGTTATCAGATCCCGACGGATTACCAGTTTCTTGTTCTCAAAGAAAATAACATCAACAGCAAAAACGGAGCGTTTGACAGAATCAGACAGCATTATTCGGAATTTTACAAAGGCTTCATCACCGATCCGGAATTTACGTATGAGCTGAAAAAAGACTTTGACGGCGGAATGGTAACAGCCGGTGTGTTTGAAGAAAAAATAACCGGAAGCCGGCGTGACCTGCTGTCCAATCCGGTCATCAATGAATGCTACGGGAATGTGTTTTATGTCAGCATGCTACTGCTGGCAATCGCGTCAATAAACAGAAAAAATTATGCTTATTTACAGATTATCTATAACGGGCGAAACAACGCGATCAAAATGAACGCGGTCGGAATGCTGATCAACGCGCTGCCTGTCATCGTATCGTTCAGGGAGGATGAGACATTAGGCGAGGTTTACCTTGATGTAAAGCAACAAATCGATTACAGCATGGCGAACTGTGATGTCAGACTGTCGGAAACGGCCGGTCTTGCCGCGGAAACAGGCCCGTTCTTCCTTTATCAGAAAGATATATTCAATACGGCCCGGGTCTCCTTCATTGAGGAAAAGATACCGCTTATGAGTCAGGGCAACTACTGTGACGCGAATATTGAATTCAGCGTGATTGACAATACCGGCAGCGATTCCATCCGCTGTTCGGTCAAATATTCCGATCTGAACTATAAGGAGAGCACGGTCAGAGACCTGTTCACTCTTTTCGACAGGTATGTTTTGATGGCTGCAGGATCGGATGATCCGGGAAGTATCCGGATTAAGGATCTTCTTGAGACCGATCCGGGAGAAAGACCCGATTGATGTCGGGAATAGTCAAAGGTATCGGAAAGAAAAACAGAAGCAATGGATCAAAAAGAATAAAAAAGGAGACTGGTATCATGAAGGTTGACAAGATCATCAGAAACGCGAATGTATTTACCTCCGCGGCAAGGAATTTTCACGCGTCCGCTTTTGCGGTGAAAGACGGAAAATTCGTCTATGTCGGGGATGAGGAGGGCCTGAAGGACTACGAGGGTGAGGTCGTCGATCTGGGCGGTAAGTTCGTCATGCCCGGCATCATTGATTCCCATGTGCATATTGCAATCGATACGGCCTTTGAGTATACGCCGGAAATCGTACCGATCATATGTGACAGCAAGCAGGAATGTCTGGATTTCATCCGCGGGTATATAGAGGCTGACCCGGGCAGGCCCATCTATAAGTTCATTCTCGGCTTCTTCTATCTCCACGGCGAAAAGCTGACCCGCTGGGATCTGGATCAGATCAGTACAGAGTCGCAGATCGTCATTGTGGAAGCCGTCGGACACAGCGGATGGGTCAATTCCAAAGTGCTGGATGATTTCAACCTGACGGACGACGTGGAGGATATTTCAGAAGGCCTCAGCCGCTATGACAAAGACGAGAACGGAAGACTGACCGGCTTTGCCACCGAAGCCGCGTTCCAGCCCTTCAATATGGGTCACGCGAAGGATATAACAGACGCGCAGCTGCGCGCCGCTTTGCAGCGGTTCATTGATTTCTGCGTGAAAATGGGGATCACCTGCGTGTACGAAGCCGGAACGCCTGAAAACGTCCATTATCATGACCGCGTCCTGAAAATGCTCTGTGAAATGGACCGGGAGGGCAAGCTGCCTGTGACGGTCGAAAGCAGCTATATGATCATGGACCCCCGTCATATCCGGAGCTGTATCAGGACCCTCAGGGCGATGGACCGGAAGTATCATACCGAACATGTTCGCTGCCGCATCATGAAGATCATGATGGACGGCATCGAAAGCGGACGTTCCGCGGCTGTCATCGATCCGTACGATGACGGAAGCTGCGGCGGCAGGATCACCGACGAAGTGACCCTTTCCAGGCTGCTCGTCCGTCTGAACAGGGAAGGCATCGATTTCCATGCGCATACCGTCGGCGAGCTTGCCGTGAAGACCGTCCTGGATGCTGTCGAGCTGGCTCAGAAGGAGATCGGCGGAAAGCTGCTCATCAACGTCACGGTCGCCCATCTCGGCATTGTCCGCGATGAGGATATCATGCGCCTCGGGCCTCTCGGTGTCATTGCCAACTACACCCCGTCCTGGCATGGCGGCAGTTCCATTCCCGGCGGCGTCCGCGCTGCTGTCGAGCTTCTGGGAGAAAAACGCGGCCGCAATCTGAACAAGAGCGGTATGATGTGGAGAAACGGGACCCTGGTCACCTTCTCCAGCGACAATATCGCGTTCGGTGATTTCGGAGCATGGAGTCCGTTCCTCGGCATGGAAATCGGCATCCTTCGCAAGGATGTCAGTCTGTCCCCCGTCCCCGGCGATTATTCCGCAACGGAGTTCTATCCGCCGGAGAGCGAGTGCATGACTGTGGAGCAGATGCTGCTGGGCTACACCATTAACGGCGCGAAGCAGCTCCGTCTGGAAAAGATCAAAGGCTCCATTGAGGCCGGCAAGGACGCGGATTACCTTGTCCTGAAGGAAGATCTCCTGAAAGTTCCTGCAGAGGGAATGAAAGATATCGTTCCTGAGGAAGTGTACTATAAAGGCGTCAGAATGAACTGAAGATTGCTGAAAAATGATGGCTGAGGTGAAAAAGATGGACAGAAAGATCCTTGTAAACGGGAAGATCTACACAGAGGACAGGCGCAATCCGTGGGCGGAAGCGGTCGCCATTGACGGGAAGCATTTTGCGCATGTCGGCACTACCAAAGAGGTACGTACTTATGCCCTGTTCCATTGGGGCAGGGAATTTGACACCGTGGACCTTGGTGGAAAGACTGTGCTTCCGGGACTGATCGAAGGGCATACGCATCCGGCTATGATGTCGAAGACTGCCTGGGTCCTCCATGGCGCGGAGACGCAAAATGAAGACGAAATGTATGAAGACATCCGGAAATTCGCGATGCTGTATCCGAAGGAGAAATGTCCTTATTTCGTCTATACACGCTATCTGAATGAATGGTTCGGCCCGGAGGGACCGAACAACAAACGTCTGAACGAGATCATTTCAGACCGTCCCGCCCGCATTGAAGACAACAGCGGACACGGATGCCTGTATAATGATGTGGCACTGGAGATGCTGAAGGACGAAAACGGCATTCCGCACAACGGCAGTCCCATAGCGGAACCGTTCTTCGCGAAGGACGCGGACGGTAACTATACCGGCTGGGCGCAGCAGGCGATGCTTCCGTATGATAAAGGGATCTATGAAAGATCCGGGTTCGCTTACCCGGATGGAATGACCGACGAACTGGCAGGCCCCTTCTTTGACACCTTCCGGCATTACGGAGTCTCAGTCTGTATGGACGGTGCGACAGATTCGGCGGGCGACCTGAAATATCTTTATGAGAAGGATATGAAGGGCGAGCTGAACATGCACTATGAGGCTACCCGAGTCCTTCCCGCCATGAATGACGAAGCAATCGAAGAAACCATCGCGACGATCCGGGACTGGCAGAAGAAATATACGACCGATCATATCCGCTGCAATATCGTCAAGTATTTTATGGACGGTTCCATTGAGTTCGGCGATGTTCTGACGGTGGAGCCGTTCAGCAGCGACCCCGAAGGGAAGAACTGCGGTACCGGCTGCCATTGCAATGAGGAAGAAATGACGAAGCTGATGGTCCGCCTCAACAGGGAGCGGCTCGATCTGCATATTCACTGCGTATGCGACGGAAGCCTGCGCGTGATCTGCGACGCCTGCGAAGCGGCACAGAAGATCTGCGGGGATGACTGGTGCATCCATGTGACACCCGCGCATTGCGAGATCATCCATCCGGACGAGATCCACCGGATCCACCAGCTGGGCATGTTCATGGATACCACGCCGATCTGGAGCGGAATGGGCTCTGCCACGCACATGGAGCAGCTTGGTCTGGAACGTTGGAGAAGACTGCACGACTATACGCAGATCATCGCGGATGGCGAACATGTCGGTTTTTCCAGCGATGTCATCGAGGCGACCGAGAAGTATCTTCTTAATCCTTTCACGGGGATCCAGGTCGGCATGACGCGGCTTTTCCCGGGAGATACGGATGAAGTGGATCATGATCTTTATTACGAGGACGGCGGCCGTCCTCCGAAGAGTGCCCGGCTCACACTGGAGCAGATGATCCACGGCTATACGGTGACCAATTCGATCCGTATGCGTCTGAACCATCGCCTCGGTTCCATTGAGGCCGGCAAGGACGCGAACCTGGTCGTGCTGAAGGATGATATTTTCGCCATGAAGCCGGAAGAGATCTGGGATCTCGACACGGAATGTGTCTATTTTGAAGGAAAAAAGATCTGATTTTTGCCTGACAGGAATAAACTTCATGCGGGGAGATGTGTTTATGAACGCGGATATAGTTGTTTACGGAAAAATATATACCTCCGACGCGGATCACAACACCGCCCAGGCTTTCGCGGTGAAAAACGGCAGATTTGTCTATGTCGGAAGTGCTGATGGCGCGAAAGAATACGAAGGCAGCGGGACGAAGGTCATCCACGCGGCGTTTGCCATGCCGGGAGGGATCGAAGCGCACGGGCATTATATTTCCGAAGGCGCTTTCAAACTCGGCTGCTATCTCGATCCGATGAAGGACACCCCGGACGGCCGGGCATTGAAGATGCCGGAGGATTACATTGAGGATCTGAAAAACTGGAGAAAAGCCCATCCCGATGAGAAAGGCATCTATGCTTATCCGTACGCTTCGGAGCTGATCATCGGCGGGATAAAGCTGACAAGGCAGATCCTGGATGAGGCGTTTCCGGATATCCCGGTCTTTATTTCCGAGGCTTCCCTGCATGGCGGATGGTGCAATACGAAGTGCCTTGAGGAAGCGGGCGTGCTGAATACATCTGTACCTGTCGAGACCATCCACCGTGATGAAAACGGTGTTGCAGTCGGTACGGTCAGAGACGAAGCCTGTGCCTATGTCCGTAACCGCGTGTTCGGAGCTTTCCTGGATGATACGCTCTATAAGCAGGCTGTCAGGAATACGGCGGGTTTCCTGAATTCCATGGGCTATGTCGCTCACTACGACGCGTGGTCAAACCTGGACGGGACGGATGCAATGTACCGGGCGATCTCCTCTGTGGACAAGGACGGGGACGCGACCTGTCTTTTTGCCTCCGCCTACTGCATTGAATCCTTTGAAGACCGGAATGAGGGCATTCTGAAAGCGGCCGTACTGAAAAACAAATACCGCACAGACCATTATTATCCGATCTTTGTGAAGCTGTTCGCGGACGGCGTGGTGGAGAGCGGGACCGGGTATGTTTCGGAACCGTATTCGGATGGCAGTTACGGAACGCGCATCTGGGAACAGGAAATCATGAATGACATCGTGACCAAGGCAAATGCCGCCGGGATGCTTGTCCATACCCATGTGTACGGGGATGCCGCGTCGCATGAAGCGATCAATGCTTACATAGAATCCGGGAAGATCAACGGAAGGATATACAGAAACAGCCTTGGTCATGCCGCGCTGGTCCGGGATGAGGATTATCCGCGCATTTATGAGCACGGGATCGGTGTCGCGTTTGCGGGCAACTGGTCTGCCGGTCTTGAGGCCGGTGATGTGAATCCCCTGGAGGGAAAGGTCGGAGCAGAGCGGCTGCGTGCCGAGTATCCGGTCGAACAGTTCCCGCAGCACGGGATCCGGGCGGCAACCTCCACAGACCGTCCGTGCGGAACAGCGTATGATGCCCAGGCGGTATTTGAATATCTGGGTGTCCTTGTAACGGGAAACGATTACAGGATCGATCAGAATCCGGTCGCCAAACGCGAGCAGCATGTTTCCGTTCAGGAAGGCCTTGAAATGCTTACGATCAACGGCGCCTGGATGGTCGAGCTTGAGCACGAGCGCGGAAGCATTGAGGTCGGGAAATTCGCGGATTTCCTGATCGCGGATGCCAGCCCGTTCGAGGTTGAACCGAGGCAGATCTGCCGCATCAAACTGCTGGAGACCTGGTTTGAAGGCAAACAGGTATATCACGGGTAAATCCGGATCAGTGACGGCCCGGAGAAAAGCCCGGGACTACTTCCGGAACGGATGAGAAACACAAGGCAGGGGGATTTATGGAACTCAGTAAACGGGTTGCAAGACGGATCAGGAATATGGAATCCCATGTTCATTTTGATCTGGAAAAGGGGATTGCAACTGTCCCGCTTTATTATGAAACACCGGATGACTTGCTCGATGAACATCTCAGCCGCCCCGGTAAGCCGGTGATCTCCGATGACGCGATCGATTATCTGCTGGATATCGTGAAGGATATCCCGAAGGAATTCACAGTTGATTTCAGCCTGACCGTGAACGATTACGGCGCATATGATCCTCATCAGCTTTTGAAAGCAATACAGGTGACGATTGAAAACACCTATTATTACTATGATGAGAACCGTAAAAAGGATATCGCGCTGTCTGTCCTGTTTATCGTCATCGGTGCCTTGTCCATGATCATCGAGTTTATCGGACTGCATTATAAGTGGTATGGGCCGAAGGACGCTATCAGCACGGATATCATTACATCCTTGTTTGACCTGGTCACCTGGATCTTTTTCTGGGAGGGCGCGGCCATTCTGTTCCTGACATATGAAAATGACGCCACCGTTTTTCATCACGATCTCGGTCGTTTCCAGGGGATCCGTTTCGTGGATGATGCCGGCGGGATCCTTTCGGCAACGGACCGTGACAAGCTGTATCGCAATTGGGTCCGTGTAGAAAAACGGGAACTTTTTGCCCGTCACTTTATTCTGTTTTCCTATCCCGTTCTGTTCGCGGTGACCGCTGTTGAAATCGGGGAGTTCGGGCAACAGATCGCGGGCATGGACGGCTGGACGATCGCAAGGCTGCTTTTCGGCGTGATCACTGTCGTATTACTGGCCATTGCCAATGTTTCCTTTTTCCGCGGGAAAGGTCCCCTGAAAAAATGGGTCATGCCCCTGTCCCTGATCCTGCTGGGGTACGCGGTCATCAACATGATCGAAAGCATGATCGGCGGAGAGATCCGGACGATATCCTTTTATCTGAATTGTTTTGCGATGATCCTGATCCTGATCAATGTGATCTGTTTACGTTATATGCAGAAACAAACGGTGGAAACGTGTCGGAAAAGGGGGAAGTCGGATAATGGAGATCAGCAAACGGACCCTCCGACGGATGGAAAACATCAGTGATATCTGCGATTTTGATACGGAAAAAGGCGTAGCTACCTTGCATCTTTACTTTGACAAGGCGGAAGAGATCCTGGACAAACAGCAAAGTACCCCGGTCCGTCCCGTGATTTCCGCGGAAACGATTGAGCGGATGTCGCGCAATATGTGCATCGTGCCGGAAGAATTTGATGTTGTCTATGCCATCACCGTCGATGATTATCAGGATTATGCGCCGGTACAGCTGCTTCACGCTTACAAAACCGGCCTGGAGAACAGATATTACAGAAAAGACGAAGAGAACCGGACCGATCACGCGGTATGGTTTCTCTTCGCGCTGGTGGGACTGGCCATATTCATGTTCATGGTATTTGGCAAACATAACGGATGGTTCGGTGCCGCCGCTTCTGTCACCGCCATGGTGACGGCGGTCATTCTCGATATGCTTTTCCAGTCTTTTTTCGAGAAGAGCATTATCTTCTATTTTGTCCATGACAACCGTCTGGCTCTGTTCAAAAAGAGCTTTCGCCGTCTGGATGCCCTTCAGTGCCGCGATCGGAACGGAAAAACGCTGGGCTGCTGGAAAACAAAAAAACCGCGTAAAGATCCCGGATAACGATCCGGACATTCCCGAAAGCGGTCCAATCAATTGTACAGGGGGAAGCAATATGGGATTCAGGAAAAACATATTCATCTGGTTAACGGTGCTGCTTATGACAGTAATGTTTTTTGCGGAGGCGGAAATGTCGGACTATGTGCGTCTTGCGGATCATGTAACACCGGATATGTTGTGCGCGGATTACTGGGCTGGCGATGAAGGAGACCGACTGCTGCTTACGCGGGAACAGATCGCCAACCTGCCCGAGAATGATACTTCCCGTTTGTTGCAAAGGGCGGATGAACTGAACGCGGGCCAGCTGCGGGACGATATCCTGGCGTTGGGAACAAAAAAAGCCGAGGAATGCTTTCAGAACGGTGCACCGGTCACGCAGGCATATCTGGATGCGTTGCTGGACAACGCCAATGCGGACGGAGTCCCCGATGCTCTGAGCATCCGGTACGGTTATTCGGTAGCCAGAGCCAGCCTGCGCGCTCTTCCCACGAATGATTTTGCCGGTGAATCGGAAACCGATCTGTTTTATGATAAGCTGGTTCAAAGTGAATGCATGCCTTTTCTGCCGGTGATGGTCGTACACGAAAGCAAGGACGCGGAATGGTATTTCGTCTGGTTCTACGGTTTCGGCGGATGGGTGGAAAAGGATAAGATCGCGCTGTGCCCTTCCAGAGGAGACTGGCTTGCCCGTCAGGAGGAAGAGGATTTCCTGCTGGTTACAGGTCGTGAGCTGAGGCTGAACGTGGACAGAGGTAATGAAGAGCTGTCCGGTCTCGTGCTGCCCATGGGCACCAGAATGCCCTTGCTGACGGTGGAGGAAACGCCGGAATCGGTTTCCGGCAGGGCGACTTTCAACAGCTATGCCGTGAAGCTGCCTGTCCGTGGCGGGGACGGGATGATCGAGGACCGGGTTGCCCTTGTCCCGATGAGTACGGACGTACATATCGGCTATCTTGACTATACTTCCCGTAATGTGCTGACACAGGCTTTCAAACTGCTGGGGGACCGGTATGGCTGGGCGGGACTGGATCTTTCCAATGACTGCTCAGGCGTTGTCCGCGAGATCTGGTTGTGCTTCGGCATCGAAATGGACCGCACGGCAGGTCCGCAGTCCCGCACAACCCTGGCAACGATCATCGATGTGGAAAATACTGCCACGGAAGAAAAAATGACCGCACTGGCCGGTCTGACCCCGGGAAGCCTTGTATATTTCCCGGGCCATATCATGATCTGGCTGGGAATGCGGGACAATATACCGTATGTGATCAGCTCCGTGGGCAGTTTTGCCACAGAGACGATGGAAACCGGCACGGTACTGAGTGTGAATTCCATGACGGTCAACAGCCTGCTGGTCCACCGGAGAAGCGGCCTGACCTGGCTGGACAGCTTGACAAGACTGATCTCCATTCCGTGATCCCATGATCCGGAAGAGCCCGGCCGCGTTCCTGCCTGCCGGTGCTCTCCGCTGTCTCCCTTTCCGCCCGGTCATTGATTCTTAGCCTAACTTTCCGTGATGAGCCTCTTTTTTTGTTTATTTTCCGGCTTTTTCCCATTCCTCCCACAGCCGGTTCAGCGCTTTCCGCTGCGCTTCGGCGGGGATCCCGCGCAGATCCGACACATCATAGCATCCGAAGGCGTCGAAGAAACGGGCGGAGGGATCGACCTCCACGAAGGTGCACCAGGGAAGCCAGTGATAACGGCCACGGTATTCCTGCTCGCTGAAACTGCCGCCCTCATTGACCAGGCCGATATAGCGGTAGCCGCAGCTCCCGTCAATATCGTTGGCCTGCTTGCTGTTGAGATGCACAAACTCCGCGATATCGGCGTAATGCGGATCCCCGGTGAGCAGATACAGGCGGTAATACTCGTAGCCGGTGGCGGCCATGTATACGTCCCCGCCGCCGAAGCCGACGGTGACATTGCTCTGGCCGGTGATGTGATTCCGGACAAAGGGATGATTCGGATACGGCATCCGGACCGGGAAGTTCCAGACGAAAGTGAAGGTCTCGGTATAGTCCGCGGCGCCGCAGGCCGCTTCAAGCCAGCGGGCCTCCCCGGTGCATTCATACAGCGCGTTGAAGGCAAACATCGCGTACAGGCCGGACTCCTTATCCATGACGTCCGACTGGTCGCAGGTGCCGCCGCGGTATTCGAAGCCCTTGTACAGGTGGATCCAGGTCCATTCCCCGGCCCGAACGGCCGCGCTCAGGTATTCCCCGCGCTCCGTGGCTTTGTACAGCCAGAGCAGGAAGCGGACGACGCAGGGAGTGCTGGCCTTTGAATCAAGGCAGGGAGTATTGTCATAATCATAGGCGCGGTACAGGCTTCCGTCCTCATTCATCCGGGCGAGAAGCCAGTCCGCCGCGCTGACGCAGTAAGCCAGCCAGTCCGGATGATCCCGGCCCTGCAGCCTTTCAAACCGCCAGGCGTCCAGAATGCCCTCCAGACCGTCGCCCAGCTCCCGGATCCAGAAGGGCTGCGGCTCGTGCTGATGGGCGGAAAGGTGCGTCCAGACGCGGGGACAGCCGGTTCCGGTCATGGTGGTGTTGACCCATCCGTTCAGGATGCCCAGCCCCTTTTCGCGCGCCTCCGGATCGCCGAACAGCGTTCCGTAGCGGAGAAGCTGATAGCCGATGCCTGTCTGCTGGCCGACAAAGCCGATCTCGGCGGAGAAACTGTTGGGATCAAAATCCGGGAGCTGCGCGACGAACGGCGTTCCCCAGACCTCGCCGAACTGCTTTGTGACGGCTTTGAGGAACTTCATCATATTCACGTACAGCAGGCCGTTGTCCACGTCAAACAGGCGGTCCTTCAGCCGGTCATAGACATGGCGCCAGGTATCCCGGAGCATCGCGGCATAGTCCGGATACTGCCCGAAGTTGATCGCGACGGCATAGCGCTGGGCAAATCCCTCCCGCACGGGGTGGACCCAGGTGATGTTCGACAGCGGCTGCTCCACGGTCCAGGGGCCGTGCTTTCCGGCCGGCTGCTGGCCGTTTTCGGCAGGATAGACATAATCGACGGAGAGCCCGTCGCAAACTGTATCCGGCAGCGGAACCGTCATCCGGTGACCGTAATAGGTATATACCTGGGCTTCCGGCTTCGGATCGCTGATGCCGAAGGAGCCGACCGTCATCTTCGGATCCACATAGGCGTAGTTCTCCGTCGCGGTCCGGTCGAGGGAGGGGAGCGTCGCGTCGGCGGCCCAGCGGGAGAACGTGACGGTTTCCCCCGTTTCCCGTTTCATCATGGAGAACAGCGGAAGCCCGGCGTAGGTTTCCTTGCGGCGGATATACTGAAGGGAAAGGTCCTTCCCCATGGCATAGGGTCCGGCATACTCGTTCAGGCGGTACCACTGCCCGGGATAGAAATAATCGAAATCCGCCGGCTCGCAGGGACCGGCCTGAATCAGGCTGACCTTTGTCGCGAATCCGAGATCCCGCTCATCCGCCTTTTCCACCGTCACATTCCGGGACACTTTCAGATCCGGACCTGTTACGGACCAGAGATCCCGGAACAGGAGCACGGACCCGTTTTCCGTCGTATACCGGGTCATCGCCGCGACGCCATCTTCCGTTTCGACGATCGTTCCGTAGGGAATGTCGCGGAAGCGGACAACGGCGCCGTAATCCTTGACGGAGACATAGACGGGGCGGCGGTTGAAGTACAGCACGCGGCCCGCTCTGGATACTTCGATCCCTCCGTCCGCGAAAGAAACAGTATATTCGCCTGCCTGCAGATGCATACGGATCTCCTCCTTTTCTGACGGCCGGTACGGTTCCGGCTTCCGGGAAGTTCTGATTGTAACTTGCGTTTGCCGGTATTATAATATAGGTACAGGCTGATTTCAATACGGCCGCGCGGAGAACACGCCGCCTGCGGATCCGTCCGTTTCCCGGAAGATCCGGAGCGGCGCGTTTCTGTGAAGTTAAATCTATCTGGACGGGATAAATTCAGATATCATATGCCCATACCGGATATCGGTTCTGTTCAGCAACGGAGGAAAGCGTCATGAAGAAACTGGAAGGATTCTGGAACGCATATACCTTTGCCTTCTGCGAGAAGCGCGGATTCACGAACGGGCAGGGCTGGCGCTGGTCGCTGGAGGAAATGGCGCGGACCACGGGATGCAATACGGTGATCCTGCCTGTCTGCGCCTGGCAGGACCATCCGTGGTCCACTGTGATGGACTCGGATACGCCGGACGTGATGTCGCCGGAGGATGTGGCCCGGGTGTGCGCCTGCGCGCGGGAGCTGGGGCTGAAGGTCATCCTGAAGGCCATGGTGAACTGCCGGGACGGCGCCTGGCGGGCTTATATCAACTTCATGGACAATCCTGTTCCGACGGAGCCGTGCTGGGCGGACTGGTTCTCTTCCTGGAACCGGCATGTATGCCTGACGGCTGACATGGCGCGCGAAAACAGGGCCGATATGCTCTGCATCGGATGTGAAATGGTCAGCGCCGACAGGCGGGACGCCGAATGGCGCGATCTGATCCGACAGGTCAGAGAACGCTATGACGGCCTGATCAGCTACAACTGCGACAAATATCAGGAGGACCGGGTGACCTGGTGGGACGCGGTGGACGTAATCTCTTCCTCCGGCTATTATCCCATCGGGGAGCTGGAATCCAATTTCGCGCGGATCCGGCAGACGGCCGAAAACGCGCAGCGCCCCTTTATGTTTATGGAATGCGGATGCCCCTCCCGCCGGGGGAGCGAGCACCGGCCGAATGACTGGACCTTCGGCGGAGAAACGGACGCGGCCGCGCAGGACGCGTGGTATCGGGCGTTTACGGACGCGCTGATCCGGCATCCCTTCGTCCGGGGAACCGGCTGGTGGGACTGGCCGGCGACCCGGCTGTATGCCGGCGCCTATGCCCCGGACAATAATGGCTACTGCACGTACGGCAAGCCCGCCAACGAAACGCTGACGCGGTTCGCGGCCGCGCTCAGATGACGTCCGCCTTCGGGGGAACCGTCCGCCGGACGGCCGGGATCTTCTGAACCCATCCGATGATCTGACCGGAGAGGATGACTGTGACCAGAGACCAGACCATTCTGCCCGGAGCGATATACGTGAGCGACAGCAACAGGACGATCAGGTCGGTGATCAGATACATCCACTGGATCTCTTTTTTCGTGATCCTGGCCAGCGACATGGCCAGCGCGTCGTCGCCGCCGGTGGCGCCTCCGGCCCGGACGCTGATTCCGACGCCGACGCCCACAAACAGCGCGCCCAGCACGGCTGCGGCGGCGGGAGCCTGATACAGCTCCGGCCAGAGCGGCGGGAACAGCTCGCAGATCCGGTATGTCAGCGAAAAGATCGCGCTGGCAACGACGGAATAGCCCAGAAATTCTTTTCCGAGGACCTTCAGCCCGATGGCGTAACAGATCAGGTCCAGGACGAATCCGCTGTACGCGGGAGAGATGTCAAACCAGTGCTTCAGCAACAGGGTCGCGCCCAGAACGCCGCCTTCGGTGACGTGAGTCTGAGCGTGGATCTGATACAGACCAAAGGCAAGGATGATGTTTCCGACGGCGATGACGGTACAGTTCCGGAGTTTCAGGACGGGCAGCAGGGATTTCAGCTTCTGAGAGTGCAACATGGATTCGCTTCCTAATTCGAGTGATCGGTACAAGCATACTTTATTTCCGGAAAATGTACAAGCGAAGGAGAACAGCGTGATGAATGAACAGTTCAGATGGATTCTGGACGCAATCTGCAACGGGACCGTGACGGGTTGGATGGGGATCCTGCTGATCCGCCATTTGCGCGAAAAGGAGCCGGGATTCTTCCGATATTTCACGACGCTGTCGAACCTTTTTGCCATGGCGGGCTGCGTTGCGGTGCTTCCGTTCAGCCTGACCGGAGCCTTCGGCGGCGGCGCGGATATCCCTCACGCCGTGACGCTCATCAAGTATGTTTCGGCGGCGTCCGTCTGCGTGACGCTGCTGACGGTCCTGCTGTTTCTCGGTCCGGTCAACGGGTACGGGAAAATGCTCGGCGGAGAAGGAATGTATCTGCATCTGATCGGGCCGGTGCTGGCGGTCGCGTCCTGCTGCCTGCTGGAGGAAAGCTGGTCCGGGCCGGAAGGCCTCCTGGGCATGCTTCCGACGGTCCTGTACGGAACGCTGTACTTTATCAAGGTCGTCCTCCGGAAAGAATGGGAGGATTTTTACGGATTCAACCGGGGCGGCAAATGGATCGTTTCCGTGATTGCCATGCTGGTCGGGACCGCGCTGATCTGCCTGGGCATGACCGCGCTGGCGGCATGATCCCTTCCGCGGCCGGGCCCGTTTCGCGTCTCCGGACAGTCAGAGAATATTCTTCAGATGTTTCATCACCTGCGTCGCGCAGAGTCCTGTGAGGACGCCGCAAACCGCGCCGACAACGATCAGGACCGCCATATAGTAGAACAGCTGACTTGTATTCAGGATCAGGATCGCCAGGGCGACCTGGCCGATATTGTGCGCCACGCCGCCGGCCATGGAAACGACGACGGGGCTGAGGCCCCTGTTCCGGCTCAGCAGGGTCATCAGGATCATGCTGAGCAATCCGCCGGCAAGGCCGTACATCATCGCGGTCACACCGCTGAACAGGATCCCGCTGAGGACTACTTTCAAAACCGTCAGACAGAAAGCCGTCGGAATATCCAGCATATATACCGCGAACAGAAGAACACTGTTGCTGAGCCCGATTTTGATCCCAGGAACCGAAAACGCGGGTAAAAGACTTTCCACATATCCCAGGATCAGCATAACGGCAAGCAGCATGGCCGAGAGGGACAGCCTCTTTGTTTTTTTATTCAACCCTCGTCACCTTCATGGATTTCGTTCCTTCCGTATTTTATCACGGGATCTGAAAGCACGTCAAACCCGATAAAAAAACTCCCCCGGACCGGATGAAGGATCATCGGACCCGGGGGAGACTGTCAGAACCGATTACTTCGCTTCGGGAGCGGAGAAGCTGATCATGGTCGGATGAGTTTCGGCATCCACAGCGCTTTCAGCCAGCAGGCTGATCGGAGCGGTTTCAATGTGCAGCTTATCAAAGGTGCCGGTGTATCCGCCTTCGGTGGTGAAGGACAGGGTCAGAACGGTGCCGGCAGGGGCGGTGAACATGGCGGGAACGACAGCGTCGGCAGCCACATCGGTCGCCACGGTCTTCACTTCGCCGGTGGTGTTATTGGTCAGGGTGATCTCCTTCAGGGTCTCGCCGGTCACGTTGTACAGGGTGTAGCAGCCGGTGACCTTCTTGGCGGCGTCCAGCAGTCCGGACAGGTAGCCGTAAGTGTCGGCCAGCGTGCAGCTGGAAACAGCGTCCACCATGGCGATGGCGTCAGCCTTGGTTTCTTCGGTGAAGGGAGCGATGGCATCGGCCAGTTCCATCACGGTCTTGCCGATGACGAACTTTTCGATGGAATCGTAGCTGACATCCAGAGGCAGGGTGGCGCCGGCATGGCCGACCATGTTGGTGCTGTACATGCCATTGTTAATGCGCTTGGAGGCAAGGCCGTTGCCCAGCTCAGCGTTGGCG
>CALCUD010000144.1 GCA_937906775.1 uncultured Clostridia bacterium
ATTTCGTCGTTGGCCAGGCAGATATCCGCGGCGGCGGAGATATCGCCGGGATCCTCGGCGGGCACGCCGCAGACCAGCAGGATGTCGTCACGTCCGAGGTCGTTCTTGATCTGGTTGAAAGCGGAAGTCGCGCCCTGAACGCCCTGAACGAAGATGATGGCCTTCACTTCGGGATCGTTCGCGAAAGCGAGCAGCTTGGAAATAGTGGTTTCAACTTCGGAAGAGAAGTTGTCCGGATAGGTGTCGTGGATCACGACATCAGGGTACTGTTCCTTGAGGTTTTCGGCGGCGGCGTATTCTTCGTCGCCCTGGCTGGTGGTGCCGGTGAGGATGGCAACCTTGTAACCGTCGGCGGCAGCAAAGCTGACCATAGACAGAACCAGTGCCAGAGCCATCAGGATACTTAGAAGCTTTTTCATGGGGTGTCCTCCTTAAGTTTAATCGTCTCGTTGCATCGAGATTGCTCTTATGTTATCAAATTCTTACCAAACTGTCAAAATTACGAACGTTTGGAGAGTAAAAAAACAGCAAAAAAACATTTTTCTCCTCCCACGGTTCAAAGTACCCGATTCCGGAAAAATGTGATATACTGATGAAGATTCAATCACGATGGGAGTTCTGTGACATGAAACGCATCCTTTCTCTTCTGCTGTGCCTGCTTCTGTTCCTTTCCTGTGCTCTGGCGGAAGAGGATGTTGCAATTGATGAAATCGTTGAGGATGTCCTTCTGGACGATGACGGCAACGAGATTGCCTTAGTTCCCACCGAAACGCCCGAAGCCACAACACTCTCTTCCGCCCGTGAGGATTTCATCAACCGGATCGTTACACTGGGGCGGGATCTGTACGAAAAGGCCAACGGAAAACGCCAGCGCGCACATTACTCCTCCGATATCTATGTGTGTAAAAACTTTACGGTCTATCTGTTCCGCCAGAACCGGGACGATTTCCGCATAGCGGAATATCCGGACGTGGAGCTGGTGATCCCCAACAATCTCCCGGCCAAGCAATGTAAGCCCTACGCCTATGGCTTCCTGTGGGAGGATATTCCCGCCGAAAAAGGCAATCCCTTTGAGGTAGCCGCTCAATTCATCTACAACGCCGATCTGAGCTACGATGAAAACCTCGCCCTGGCCGAGGATTTCATGCGTCAGGCGCAGCGCGGGGACTATTTCCAGATGTCCGCGGACTACGATTACGGCGTCGGCGCCCACAGCGCAATCATGCTGGGGTGGGACGCAGAAACCGACGAGATTCACTGGATGGACAGCAATATGCGTGGCGGAAAGATCAACGGTATCCGCTACGGCCTTGTTCAGTTTGACGAGGTCAAAAGCGTAAGCTGGTGGGCCGAAGCCTTCTGCCACAAAAAGCGTGGCGCCACCCTGTACCGTCTTCGGGACGATATCATCTATAAACCCGATGTGGTAAACTGAACCGGCAGGGAGGCATCCGTCATGAGCATGGTCGTACTGGGCGCGGTTTTTGTGGACATCAAGGGCTACCCTTCCGGAACCTATATTCCCGGCGGGCGCAACGCGGGCCGCGTGGAATATGTCCACGGCGGCGTGAGCCGCAATATCGCCGAGGATCTTGGCAATCTGGAGCTCCAGCCGGTCTTTCTGTCCGTGGTCGACGAAAGCGGTACCGGTGCGGACGTGATTGCCAAACTGGAGAAGCACAAGGTCGACACGCGCTACATCCGCCGCGTTCCCGACGGGCTGGGGACCTGGCTGGCCGTCTTCGATAACGGCAACGATATCTGCGCCGCCATTTCCAAGCGCCCGGATCTGAGCGCGCTGCTGGATGTGCTGCGGGATTCCGGGGATGAGATCTTTTCCGCCGCCGACAGTGTCCTGTTGGAGATCGATATGGACAAGGAAATCGTCAAGCAGGTATTCGCTCTGGCCCGGAAATACCGCAAGCGCGTTTACGCCGCGGTATCCAATATGAACATCGCCATGGACCGTCGGGATTTCTTCCGCGAGGTCGATTGCTTCGTATGCAACCTGCAGGAAGCGGAGATCCTCTTCGCCGAAAGCTACGCCGGTCCGGAGCCGGAGGAGCTGTCCGGAATTCTGGCGCAAAAGGTAGTCAGCGCAGGCATGCGCGCCATGGTCGTCACACTCGGCGGGCGCGGCGCGGTCTGGGCCACGTCGGACGGCGATTACGGTGTCTGCCCCGCCCTGAGCGTCCGCGTGGAGGATACCACCGGCGCCGGAGACGCATTCTTCGCCGGCGTCGCTGCCGGGCTGACCTATGGGAAGACGATGCCCGAAGCCTGCGCCATCGGTACCCGCCTTGCCGCCTCAGTCATCTGTTCGCTGGATAATACCTGCCCCCGCTTTATGCCTGAAGAGTTCGGACTTAAATAAACGCATCCCTTTGGGTTTGTCTGAAAAAGCTTTGCGTAAAAATGTATCAATGTTTCAATATATAAATCAACAAAATCAATACCACAGCAGCAAGCCAGATCGCCAGACGCTTTGACTCCTCGCCGTTGTTTTTGGGCTTCACCGGATCCGCGGCAGGCCGGGGCGGCTCCAGCGGATCACGGGGTGCCTGAACCGGTTTGTTTTCCGGTTCAGTCCCGTCCGTTCGTGTTCCGCAGTACTCGCAGTATTTGCGGCCGCTGTCGGGGATCGGGGCGCCGCATGCCTCGCAGATCTTTGACTTTGAATCCTTACTCACGGCTCCACATCTCCTTCAGCGCCCGGATCAGATACTCCAGGTCCTTCGTTCCGGCCGTTTCATATGCGGAATGCATCGCCAGCTGCGCCAGTCCGATGTCCACGGTATCCATGGAGATATGGCTGTTGGCGATATTGCCCAGCGTGGAACCGCCGGGCATATCCGACCGGTTGGCAAACTGCTGCACCGGTACCCCGGCGTCCTCACAGATCATCGTGAACCGCGCGCAGGAGACCGCGTCCGTTGTGTATTTCTGATTGGCGTTGTGCTTGATGACAATGCCTTTATTCATATACGTCCGGTTCTGTCTGTCATATTTCTCCGGGTGGTTCGGATGCACCGCGTGGGCGTTGTCGGCGGAAACCATGAAACTGCCCGCCATCGCCGCGCGGATCTCCCCGTCGGAAGCCCCGAGGGCGAAGCCGAGTCTCGTCAGGGTATTGTACAGGAAGTCGGAGTCTGCGCCCTGTTTTGTCCCGGAGCCGACCTCCTCATTATCCATCACGGCGCAGACCGCTACGGTTTCCCGGACCTCAGACTCTGTCAGCGCGGTCATTGCAGCCCAGGCGCACTCCAGATCGTCGATCCGTCCGCAGGAGAAAAACGCGTCGCCGCTGCCCCAGACGCTTCCGGACTGGCGGTTGTACAGAAACAGATCATGAGCCAGAATATCCCCTTCCTCCACGCCGGCCGAGGCGGCGATCTCCGCCGTCAGTTTTCCGTTGCTCCCGTTCTGTCCGTACAGGGGAAGCATATCCGTCTGGGGATCATATTTATAGCCGTTGTTGATATCGCGGTTAAAATGGATCGGCATGTTCGGGATCATCACGGCGTCCCGTCCCAGATCCACGAGTCTGGTCTCCACCCGTTCCCCGGCCCGGACCGCGACGCGTCCGGCTATTCCCAGCGGCCGGTCGAACCAGGAGGACATGATCATCCCGCCGTATTTTTCCACGTTGAGACGGACATAGGATCCGCCGTCCGCGGGATCCTCAAACACCGGTTTCAGTTTGAATGTCGGGGAATCCCCGTGGGCCGCGGCGATCCGGAAGGACGCAAATCCGCTGTCCGGCACGGCAAAGGCAATGATCGCCGATCCGTTCCGGGTCACGAAATATTTCCCGCCGGCATCCACCAGCCAGGGATCTGTTTCCTTCAATTCCCGATACCCGCTTTTCAGCAGCATTTCCCGGAATCCCTCCACGGCGTGAAAAGCCGTCGGAGCCTGCTCCGCAAAAGTAAGGAACCGCTCCAGTTGATCCATACGTCCGTCCCCCCGATCCGTTTTCTGAAAAACGGGGAACGGAAATACCGTTCCCCGAAAATGATTATTCCTTATCCCATTCAAGCGAAGATGTCAGAACGGTGACCCGCTCCTTATCCACCGTCAGCAATCCTTCCGCGACAGTCCCCTCCCGGCGGACATCCTCCCCGGTCTCCACCACGCAGCGGCCCCGGACAACGCCGGTCACAAAGGGGATATGTCCGGCCAGAACAGCCAGATCGCCCTCCGTGCCCCGCAGGATCAGCTTGGTCGCGTCACCGCGGAACAGATCGCCGTCCGGAGAAGAAATGATCAGCGGGAATGTTCTCATGCCATGCCGCCTTTTCTGGCCTTCTCGACCGCTTCATCAATGGTACCCACATACAGGAACGCGCTTTCGGGCAGATCGTCATGCTTGCCCTCAATGATCTCACGGAAGCCGCGAAGCGTTTCGCTGACGGGAACATACACGCCGGGAATACCGGTGAATTTTTCGGAAACGAACAGCGGCTGGGACAGGAACCGCTGGATCTTACGGGCACGGTTCACCAGCAGCTTGTCTTCCTCCGCCAGTTCGTCCATACCCATGATCGCGATGATATCCATCAGCTCATTGTAACGCTGCAGGATCCGCTGCACTTCCCGCGCGATGCGGTAGTGTTCTTCTCCCAGCACATCGGCGGACAGGATCCGGCTCGTGGAATCCAGCGGATCCACCGCGGGATAGATACCCTGGGAGGCGATGGAGCGGGAAAGCACCGTCGTCGCGTCCAGATGCGCGAAGGTTGTCGCGGGAGCCGGGTCGGTCAGGTCGTCCGCAGGGACATAGACCGCCTGGACGGAAGTGATGGAACCCTTGTGGGTGGATGTGATCCGTTCCTGCAGGGTACCCATTTCTGTCGCCAGCGTCGGCTGATAGCCAACGGCGGAAGGCACGCGGCCCAGCAGCGCGGAAACCTCGGAACCGGCCTGCGTGAAGCGGAAGATATTATCAATGAACAGCAGAACGTCCTGATTTTCCTGATCGCGGAAGTATTCCGCCATGGTCAGTCCCGCCAGGCCGACGCGCATACGGGCTCCCGGCGGCTCGTTCATCTGACCGTAGACCAGCGCCGTATTGGCCAGAACGCCGCTCTCCTTCATTTCACAATAAAGGTCGTTGCCCTCGCGGGTGCGTTCCCCGACGCCCGTGAACACGGACAGACCGCCGTGCTGCTTGGCAATGTTGTTGATCAGTTCCATGATCATAACGGTCTTGCCTACGCCGGCGCCGCCGAACATACCGATCTTGCCGCCCTTGGCATAGGGACAGATCAGGTCGATGACCTTGATACCCGTCTCCAGGATCTCTGTGGAGGTGGACAGTTCCTCATAGGTCGGCGCCGGACGGTGAATATCCCAACGCTCCTCCGTCTCAACGGCGGGACCGTCGTCCACAACATCGCCCAGGACATTGAAGATCCGTCCCAGCGTTTCCCGTCCGACAGGAACGGAAATACCCTTGCCTGTATCGGTCACAGTGACGCCGCGCTGCAGTCCGTCGGTGGAACCCATGGCAATGCAGCGGACTGTACCGTCGCCGATATGCTGGGCCACCTCGACCGTCAGGGTCTTCTCCCCCAGCGGCAGGGTCAGCGCGTTGTAAATCGCGGGAAGATGATCCTCCCCGAAGCGGACGTCGACTACAGGTCCCATGACCTGCGCGACGACTCCTGTAAACTGTTTATCCACTGTTTTTTCCCCCTTTATGGGTTCATGTGTTGTTTATAAGCCGCTGCCGGCCACGATCTCGGTGATCTCCTGTGTGATGGAGTTCTGCCGGGCGCGGTTGTATTTCAGCTGCAGGCCGTCGATCATCGTCTGGGCATTCTTGCCGGCGGAATCCATCGCCATCCTGCGGGCCGCGACCTCGCTGGCGAAGCTTTCCTTCACGCAGGCCGCGAGCATACCGGCCACGCAGGTCGGCACCGCCGAATTCAGCACCGTCAGCTCATCCGGCTCAAAGACGGTCGAAGTCTGGCCCTGATTCTCCGATTTTTCCAGCGGGAGCACCCACAGCAGCTCGGCTTCCTGGGTCATCATAGATCTGTACTTCGTATACAGAATGGCCAGCCGGCCGAACTTTCCGTCCAGAAAATCGGCGCACTGCTCATCCGCAATCCGCTTCGCGTCCTGCCCGGTGAAATGCTCGGAGGAGATAAAGGGTCTGCCGAAACGGTCGCACGCGCGCTTTCCGATCGGAATAAACTCCGCGTCCGGCAGGGTGGCCGCGAGACGGAACACATTGGCGTTATAGCCTCCCGCCAGCCCGCGGTCCCCGGCGATCACGATCACGCGGGTCCCCGTCCCGACCGGCGCCATATACGGTGAAAGGGCGCATTCGGGACTGGAACGGAGCGTCGAGATCACTTCCTCCATCGCCGAGGCGTATTCCCGGGAACGGGACATATTCTGGGTCGCCCGGCGGATCTTGGAGGATGCCACCAGCCCCATGGCCTTGGTCAGATGGAGCGTGGAATCCACGGAACGGATCCGGCTCCTCAGGGATTTGATATCGGCACCCATGCCTTACCTCCGAAAACTCTTCAGCGCTTCCTCCAGCTCTGCGACATCGCTGTCGTCCCACTGGCCGCCCTCGACTCTTTCGAGGAACGCGGAATACTGATTCTGCAGATATGCGAAGAAGTCATCTTCCCACTGAGAGACCTGCGAGGGTTCAACATCATTCAGGAAGCCCTTGGTCACCGCGTAAACCACCGCGATCTGGCAGCCCACACGGACGGGATGGGAACGGCCCTGTTTCAGGACCTCCACGATACGCTCGCCCAGCGCCAGACGCGCTTTGGTATCCGCGTCCAGATCGCTTCCGAACTGCGCGAAAGCCTGCAGTTCACGGTATTGCGCGTAGAGCAGCTTCAGCTCGCCGGCCACCTTCTTCATGCCCTTGATCTGGGCGGATCCGCCGACACGGGATACGGAAATACCCGGGTTGATGGCGGGACGGATACCGCTGTGGAACAGTTCGGTCTCCAGGAAGATCTGACCGTCGGTGATGGAAATGACGTTGGTCGGGATATACGCGGAAACATCGCCCGCCTGCGTCTCGATGATAGGCAGGGCGGTAATGGAACCTCCGCCGTATTCAGGCGCCACGCAGGCAGCCCGCTCCAGCAGACGGGAATGCAGATAGAACACGTCGCCCGGATAGGCCTCGCGTCCCGGAGGACGGCGGATCAGCAGGCTCAGCGCACGGTAGGCCACCGCGTGCTTGCTCAGATCGTCGTAAACGATCAGGACATCCTTGCCCAAAGCGCGGAAATATTCTGCCATGGCGCAGCCGGAATACGGCGCGATATACTGCAGAGGCGCGCTCTCGGCCGCGGAGGCGGACACGATCGTCGTATAGGACATGGCGCCGGCTTTTTCCAGTTCCTGAGCGATCTGAACCACGCTGGTGCGCTTCTGTCCGATGGCCACATAGATACAGATGACGCCGGTGCCCTTCTGATTGATAATCGTATCGACCGCGATCGTCGTTTTCCCGGTCTGCCGGTCGCCGATGATCAGCTCACGCTGGCCCCGGCCGATGGGGATCATGGAGTCGATGGCCTTGATGCCCGTCTGCAGCGGAACGGAAACGCCCTTGCGCTGGATGATCCCGGGGGCGGGAGATTCCACGGGACGGGTTTCGGACGTCGCCGCGGGGCCTTTTCCGTCAATGGGCGCGCCCAGCGCGTTCACGACGCGGCCCAGCAGCGCTTCGCCCACGGGCACGCTCAGCGCCTCGCCCGTACGGTAAACCTCGGAGCCTTCCTGAACGGTATCCCGCTCGGAAAGGATAGCGACGGAAACCGTCTCTTCCTCCAGGTTCTGTGCCATGCCGAAGCTCCCGTCCTCAAAGCGGAGCAGCTCGTTGGCCATGCAGGAACGCAGCCCGTACACCGTGGCAATTCCGTCGCCCACGGTAATGACCGTGCCGTTTTCCTTCATTTCGATCTTTGTTTCGTACTGTTTGATCTGTTCTTTGATGATACTGCTGATTTCTCCGGCTTTGGAGCTCATGAATCCATCACTTCCTTGATCTGGTTCAGCTTATTCCTGACTGTGCCGTCGATGACCCGTCCGTCTGTCTCAACGCGGATCCCGCCCAGAAGGGACGGATCCACGGAAAGGGACAGCGTCACCTTCCGGCCGGTTTTCTTTTCCAGTTTTTCCTTCAGGCGGCTCGCCTCGTCCTCCGTCAGCGCAACGGCCGAAGTCACCCGCGCGACCGTTTCCCCGCGCTGCTCGCGGGCCAGCTCCTCATAGGCGCGGAACATTCCGTCCAGCGAGGAGATATGCCCCCTCGATACCATCATCCGAAGCAGCGCCAGCACGGTTTTCGGCACCTGATCGCCAAAAACGGCGTCCAGCGATGCCAGGCGTTCATCCTTCCCGATGGCGGGACTGGCCAGCATCTCCCTGTATCCGGGCGTTTCCGCCAGCGACGTTTCCACAAGCTTCAGCGCTTCTGAAACCTCCGCGACCCGTCCGTCTCCAAGGGCAAGCTCAAACAACGCCTCGGCGTATTCCTTACTCGTCTGCGTCATTGTCGTTTCCTATCTCCTGCAGGAAAGAGTCGATCAGAGCGCGATGATCGTCCGCGTTGATCTCACGTTCCAGCAGCTTCCCGGTCAGCTGAGCGGAAACGTCGGCAATTTCCTGACGGATCTCGCTCGCGGCCTTTTTCTTTTCAAGTTCGGCGTCCGCCTCCGCCTGACGGCGGATATCGGAAGCTTTGTCACGGGCTTCGGCAACGATTTCGTTTCCGCGGAACTCCGCCGTCCGGGCAGCGTCGGCGATCATCTGATCGGCGACCTGCTTCGCGGTAGCCATAGCCGCGGCATAACGGTTTTTATCCTCCTCCGCGGCTTCGCGGGCAGCCTGAGCCTGGGCATAATCCTCGTCGATCGCGGCGCGGCGGCTGTCGACCACCTTTTTCACCGGCTTGAAGAGGAACTTTTTAGCCAGCCACGTCAACAGCAGCAGATTGGCCAGAGAGGCCAGGATCTGCCAGATATTGACGGAAATCACATCTAAGTTCTGCATGTTTTTCCCCGTTCTTTCCAGTGTTGATAGGGTTCTCCGTATCCCGGAGAGCCGCTTACTTCAGGGCGTTCAGCAGGGTGTTCGTGAAGATGCCGGGGGCCACGAAGATCAGCAGGATAGCGACGATCAGGCCGTACAGACCGGTGGTTTCGGCGATAGCGCAGCCCATGATGAGGGTGGAAGTTACAGTACTCTTGCATTCCGGCTGACGGCCGATCGCTTCACAGGCGGCAGCGACAGCGTTGCCTTCGCCGATACCGGGGCCGATACCCGCGATCATGGCGCAGCCGGCGCCCAGTCCCATCAGTCCGAGCATGATACCCATAGCAAGATCCAACATTTTCTTTTCCTCCGTTTTTTCAGCCTACCGCGGCTGTATTTTCAGATTTACCCGAATGTTTTTCCCGGCGGATCCGCTTTTTTTCCTTGCGGGCCTCCCAATCCTCCCACGGAACCGCGCCGGATATGTTGAGCATGGTCAGCATAGCGAAGATGAACGCCTGCATACACCCGCTGAACACATCAAAGTAGATGGACAGGACGGCCGGAAGGCCGACCTTGAGCAGGGGAATATCCCCCAGAACGCCGGGCAGCCAGCCCAGCAGGGATTTGCTCAGCCCCGTCAGCGCGGAGCCTACGAGCGCCGCGATGACCGCGCCGGAAAGGACGTTTCCGTAATGACGGAAAGCCATGCTCAGCGGCGTCGCGAACTCGCCGATAACATTCATCGGAGCAAAAACGGGGATCGGCTGCGTAAGACCGATCAGGTACTTGCCGAAACCGCCGCGGAACTTGTAATGCATGATCAGGAAGAAGACCAGGATCGCCCAGCCCGCCGTCACGTTGACATCTCCCGTCGGAGAGAAAAGCCCGAACAGGCAGATCAGCGAGGAGAAAGCGCTCAGCGCGAGGATCGCGGCAATAAAGGGCGCCCATCCGGAGAAGAACTGCCCCATATTGTCATCTACCAGCCCCTGGCATTTTTCAACGACCCATTCAGCCGCCAGCTGACGCTTCAGTTCGGCTTTGACGGTCAGCCCGTGGGTCAGATACAGAAATACGCCGAGGATGGACACGATCACGGCCAGACTGTTGATCTGGGATTCCGTGACAATGAAATCCTGAAGCGGCATCGGGACCGTAAAATAGATCATGGCGCCGGCAATCTGCACGCCCTCGCTCGCGGGGGTGAACAGGATCTTCAGCACGATCAGGAACAGGATCGGCACGATCATCATGGCGATATACAGAGCGTCCAGCATCCGGAACCGGGTGCTGTGCACATCAACCGTTTTCTCCTCAGTCAATCAAGATCACTTCCTTCAGCAGCGGACCCTTCGGATCCTGTTGAAACGCCCATCTTCCGGTCGATCGCCGGACGGAAAGCGATTCCGATCCGGGGAAACAGGAGAGGGATCAGCGTGGCATATACATTCGTATGAACGAGCCAGATGAACAGGACGCAGACCAGCATCATGCCCAGCAGGCGCACGGAGCGGGAGGCTTTGACCCGGGTCGCAGCGTCCTCCGGCCTGTCGGCCTGAACGGCTTTGCTGACCGACCGGGCCAGCAGGAAGAAATTCAGGATCGCCGCAGCCGCGCCCGCCAGATTCCCGATCAGGACGGAAACGTCCCATTTCCCGAGGATCAGAAACACGCCCTCCATCACAAGAGAAAGTGCGCAAACCCAAACCGCGATATAGGTTGTTTCCTTACGTACCGCCGGGTCCAGCCTGGTCATCTGCCCCAAATCCTTCCACAATGCACTTGGAGATATATTATCAGAAATCTCATCTGAAATCAACCTGAAAAACCGGTTTCACACTGCAGACCAATAAAATCCGGTTTCATTTTTTCCGGATTATACAGGTGCGGAAAAGCCGCCCGGATCGGGGCGGCTTGAAAGGGACAGATAAAGATCAGTCGTTATCGTCGTCCGGAAGCATGAACTGGGTTTCATACAGCTGCTTGTAGATCCCGCCCTGTTCCAGCAGTTCCTCATGCGTACCGCTCTGGGCGATCACGCCGTTTTCGATGGCCATGATCTTGTCGGCCGCGAGGATCGTGGACAGACGGTGCGCGATCACGATGCTGGTGCGTCCCTTCATCAGGGTCTTCAGCGCGTCCTGGATCGCGCTTTCGGAAATGGAGTCCAACGCGGAAGTCGCTTCATCCAGGATCAGGATCTGCGGGTTCTTCAGGATCACGCGGGCAATGGAAACGCGCTGCTTTTCCCCGCCGGAAAGCTTCAGTCCGCGGTTGCCGACCTCCGTATCGTATCCGGCCGGCTGAGCGGAAATGAAATCGTGGATCGCGGCGGCCTTGCAGGCGGAAACGATCTCCTCGTCCGTCGCGTCCGGTTTCGCGTACAGCAGATTATCCCGGATGGTCCCGTTGAAGAGGTAGGTATCCTGCGTCACGACGCCGATCTGCTGGCGAAGATAGGACAGGTCAAAGTCGCGGACGTCGATCCCGGCCACCGTGACTCTTCCGTTCCACACGTCATACAGACGGGGCAGCAGGTTGATGACCGTACTCTTTCCGCTTCCGCTCGGACCCACGATAGCCACCATCTGGCCGGGCTGCACTTCGAAGTTGATGTCATGCAGGATCTCCGTATCCCGGTCATACCCGAACTGGACATGTTCATAGCAGATCTTCGCGTTGTCGGTCTTCGGCTTCCTGGGATGTTCCGGGCTCTTGATATCCACAGGCCGGTCAAAGTAATCAAATATACGGGTGAACAGCGCCATGGAGCGGGTGAAATCCACGCCGATATTCAACAGGGATTCCACCGGCCGGTACAGGCGGTTCACCAGCGATACCATGGTCGTGACCACGCCGACGGTCAGCGCGGTATCCATCTTTCCGATGATCAGCAGCCCGCCGACGAAATAGATCAGCAGCGGCCCGATCTGGGTGCAGATGCCCATCATCAGCCCGAACCAGCGGCCCGAAAGCTGTTCCTTCAGGTTCAGGCGGGTCACTTCCCCGTTTACCTTCTCAAAACGGTCATACTCCTGCTGTTCCCGGGTGAAGAGCTTCGTCAGCATGGAGCCGGAGACGGAAAGCGTCTCGTTGATCAGCTGATTCATCTCATCGTTTTTCGCCTGGCTCTCGGTCAGGAGTTTCCAGCGGTTCTTGCCGGCCGAACGGGTCGGCAGGATCATCAGCGGGATCACCAGAACGCCGATCAACGCCATCATCCAGTTCATGGTGAACATCGCCACCAGAGAGGTGACCAGCGTAGCCAGATTGGATAGCAGGCTGCTCAGCGTGCCGGAGATCACGGAACTGACGCCGCTGATATCCGTGTTCATGCGGGTGATGATATCGCCCTGCTTTTCCGTTGTGAAGAACGCGTGGCTCATATGCTGCAGATGGTCGTACATCTGATTCTTCATATCATATATGATATGCTGACTGATCCACGCGTTCAGATAGGAGGTCAGCAGCGATACCAGCTGGGACGCGGTCAGCGTAGCCAGCGATAAAAGCAGCAGCTTCACCAGCCCCATGACCGTCCGGTCCGGTTCGGTATACATGTTCACGATCTTACCGGTGATGATGGACGGGAACAGTCCCAGCACCGCGCTGATCAGGATCGTCACGACCACCAGCAGGAATCTGATCTTATAAGGGGACATGTAGGACAGGATCCGCGTCAGCAGGGCTTTTGTCACCTTCGGCTGATTCGCCTTTTCCTCATCCGTCAGGAATCCGCGGGGACCCAATGAACCGCCCATTCTTGGCATATTTTGTCAGCTCCCTCTTTACGTAAAACCGGCCGCGCTGGACGCGGCCGGAATCCGTTCTTAATAATCCAGTCCGTTTTTGACATCCCGCCACGCGGAGAACGGGAACAGGACGCAGCGCACATGCCCAATGATCATATCGCGGGAAATGCAGCCCTGCGCGCGGCCGTCGTTGGAATTGTTCCGATGGTCGCCCATGACCAGGAAATTGTCCTGCTCAACGGTGAAGGTCTCGTTTTCCGTAACGATGACGCCGTTTCCGTCATCCCCCTGAACCACAAGCAGTCCGGCCTGATTGATCAGAATCTGCTTGTTCTGGGCGAGGATCCCGAAATATCTCGTCCCGACAGGATAGATCTCATCGTTCAGATAAATGACGCCGTCCCGGAATTCGACCCGGTCGCCCTTTTTCGGAACCAGATTGAGTCCGAAGTTTCTTCCGTCGGAGCCTCCGTTGATCCGGTACTCGTCGCTGACATAGGGCTCCTCGTAGGCTTCCCCGTTGACATAAAGGATCCCGTCCGCGATCTCCACTGTGTCCCCGGGCAGGCCGATGACGCGTTTGACGAAATTCGTCGAGCCCCGGCCCGGATAGCGGCAGATGATGACATCAAACCGGTTCGGGTTTCCGCCGGTCACAAGACGGGCCGCCTTTTCCTGAGTCTCCGCGTCCGTGAACGGGAGTGACAGCCATGTGGACGCATAGTCGAATTTGGAAACAAACATGATCTCTTTATCCGCCAGCGTATCGTCCATGGAATGTCCGTCGACCCGGACCGGTTCAAAAATGAAGCTCCGGATCACCAGCGCCAGCGCCAGCGCGAAGACGATGCATTCAACCCAGCTCAGGATCTCTTTCCACAAAGGCTTCTTGACCTTCTCTTTCTTTTTTCCGTTTCCGGCCGCCGCTTCTTCTCCGTTCGCAGCCGTATCTTCCGCCCGGTCCGCCGCTTCCGCCACGGATCCGGCCGCTTCTTTGATCTCGTCCGTCATCTTATTTTTCTCCTTTCAGCGCGGCGATCTCCGCGTCAACATCCTGTTTCGTGACATAGTTCAGCGGAGAGAACCGGCCCTCGGAAGCTTTCTCCAGCTTTTCGAGCGCGGCGGCTTTGTCCCCGGCTTCCAGATCGTACCGGGACAGGAAATACAGCGTATCGATCTGACTGTCTTTCTCGGCGATGGCTTTCAGGAACCATTCCTTTGCGGCGTCCCTGTCACCCAGAACGCGGTAGTACAGCTGGCCCATATTATCGAGGCAGACCGGATCCTCCTCGTCGTATTCCAGCGCGCTTTTGTTGAACTCCACAGCCTTTTCGACGCCGGCCGCCCACTGCTCCCCGGGCGTCAGTATCTTTTCGGGCGTTTCGGCGGCTTCCTCTCCGGAAGGTTCAGCCGTTTCCGCGCCGTCAGGCACAGCCTGCGCGGCCTGCGCCTCAGCCAGGAAGGCTTCCTTCCGGCTCATATCGTACTTTTCGATCAGCAGATATCCCAGCGTCTGATACAGAAGGCCGGTGGGCGCCTTGCGGAACTGCTCCTCCATCTTGGAGATGGCCTTGTCAAGCTGGCCGAGCTTCGCGCAGCAGACGGAATAGTCCACGATCAGGGTCGACTTCTGGTCGGGCGTCATGCCGTAGGCTTTCTGATGTTTGACCAGAAAATCCTTCGCTTTTTCATACTGTCCGTCGCGGATGAGGAGCAGCGCGTAGGCCAGGGTGTATCTGGCGTCGTTCAGCCCCTCGTTGAAACATTCCTCATACAGGCGCATGGCCTCTTTTTTATCGCCTTTCTGCTGGATGCGATAGGCTTTGTTGGCTTTCAGTCCGGTGGTAAATCCCATGGGTTCAGAGCTCCTTTTCTTTGCGTTTCAAACGCTGATACCTGTATTGTAACTCATTTTTCACTTCTTGTACAGTTCCCGCGCCCCGGACCGACGGCTCCGCGAGCAGCGCGATCGCCTGCTCTGTCAGACACAGTGCCGAAGGGATATCCTTCCGGAAATGCTCCTCATATTTAGCCAGCTCGATATAGGGCGTCACGCCGCCTCTGCGGGAAGCGATCATCTCGCGCCAGATCCGGGCCGCCTCCTCCCTGTCGCCGCCCCGCCGGTAGCTGCGCGCCAGCGCGATCCCCGCGGAATCGCCCATTTTTCCGGGCCGCGCGAGCCGGTAGCAGCGGCGCGCGTTCTCCGTATGTTTTCCTTTTTCCAGAGCGCGGCCCATCGCATAAACATCTTCGGAGAAGCGGATCTCCTCCGGGTGTTCGTACAGGCGCGCCATATGATTCAGCAGGACGCAGAGGGTCGCGATATCCTGGACATTATGTTCCAGAACATCGTCCAGCAATTCCGGGCGACCGGTTTTCAGATAGGTGAAGTACCGCTGCGGAACCTCGCTCCCGGGAAGATCCTCCCCGCGTGGCCGGCCGAGGATGACTTCCTCCAGGCGGCCGAGATTGCACCGGCCGAGCCGGAGCTTCCACAGCCGCCGGGCCAGGCGGAGCAGATCGATATGCGGGAGGTCCAGCGCGTCCCGGCTCATCCGGTTCATCAGAAAGCGGCTTTCAAGCAACGGAACGTCAAAAGTTGACCCGTTGAATGTACACAGCACATCAAACCGCTGAAGTCCCGCGCTGACATGCCTGAGCAGAAATTTTTCCTCCGGATAGTCGCGCATCAGAAACTGGTGGACTTCAAAGCCCGCCTCTGTCAGCCAGCCCATGCCGACAAGAAAGGCGACCGTCCCGCTTCCGCCGAGGCCGGTCGTTTCGGTATCCAGATACAGGATCCTCTTCGGATCCACGCACTCCGGCAGATCCAGATCCGTCATCAGGCGCAGGGTTTCGGTCCTGAGCTCAAAAGCGCCGGGAAACTCCTCCGGCGGACGGCATACGGCAATATGGCGGCAGTCCGTACTGGCCTGCCGCTCTGCGCCCGATGATCCCGTTCCTCCCGTGCCGCCCACGGCCCGGAGCTTCTCTCTCAGATTCATGATCCTCTCCCGGTCAGTCCGTTTCGCCGACCCATTTCTTCAGCAGGGAAATCGCCGTCGCCTTTCCGTCGCCGCCGACCTCGCCCGTCGGGCCGACGCAGGAGGGGCATCCGTACCCGCAGGGGCAGTCCTCCGCAATCCGGAGAGCGTTCCGCATCAGGATCTCTTTCATTCCGAAGGCCTTCTGGGACAGGCCGATGCCGCCGGGCGTATTGTCGTAAATGATCACGGTCGGTTTGTCAGTGATCGGACTCTTGACCTGATAGACCACGGCAATATCCTGCGGAGAGCACATCAGATACAGAGGACACACGATCCGGAGCAGGTTCGCAATGCCGATCATCCCGTTTTTCAGCGTATCGCTCGGATAAGCCGCGGCCAGCTCATCCGGCAGCGTCCACCACATGGCGGAGGTATGCATATCCGTCTCCGGAAGGCGGACATGACCGAAGCCCAGCGTTTCATGCGTATCGAAGCGGATCTTCTTGAACATCGTGACCAGCGCGGTCACCTTGATCTCACCGAGAGCCGCGGTCCCTCCCATGGGCTGCGGCTCCTCCTTTTCGATATCCAGCAGGCTGAGGCTGATGTTCAGATCGGAATCGGTATAATACCCGGTATCCACAGAGCGGATGAAAGCCTTGCACGCGTCAAAGTCAAGCTTCTCGACCTGATACTGGCGCCCCTCGTGCATGTAGATCGCGTTTTCATGCAGCAGCATCGGCACCGTGAACCGGTCCATCTCTCCGATGACCCGGTGATGCGCCGGATCGGTGATATCAATGATGATAAAGTTTTCGGAAGCGGCGGAGCGCAGCGAGATCTCGCTGGCCGGGAAATCCTCGGCGGACCAGTGGTATCGCCCGTCGACATGGTGCAGGATCCCCTCCTCGCTCAGATAGTCCAGCAGTTCCTCCGGCGCGGGGGCGTTGCCAAAACCGTCGCCGTCCTCAAAGGGAAGCTCGAAGGCGGCGCACTTGAAATGGCTGAGCAGAATATAGAGGTTGTCCGGATTCAGAAGCGCGTTTTCGGGACTCTGATGCAAAAAGTAATCCGGATGATTGACGATATACTGATCAATGGCGGCGGATGAGGCGACGAAGAACACAATGCTCGTCCCTTTCCGGCGGCCTGCGCGGCCGGCCTGCTGCCAGGCGGAGGCGATCGTCCCCGGATAGCCGCAGAGGACGCACGCGTCGAGCGCGCCGATATCGATCCCGAGCTCCAGCGCGTTGGTCGACACGACAGCGTCGACCTCTCCCGCCCGGAGACCTTTTTCGATCGCCCGCCGCTCTGTCGGCAGATAGCCGCCCCGGTACCCCCGGACGCGGCCGGCATTCCCGAGCGGATCGCGGACCATATCCTTCAGATACCGCGTCAGCACCTCCACCGTCAGCCGGGAACGGGCAAAGGTGATCGCCTGGATCCCGTTTTTCAGGAGCATTCCGGAGATCTCGCGGGTCACGGGCAGGGCGCCCTCGCGAATGCCGAGCTGCCGGTTGACCACCGGGGGATTGTAGAATACGAAATGGCGCTCGCCCGTGGGCGCGCCGTTGTCGTCGACCAGCGTGACGGGCCGGCCGGTCAGGGTCTCCGCCAGCTCCTTCGGATTCGCGATGGTCGCGCTGCAGAGAATGAACTGCGGATGGCTGCCGTAAAACTCGCACAGGCGGAGCAGACGGCGCAGCACATTGGCCAGATTGCTGCCGAAGACGCCGCGGTAGGTGTGGATCTCGTCGATGACGATATAGTTCAGATTTTCAAAGAGTTTGACCCATTTGGTATGATGCGGAAGGATCCCCGAATGGAGCATATCCGGATTTGTCACGACGATATGCCCGGCCTGGCGCACGGCTTTCCGGGCCGCCGCAGGGGTATCGCCGTCGTAGGTGTATGTTTTGATATCGACTCCCATCTGTTCGATCATCTCGTAAAGCTCGCTGACCTGATCGGCGGAAAGCGCCTTGGTCGGGAACAGATAAAGGGCGCGGGAATCGTTGTTTTTCAGAATGCCGGACAGCACGGGAAGGTTGTAGCACATCGTTTTGCCGGAGGCTGTGGGGGTGACCACGGTCACATCCTCGCCGCGGTCGATCGCCTCGATGGCGTGTGCCTGATGCGTGTAGAGCGCGTGGATCCCGCGTTTCTCCAGCACATCCTTCAGGCGTCGGTCCAGTCCTTCCGGAAAGGGCAGCGTACGGGCCTCCCGGGCAGGGATCACTTCCCACCGGGTGACATCCTTCATAAAGTGATTGTCCCGGCGGAGCATATCCGCCAGCTGGGCTGCATTCATTCTCTGTCCCTCCGGATCGTTTTCTGTTCCTATTATAGGGAGAACGGTCCGCCTTTTCAAGGCGAACAGTACAGGTTTTTTCCGTCTTCCCGGAAACCGTTTCCGTCAAAAAATGTTCTTTATCGTTTTTTCTCTTTTCACGGCCGGATCGGTATGATATACTGCTTGTACGTACAGATTTACATTTATGCTGATCATATAAAGGAGTCAACTATGTATTACGACCGAGCCGCATCCCTTTTCCGGGCTTATCGATCTGATTTTCTGATCGGTGCCGCCGTCAACTCCTGGAATACCGATGATCCGGCCTACAGTGCCCTGATCCGCCGGCATTTCAATTCCATCACCGCCGAGAACGAAATGAAGCCCTGCATGATCCTGGACCGGGAAGGGACGCTCGCGCTGAACGATCCTGTCAGGACCGCACAGAACTTTGAGAAAACAGACAAACTTCTCGCCTTCGCGCGGGACAACGGCATCCGGGTGCGCTTCCATGTTCTGTGCTGGCACGGACAGACCCCCCGCTGGTTCTTTGCGGAAGGGTGGAGCGACGCGGAGGACGCCCCCACCGTATCGCCGGAGCTCCTGCTTGCCCGTCAGGAGGCCTACATCCGCGATGTCATGACGCACGTCAACACCGCGTTCCCCGGAACAGTCTACGCATATGATGTGGTGAACGAAGCGATCGAGCCCGATCAGGGCATGCCGGGCGGATACCGCTCCTGGAGTCCCTGGTACGGCATTCTGAAGGAGTCCTTCATCCCCGCGGCCTTCCGCGCCGCCCGGAAGTATCAGGCGCCCGGGCAGAAGCTTTTCTATAATGACTACAACTGCATGCAGCAGCCCAAGCTCGACTGCATCCTCGCCATGCTCCGGAGCCTGAAGGACGAAGATCTGGTCGACGGGATGGGGATGCAGGCGCATCTGATGATGGACAGCCCGTCCGTTGCCGAATGTGAAACAGCCGCCCGCGCCTACGCCGCGCTCGGGCTGGAGATCCAGGCCACGGAGCTGGACATTCACTGCCCCGGCGAAGGGGACGCGCCCCAGCTTGCGCTTGCCGGCCGTTACGATGAGTATTTCACGATGCTGCTCCGTCTCCGCCGGGAAGGGATCAACGTCAGCGCCGTCACCTTCTGGGGGCTGACCGACAGGGACTCCTGGCTCACCGGTTTCCGGAAGGAGCTTTCCCGTCCCCTGCTGTTCACCGCGGAAAAGGAGACCAAGCCCGCCTTTGACGCGGTCATTGCCGCGCCGGAGAAGGAAAATTATTTTCGCCTGAATCAGATCGGATATGCCGAAGGACTGCCCCAGACCGTCGCCGTTCTGACGGACCGTCCGGTCACGCTGAAGGACGGTCAGGGAAACGAACTGAAGACGTTCACCTGTACGCCTGAACCGGACGAAGCGTCCGGTGACAAAGTCGCGCTGGCGGAACTCGGACCCCTTCCCGCGGGAGACTATACGCTGAATTGCGGGAACGTGTCCCGGGCCTTCACAGTCCGGAAGCGCCCCTGGAAAGAAGTAACGAACGCGCTGATCCGCGGTCTGTATTTCCAGCGCTGCGGCTGCGCCCTGGAAGAAAAGCACGCCGGCGTCTACGCGCATCCCGCGTGTCATACCGCGCCCGCCCGACTGTGGGAAAACAAAGAGATCTCCGTTCCGATCCCCGGCGGCTGGCACGATGCCGGCGACTACGGAAAGTATGTCGTACCCGGGGCCGTTGCGGTCGCGCATCTGCTGTATACCTGGTTGCTGTTCCCGGAAGGATGCGGAGATGATCTGAACATTCCGGAAAGCGGGAACGGCGTTCCCGACATTCTCAACGAAGCCCGCTGGGAGCTGGAATGGATCCTGAAGATGCAGCGGGACGACGGGGCTTTCCACCACAAGCTGACCACGGAACATTTCGCCGCCTTCATCATGCCGGAGGACGACACCGCGCAGGAATATCTCCTGCCCGTCTCCTCCACCGCCACGGCGGACGCGGTGGCGGTCTGCGCGCTCGCCGCCCGGGTCTGGGGCGGATCTGACAAAGAGTTTGCCGCCCGGCTGACCGCCGCCGCGGAAAAAGGATGGGACTGGATGAAAGCCCATCCCGATCACCTTCCCTGCAACGCAGAAAGCGTCCGGACCGGGACATACAGCGACCGTTCCGATCATGACGAGCGGTTCTGGGCCGCCTGCGAGATGTTTGCCCTGACCGGCGATCCCGATTGCCGCCGCGCCGCGGAAAACGCGCTCAGTCTCCGGATGGATATCAACCAGTTCGGATGGGCCGATGTAAGCGGATTGGGGTTCCTTTGCTGTCTCTTCATCCTGAAGGAGAAAGCCGGCGACATCCTGTATACCGGAATGAAACCCCATTTCCTGTCCCGCGCGGATGAAATTCTGGACACCGTCCGCGCCTCCGGATACGGCACGGCGCTCCGTCCCGATCAGTATATCTGGGGCAGCATTCTGCCGCTGATGAACAACGCGATCGCGCTGATCCTTGCCCATCTGCTTTCCGGGAAAGATGTCTATCGCGACGCGGCGCTCCTGCAACTGAACTACGCGTCGGGACTCAACGCAATGGATCTGTCCTTCATTACCGGATTCGGGCAGAAACGCGTCATGTTCCCGCATCACCGGCCCAGCGCCGCCGACGGGATCGCGGAGCCTGTCCCCGGATTGATCTCGGGCGGTCCGAACAGCCGCTGGAATTACGGGATCACAAAAGAGATCCTGCCGGATCACTGCGCCCCGGCAAAATGTTTCCTGGATGAAACTCCTTCCGCGGACACCAACGAGATCGCCATTTACTGGAATTCCCCGACCGTTTTCGTATCCGCGTTCTTCAATCAGCTGACCGCCCGATCCGGTTCCGGGGAGACTGACCATGCCTGACTTTGAGCTTCGTTCCGCGCGCTATCTGGCCTCCGACCATCTTTCCCGGACCGTGAAGCCGGGAGATACGGCGGTCGACGCCACGATGGGCAACGGACACGATACCTGTTTTCTGGCGGAGCTGGTAGGGGAAACCGGCCGGGTGATCGCTTTTGATCTGCAGGCGGCCGCAGTCGAAAGCACCGCATCGCGCCTGTCGGAATCCGGTTTGCGGGATCGCTGCGAGCTTTACTGTCTCGGGCATGAGCATCTCGCGGAAAAGGTCAGCGTTCCCGTCCGGGCAGTGGTATTCAATCTGGGCTGGCTTCCGGGAGGCGATAAACGGATCACCACGCAGTGGGAAACCACCCGCGCCGCGCTGGAGCAGGCGCTGGCACTGCTGATGCCGCTCGGGATCTGCACCGTCTGCGTCTACCCCGGCCATGAAGCGGGTGAATACGAGCGTCAGGAGCTGACCGCGTTCGTGTCGGCGCTCCGCCCGCAGGAATACAATGTCCTGCACCAGAAATTCCTGAATGCCGGACCCGGCGCTCCGGAATGCTATGTGATCCAGAGGATGATCCGATGAAACCAAGAACGGACA
Organism: uncultured Clostridia bacterium; assembly: GCA_937906775.1. GTDB lineage: Bacteria > Bacillota > Clostridia > Christensenellales > Aristaeellaceae > Aristaeella. Next base: position 21,550 of record CALCUD010000144.1, read on the forward strand.
GCCGGCGGCTGTCCGTTTTCCTTTACACAAACACGTATTGGATCAGCATCATATAGGCCACTGTGCCGCACAGAATGCTCAGCAGCGTTTTTTTGCGCCACACGTGCATTCCGACCGTCACCGCGCAGGCGATCAGCTCCGGGAGACCGTGACTTCCCCCGGTCACGTCCGTCCCCTTCAGGCAAAAGACCACCAGCATCGCCATGATCGCGTACGGAAGCACCTGACCCAGATAGGTCACAAAACGCGGGGTTTCCCGGTCTCCCCGGAACAGGAGAAACGGCAGGAACCGCAGCGCGGCGGTCACCGCAGCCATAATCCCGACAGTAACAGCTGCAAACAGCTCACGGCTCACGGGCAGTCACCTCCTCTTCCTGCTTCCGGATCAGGAAAACGGCGGCCAGAATCGCCGCCATCGCCGGGATCAGAAAACTGTCCGGCCCGAAGATCAGCAGACAGATCAGGGACGCCGCCAGACCGACGAGCGTTACGGCATGATGCTTTCCGCTCCGCCACTGGTCCACCGTCAGCGTCAGGAACAGCGCCGTCAGCGCGAAATCGATCCCGGACGTGTTGAAGCTCAGCAGCGCGCCCAGCAGGGAACCGAGAACGCTCCCCGTCACCCAGTAGCACTGGTCCAGCAGGGATACGGCCAGATAATACCGTTTCCGCTCCCGGTCCGGCATCGCGTCCGCGGATGGATCCGCGGAAAGCAGGGAATACGTTTCATCCGTCAGGGAAAAGATCAGGTACGGTTTGGCTTTCCCCGCCCCCTTGTACCGGTCGATCATGGAGATCCCGTAGAAAAGGTGCCTGGCATTCACCAGCAGGGAGGTCACCGCGGTCGTCAGGAAGGAAGCCCCGCCGGTCAGCAGATTGACAGCCACAAACTGAAGGCTGCCCGCGTAAATGAACAGGCTCATCGCCGCAGCCCAGACAACGCCGTATCCTTTTGCGTTCAGCACCATTCCGAAGCCGATCCCGAGCACCAGATACCCAGCCATCACCGGCAGCGTGGCTTTCACGGCTTTCCGAAGCAATCCGTTTTCCTTCACCGGTATTTTTCCCCCTTCTGAACGTTCAGGTCGGTATACTTCTGCATACAGGATCCGCTTTCCTTCTTTGGTCCTGTTCCTTGACTGAACCGGTTCGGGCAGGTATAATCCGAGTCAGGAAAAAGCATGATAAACAATAGGAAGATCAATCCAGTCAGACGGTACGGCCGCTGATGCAACGGGAGGAAACATCCATGCTTGTCAATCTGAAGGATATTCTGAAGCTGGCGGAAGAGAAGAAGATCGCCGTCGGCGCGTTCAACACCCCGAACCTGGAAAATCTGAACGCGGTGATCCGCGCCGCGGAAAAGTTGAACATCCCGGTGATCATCGCCCACGCGGAGCTGCATGAAAGCGTCTCCCCGCTGGAAAAGATCGGGCCGGTCATGGTAGCGGCCGCCAAAGAAGCGAAAGTTCCGGTATGCGTCCATCTGGACCACTGCGAAACCTTCAGCTATCTGCAGACCGCGCTGGATATCGGATTTACCGGCGTGATGTATGACGGAAGTCTGCTCCCCTATGAGGAAAACCTTGCCAACACCCGGAAAGCGGTAGCGATGGCCGGGGCATACAACTGTTCCGTTGAGGCGGAACTCGGCTCCATGCCCTCCCGCGAGGACGGCGGCGGAGCGGCGAAAGGACCGGTCTATACCGATCCGGATCAGGCCGCGGAATTCTGTCTGGCCACCGGGATCGACGCGCTGGCTCCAAGCTTCGGGACCGCGCACGGCGTCTATAAGGACAAGCCCGTTCTGGATCTGGAGCGCGTCCGGATCATTTCGGAGCGGACCGGCCTGCCTCTGGTCATGCACGGCGGGAGCGGCGTCAGCCCCGAGGACTATCGGAAGGGGATCCGGAACGGCCTGCGAAAGATCAACTACTACACCTATATGTCCCGGGAAGGAACAAAGGCGGTCAGAGAAATGCTGGAGCGGGAGGATGTCATATTCTATCACGACCTTGCGCTGGCCGCGCAGAACGCTATGGAGGCGGACGTCGAAAAAGCGATGCGCATATTCGCCGCTTTGGACTGATATAACAAATACTGCTTCGAAGCGGACGCTGAACACCGTGACCGCCGTGGGCGCGATCCCGGTCATCATCCCGACGGGTACCCGCCGCTCTGAAACAGATCCGGAGGAAAAACCATGCAACTGACCTTTATGTTTGTCCTTAACAGTATCCTGTTCGGCGTCGGACTCGCGATGGACGCGTTTTCCGTCTCTCTGGCCAACGGGCTGAACGAACCGGGGATGAAAAAGAGCCGCGCGCTTGCCATTGCCGGCACCTTCGCGGGGTTCCAGATCGGAATGCCCCTGCTGGGCTGGTATTGCGTCCACTCCGTCGCGGAAGCGTTTGCCGGTTTTCAAAAGTATATCCCGTGGATCGCACTGGTCCTGCTACTGACCATCGGCGGAAAAATGCTTCTTGAAGGTCTCCGGAACAAGGACGGTGTCGCGGAAAAGGCGGCGGTCGGTTTCTGGGCGCTGATGCTTCAGGGGGTCGCCACTTCCATAGACGCGCTGTCCGTCGGCTTTACCATCGCGGAGTATTCCTTCCCGATGGCGCTGACCGAGGCTGTCATCATCGGAATCGTAACCCTGGTCATCTGCCTGGTCGGTCTGTTCCTGGGCCGCAAACTCGGCACAAAGCTCGCCGGTAAGGCTTCCATTTTAGGCGGCGCGATCCTGATCGCCATCGGGATCGAGATCTTCCTGACCGGCATTCTCTGAGAGCCGGCGTCATTCGCATACCCGGGGATCCTTCAGCAGGATCCGCGGGTAGCTTTCGGTCATCAGCAAATATCGGATCAGAACGATACGCGCAAAGGAGAAAACCATGAAACGATTCATCTCCCTTTCCCTGTCCCTTCTGCTGGCTTTCTGCCTGCTGGCGCCAGCTTTGTCCTTTTCGGAAACGGCCTCCCGCGTCCTGATCCTGTACTGGGACGGGGACGCGCCGCTGGAAACTTCCGATGTCTGGGCCTGGATGCCCGGAAAAGACGGAAAAGGCTATCTTTTTACCGCCTGCGACTACGGCGCCAGATGCGAGATCCCCGTTCCGGCCGATGCCGCGGAGGTCGGTTTCATCGTCCGGACAGGCTGCTCCGATCCGGGCGGATCCTCCTGGGGCGAAGCTTCCAAGGATTTCGCGGACGACCGGTTCGCCGTGCTGACCGGCGATATCACGGAAGTCTGGCTGAAAACCGGAGAATCGCAGCAGTACCGGAGCGCTGACGGGGGCAAAACATTGGATCCGATCCGGTTTTTCAAGTCCGCTTCGATCGTTTCCCCCACAGAGATCAAATATACCGTCGCTCCCGCCGCCCGGTTTGAAAGCATGGACCAGATCGCCGTATACGACGGGGACCGGCAGGTGGAGATTGAAAAAGTTTCCAGCCTTGGCAACAACGTGATCATCGGAACCGTCACTGTAAAGGAGCCGCTGGACGTGACAAGGAACTACGAACTTGAGCTGGACGGATTCGGCCGGAAGCCCATGATCCCGACGGATATTTTCGACAGTGAAGCCTTCATTGCGGAATACACCTACGACGGCGACGACCTCGGCGCCGTCATTCACGGGGATGAAACCGTGTTCAAGCTCTGGGCGCCCACCGCGTCCCGGGTCCTGCTGAATCTCTTTGACGCGGGCGACGGATGCGAAGCGCGTGAATCTCTGGAAATGATCCTGAGGGAAAAGGGCGTCTGGGAGCTGACCGTTCCCTGCGGGACCGGCACCTACTACACCTATACCGTCACCACCGCCGCGGGAACGCAGGAAGCCGTCGATCCCTACGCGAAAGCGCTCGGCATCAACGGCGACCGCGGCATGGTGATCGATCTGAACACGACAGACCCTGAAGGCTTTGACCGGGACACATGGTTCTCAGGCATCTCAACTTATGAAGACGCCGTCATCTGGGAGGTTCATGTCCGCGATTTTTCCATTGCCGACAAATCTTCCTCCTATCCCGGAAAATACCTTGCCTTTACGGAAACCGGGCTGACCAATGCCGCGGGCTATTCCACCGGGATCGATCATGTGGCGGAACTGGGCGCCACGCATATCCATCTGCAGCCGGTCTATGACTACGCCACGGTGGATGAAACCGATCCGGACGGCAGCTATAACTGGGGCTATGACCCCAAAAACTACAACGCGCCGGAAGGCAGCTACTCCACCGACCCGTATCACGGCGAAGTCCGGATCAACGAATTCAAACAGATGGTGCAGGCCATCCACCGTCAGGGAATGGGCGTCGTGATGGACGTGGTTTACAATCACACAGCCGACGCGAACTCCAATCTGAACAGGATCGTTCCGTATTACTATTATCGCTACACGGCCACAGGCGAAAACTCCAACGGTTCCGGCTGCGGAAATGAAACGGCTTCCGACCGCGTCATGTTCCGGAAATACATGGCGGACTCCGTCACTTACTGGGCGAAAGAGTACCATATCGACGGTTTCCGTTTTGACCTGATGGCGCTGCACGATCTGGAAACCATGCAGGAGATCGAACAGAAACTTCACGCGCTGAACCCGCAGTGTCTGATCTACGGCGAAGGCTGGACAGGCGGCACTTCCGCGCTGTTCCCCGCGAAACAGGTCACCCAGGCCAATATTGCAAGGATCGTTCCCTCCGAAAACGCCGCCGGCGGCATCGCGGTCTTCAACGATTCCATCCGGGACGGGCTGAAGGGTTCCGTCTTCAACGCGAAGGAGACCGGTTATGTCAGCGGCGCCGCTTCCAAAATGAATGCCTGGAAGGTCATCTTCGGCCTTACGGGCGGCGTAAGCAACGTCAGTACCTCCTGGAAGGCGCTGAACGCCGGCGTCATCAACTATACCGCATGCCATGACAATATGACCCTGTGGGACAAGCTGCTCGCCTCCAACCCGGATCAGTCGGACGCGGAGCGGATCGGTATGATCCGTATGGCTTCCGCCGCGGTGCTGCTTTCCCGCGGGACGCCCTTCCTGGTGGCGGGCGAAGAGATGCTCAGAACCAAGCAGGGTGATTCGAACAGTTATATGTCTTCGGATGAGATCAACCATCTGGACTGGGAAAGTCTGACGGACGGCTCCCCCGTCGCGGAAACATTCGATTATTACAGGCAGCTGATCCGTCTGCGGAAAGAGACCGGCTTCCTCCGGAGCGCGCCGGTGACCTGCGAGCTTGGGGACAATATGGCCATTCTGGCGACCTGGACCGGGGAAAAAGATCCCGTCGGTTTCGCGGTATTCAATCCCGGCGGCGGATCCGTCACCGTATCGCTTCCGGAAGGCGTCACTGAACTCCGGTTCGCCGGCATACCGGCCGGCACGGAAAACGTCCCCGCCGGTGCGGACGGAACAGTTACCGTTCCCGGCATGAGCTGGTGCCTGTTCGGACGGCCGGAACCGTAAAAACTCCGGAATATGAAACACCGCGGAATCCGCTGTCGGATTCCGCGGTGTCATTTATCTGTTGATCCGGTTCAGTCAGGCATGAACCGTTGTTTCACCGGTTCAGAAAACGCCGGCGACCGTCAGGATGATCGCGACCGCCACCACCGCCACCAGCCCGAGCACCACGCGGATCACGATATCCAGCCTGCGGGTGGCTAAGGCTCCGGTCTCCTCTCCTTTTTTCATACACACCATACTTTCATACTCATTTCATCCATGCGTATTGTATCCTTACTCCGGACGGACGGTCAATCCGATTTCCTTCCGCGATTGTTCACATTTATACTGAAATCCCGCTTTCTTTCGGACTGCCTGCCTTTCCGGGGACATTATTGTGCGAAAACTGTACTTTTTCATTTCTCTGATGAATTCACCGGAAGAATCACCCCGGATATGTTGCGCCGGATCTGTCCGGAAGCGTATAATGTCCTCCGCGGCGCTTACAGCACATCTCCGGCCGCAAAGGAGATTCCGGATGAGCAAACGGGAAAAAACCGCCATCGTCGGCGTTGTCTTTGTCAGCATCATGTGGGGGCTGTCCTTTATCGGCAGCAAGATCGCCATGGCCGCCGGGCTCCAGCCCTTTTCGCTGGTGACCCTGCGTTTTCTGTCCGCCTCCGCGTTTCTGTTTCCGTTGGCCCTGCTGACGAAAACCCGGCTGCGGATCAGCCTCCGGGATATTCCGGAACTGTTTCTTGCCGCGTTGTTCGGAACCACCGTCTACTTTTTCTTTGAGCTGAACGGTCTGAAGCGGACCTCCGCCGCGACCGCCTCTCTGATCATCGCGATGATCCCCGTTTTCACCATGCTGTCCGAGCTGATCTTTCATCAGCACAAGCCGTCAGCCCTGCAGTGGACAGGCGCCGTAGTCTCCCTGTTCGGCGTCTGGCTGGTGGTCGGCAGCAGCGCGGAGGGAAACACCCTCATCGGTCTGCTGCTCATGCTGGCCGCGTGTGTATGCTGGGTCATCTACGGCGAACTGACCAACCGCCTGCTGAAAAGGCTGCCGACGCTGACCATTACCTGCTGGCAGAGTCTGTTCAGCCTGATCAGTCTGATCCCTCTCAGCTTTACGGAACAGGTCCCGTGGCAGTCCGTTCCCGCGGACGCGTGGATCTCCGCCTGCGTCTTTCTGGGATTGATCTGCTCCGGCGTCTGTTATATTCTGTACAATAACAGCATCGCGGCAATCTCAACCGGGCGTACAGCCATTTTTCTGAACATCAACCCCATCGCCGGCGTTGTCGGGAGCGTGATCATCCTGAAAGAATCCTTCACGCTGCTTCAGGCAGTCGGAGGCGTCATCATTCTGGCCAGCCTGTTCCTGGTCAACCGGAAAGCAGGAACAAAAAAGGAAAGTATATCCGAATAAACAAAAAACGCGCGGTCCCGGAAAGGGACCGCGTTCTTTATGCCGTTCCTACTCAATGAACATCGCGTCGCCAAAAGAGAAGAAGCGATACCGCTCCGCCACCGCCTCGCGGTAGACCCGGAGAGCCTCCTCCCGGCCCATCAGGGTGCTGATCAGCATCAGCAGCGTACTCTGCGGAAGATGGAAATTGGTGATCAGAGCGTCGACCGCTTTGATCTTTACGCCGGGTTTGATGAAAATCGCGGTATCCCCGGCTCCGGCATGTACAAGGCCGTCATCGGTCGACATCGTTTCCAGCGTACGGACCGACGTAGTCCCGACGCAGATGATCCGGCCCCCGTTCCTCCGGATCCTGTTCAGTGTTTCGGCAGCCTCGTCTGTCACCTGACAGAATTCGCTGTGCATCACATGCCGGTCCACATCGTCCTCTTTCACAGGCCGGAAGGTTCCCAGTCCGACGTGCAGCAGCACCGGAACCACTGTGATCCCTTTTTCACGGATCCTGTCGAGCAGTTCGGGCGTAAAGTGAAGGCCGGCGGTCGGCGCGGCCGCGGATCCCTCCTGCTTCGCGTAAACCGTCTGATAACGGTTCGCGTCCTGCAGTTTTTCATGAATGTAGGGCGGCAGCGGCATTTCTCCCAGCCGGTCCAGGATTTCTTCAAATACCCCGTCGTAATGGAATCGGACCGTTCTTCCCCCGATCTCTTCCACATTGCCCAGAATCTCGCACCGGAGCGCGCCGTCCCCGAAGCTGCAGAAGGTCCCCGGCTTCAGTCTTCTCCCGGGGCGGACAAGAGCCTCCCAGTCGGTGGCGTTTTCACGCCGGAGCAGCAGCACCTCAACCGGGACCCCGGTTTCTTCCTTCACGCCCAGAAGGCGTGCGGGAATGACCTTGGTGTTGTTGATCACCAGCGCGTCCCCGGGATTCAGATAATCGGCAATATCGTAGAAATGCTTATGTTCCACGGAACCGTCCTTCCGGTGATAAACCAGAAGCCGGCTGTGATCCCGGGGTTCCATCGGCGTCTGCGCGATCAGTTCCTCCGGCAGTTCGTAATCAAAGTCAGAAGTTTTCATGGCGTTCAGATCTCCATTTTGATCTGGGCTTCCGCAGCGGAAGCCGGCATGGTCTTTTTCATATGCGCCCACGCAGACGGCGTGCAGACGCGGCCTCTGGGCGTTCTCATCAGGAATCCCAGCTGCATCAGGTAGGGCTCGTAAACGTCCTCGATCGTCACCGCGTCCTCCCCGGTGGTCGCCGCGAGCGTATCCAGCCCGACGGGGCCGCCGCCGAACTTGTCCATCATGCAGGACAGCATGTTACGGTCGACCTTGTCCAGACCCAGCTCATCCACTTCCAGCAGTTCCAGCGCTTCCCGCGCGATGGCCCGGCTGATATGGCCGCCGGCCCGGACCTGGGCATAGTCGCGGACGCGTTTCAGCATCCGGTTGGCGATCCGGGGCGTTCCCCGGCTGCGGCGGGCGATCTCCAGCAGACCTTCCTCATCGGCGTCCACACACAGGATCCCCGCGCTGCGCTTTACGATCAACGCCAGCTCTTCAGGCGTATACATCTCCAGCCGGAACAGCATCCCGAATCTGTCGCGCAGCGGTGCGGAAAGCTGTCCGGCGCGGGTGGTCGCGCCGACGAGGGTGAACTTCGGCAGATCCACCCGGATGCTCCGCGCCGTCGGTCCTTTACCGATCATGATATCGATGGCGAAATCTTCCATCGCGGGATACAGCACCTCTTCCACCTGTCGGGAAAGCCGGTGGATCTCATCGATAAAAAGCACATCTCCGGCGTTCAGATTGCTCAGGATCGACGCCAGATCCCCGGGGCGTTCGATCGCAGGCCCGCTGGTCACACGGATGTTCTGCCCCATTTCGGCGGCCACGATGCAGGCCAGCGTCGTCTTTCCGAGTCCGGGAGGGCCGTACAGCAGCATATGGTCCAGCGCGTCGCGCCTGTTCAGCGCGGCCTGGATATAAATATCGAGGCTTTCCTTCACCGCCTGCTGGCCGACATATTCGCGTAGCGTATGCGGACGCAGGGACTGCTCCACCGCGCTGTCTTCAGGCTGGTAACCGCCGTTCATCAACCGTTCGTCATCCATCATCGTTTACGTTCTTCCCTTTCGGTTACATTCCGGCCATGCCGCGAAGGGCCAGCCGGATCAGTTCATCGGTTTTGTCGCTCTGATCCCGGACGCGGCTGACCGCGTTCCGGGCCTCGGTGGAGGAATAGCCGAGCGCCGTTAACGCTTCGACCGCTTCCATCACGCTGTCGGTCGCCATGGAGGCTGCCGGTATGGCCGCCGCATCCCCCGCGGAGACGGATACATCCGACTGCGTGATTTTGTCTTTCAATTCCAGCGCCAGACGCTGCGCTGTTTTTTTGCCGATGCCGGGCGCCCGGGAAAGAGCGTTCACATCCCCCAGCAGGATCGCCAGATTCAGTTCCCGCAGCGGCATGGCGCCCAGAACGCCGAGCGCGGTTTTGGGACCGATCCCGGAAACAGAGGTCAACTGCAGAAACATCTCTTTTTCTTCTTTGCCGGCAAAACCGAAAAGCTCCATCGCGTCCTCCCGGACGGAAAGCCAGACATAGCACCGCATCGTTTCTCCCAGAGCGGGCGCGGCCTGAAGCGTGTTGTTGGAGCAATTCAACAGGTAGCCGACGCCGCCGGCCTCGATCACCAGCGCGCCGTTCACCTTTTCACACACTTTTCCTTCTATAAAAGCGTACATTCGGGCATTTCTCCTTATTTCATCAGGAATTCCCTTTTGGCAACACCGACCTGACAGTGCGTGATCGCGCAGGCGATCGCGTCAGCCGCATCGTCCGGCTTCGGGATCTCCTCCATTTTCAGCAGCAGCTTCACCATCTGCTGGACCTGTTTCTTGTCGGCTTTTCCGTATCCGGTCACCGCCTGCTTGATCTGCATCGGCGTATATTCGTAAAGGTTTTCGGTATACTCGGCGGCAGCGATGATCGCCGCGCCGCGGGCGGCTCCGACCATCAGCGCCGTCGTAACATTGCGGGCGAAAAAGAGCTCTTCAAACGCCACATCATCCGGTTTGTAGATCTGAAGCAGATCGCGGATCCCGAGCTGAAGTGTCCGCAGGCGCGTCTGCATCGGGACGCCGGCTTTGGTCTCGATACAACCGTAGTTCAGCAGCTTCATCCGGCTGCCTTCGGTTTCCACGACGCCCCAGCCCATCAGCGCGTAGCCCGGATCGATCCCGAGAACGACCAAAAAACCGCCTCCGTCCTTGATATTCCTTGAACATGGTAATCTTCCGCCGAAAAAATGTCAAGGCGAACAGACCCGATTGATCCGGAACCCTCTCCGGGCTCCTGATTGCAAGATTTACATGATATCAAAGCAATTTCTTTCTTTATTTATGACCCTTGCCCGTGCTATAGTCCGTCATAGCAGAGAAAAGGAGGCGTTTCTCCATGAAAATGACATTCCGCTGGTACGGTGAAAAGAGCGATCCCATTCCGCTCCGTTATATCAGGCAGATTCCGGGCATGACCGGCGTGATGGGTCTGCTGGATGATAAAGCCGCGGGGGAAGACTGGCCGGAGGATGAAGTCCGCGCCTATGTGGAGACGGTTCACGCCGCAGGTCTTGAATGCGAAGTGATCGAAAGCGTCAATGTCCATGAGGATATCAAAATGGGGCTTCCCTCCCGCGACCGCTATATCGAAAACTACATTTCCACCGTCCGGACCCTCGCGAAATACGGCGTAAAGGTCATCATCTACAATTTCATGCCGGTTTTTGACTGGCTGCGGACGGATCTGGCCCGCGTCATACCGGAAGACGGCAGCAACAGCCTGTATTTTGACGAAAAGGATCTGGCCGGTATGGGGCCGCTTGAAATCGTGCGCCGTACCGCCGAAAACAGCGGCGGTTTCAGTCTGCCGGGCTGGGAGCCCGCGCGGCTGGCCCAGCTGGAGAAAACGCTGAAACAATATGAAGGCATGACGCCCGACCGGCTCCGCGAAAATTTCAAATATTTCCTGGATGCCGTGATCCCCGTATGTGAGGAGGTCGGCGTACGCATGGCCTGCCATCCGGACGATCCCGCCTGGCCGATCTTCGGGCTGCCCCGAATCGCCCACAGCCAGGACGATTTCGACAGGATGTGCGCCCTGCACGACAGTCCCGCCAACACGGTCTGCCTGTGTACAGGTTCTCTGGGTTCCGATCCCGGGAACGATATCCCGTCCATCATCCGTCACTTCGGGGAAAAGGACCGGATCGGCGCGATGCACGTCCGGAACATCCGTTTCCTCGGCGAACGGCATTTCCGTGAATCCTCCCACCGCAACGCTGACGGCAGTCTGGATATGATCGCCATCATGCAGGCGATTTATGATACCTGTCCCGATACCTACATCCGTCCCGATCACGGCCGGATGATCTGGGATGAACAGGGCCGCCCCGGCTACGGTCTCTACGACCGGGCGCTGGGCGCCGCTTATCTGAACGGTCTGTGGGACGCAATCGAACGCGCGGAGGAAAACAAGAAATGAAACTGACAGATCATGATCTGAAAAACCGCGAAGCCTGGGAATCCGCAGGCGTCCGTCTTCCTTCCTTCGACCGGAACAGCATGATCCGGAAAACGCTGAGCGCTCCCGGTTGGATCCATTTCGGAGCCGGAAATATCTTTCGCGGCTTCATCGCCGGGCTGCAGCAGCGCCTGCTGAATGAAGGGCTTTCCGACCGGGGCATCATCGCGGCGGAAACGTATGACGAAGAGATCATCGACCGGATCTATAAGCCGTTCGATTCGCTGACGCTGATGGTCTCTCTCCGGCCCGACGGAAAAACGGAAAAAGAAGTCATCTCGTCTCTTGCGGACGGATGGAAAGCCAGTCCGGCATTCTCCGAAGACTGGCGCAAACTGATGGACGCTTTCGTTTCCCCTTCCCTTCAGATGGTTTCCTTCACGATCACGGAAAAGGGTTATGCCCTGACCGATCTGCAGGGAGAACTGTTCCCGGCGGTTGTCCGGGATCTGGAAAACGGTCCCGATCAGGCCTGTCACGCCATGAGCATCGTGACCGCGCTGCTTCTGCACCGTTTTGACTATTCCGCCGCACCGCTGGCGCTGGTCAGCATGGATAACTGCAGCCATAACGGGGAAAAGCTCCGTTCCGCCGTGATCACCGTCGCAAAAGGCTGGCTGGATCACGGCTTCGTCAGGGAGGATTTCCTTGACTGGCTGTGCGACGAAGAAAAGGTATCCTTCCCCTGGACGATGATCGACAAGATTACGCCCCGTCCCGCGCCGGCCGTCACCCGCTCTCTCGCAGACGACGGTTTCGAGGAAATGGCCCCTGTTGAAACAGCAAAGCACACCTTCATCGCGCCGTTTGTCAATGCCGAGATCCCGCAATATCTGGTTGTGGAAGATCGTTTCCCCAACGGCCGTCCCCCCCTGGAAAAAGCAGGCGTCTATATGACCGACCGGGATACGGTCAACCGGACCGAGCGGATGAAGGTCACCACCTGCCTCAATCCGCTGCATACCGCACTGGCGGTATACGGATGCCTGTTGGGGTATACGCTGATCGCCGATGAGATGAAAGACGCGGATCTGAAGCGTCTGGTCGAACGGATCGGCTATACCGAAGGACTGCCCGTGGTCACAGACCCCGGGATCCTCTCCCCGGAAGCTTTCCTGAAGGAAGTGTTGGAGCAGCGGCTCCCCAATCCCTTTATGCCGGACACGCCCCAGCGGATCGCCTGCGACACCAGCCAGAAGGTTCCGATCCGTTTCGGCGAAACAATCAAAAGCCGTATCACGGAAGGCAGCGAAGACGTTCTGGAAGGGATCCCGCTGGCCATCGCAGCCTGGCTTCGCTATCTGCTGGCCGTGGATGACGCGGGAAATCCCATGCCGGTCTCTCCCGACCCGATGGCCGCAGAGCTGCAAAAGGCGCTCGGAAACGTCCGCTTCGGGGATCCCGCAAGCGCGGAAGGCCAACTGGACGCGATTCTTTCCAACCCGGCAATTTTCGGTTCAGACTTGACACAAACATCAATCGGGGATAAGGTGAGCAGGAACTTCCGCGATATGCTTGTCGCGGGCGGGGTTCGCAATTCCCTGAAGAAGGTGTGATGTTTCCGTGAAACTGTGGGGCGGCCGTTTCGGCAAGGCCACGGACGGTCTTGTAGACGATTTCCATTCCAGCATTTCTTTTGATCAGCGTCTTTATGAACAGGATATTACCGGGTCTATCGCGCATGCCACCATGCTCGGCGAGCAGGGCATCATTCCCGCGGCGGACGCGGAAAAGATCGTTGCCGGCCTGAAGGATATCCTCGCCGACGCGAAAGCCGGAAAAATCGAGTGGATGACGGACGCCGAAGATATCCATATGAACGTGGAAACGCTGCTGACGCAGCGGATCGGCGAAGCCGGCAAGCGGCTCCATACCGGCCGCAGCCGCAACGACCAGGTCGCGCTGGATACCAGGATGTACGCGAAGCTTGCCTGCCGTGAAACGGAAACCATGCTGAACGATCTTCTGACAGCGCTCCTTGATATCGCGCAGAACAACCTGCACACCATCATGCCGGGCTATACCCATATGCAGAAAGCCCAGCCGATCACTTTGGCGCATCATATGATGGCTTATGTCCAGATGTTCCTTCGGGACCGGGACCGTTTCCGCGCCGCGTTCAGGGCCGCCGATGTCATGGTGCTCGGTTCCGGCGCTTTGGCCGGGACGACTTATCCGCTGAACCGGGAACGGGTCGCCGAGTTGCTGAACTTCAGTTGCATTTCCGAAAACAGTCTCGACGGCGTAGCCGACCGTGACTATCTGCTGGATTATCTTTCCGCCGCCAGCATCTGTATGATGCATCTGAGCCGCTTTTGCGAGGAACTGATTCTCTGGAACACCAACGAATTCCGGTTTGTGGAAATGGACGACGGTTTCGCGACCGGTTCCAGCATCATGCCCCAGAAAAAGAATCCCGATGTCGCGGAACTGATCCGCGGCAAGACCGGGCGCGTTTACGGCCATCTGATCGGTCTTCTGACCGTCATGAAAGGTCTTCCGCTCGCATACAACAAGGATATGCAGGAAGACAAAGAAGCCTTCTTTGACGCGCGTGATACGCTGGTCAAGGGTCTGACCGTTTTCACCGCCATGCTCCGCACCGTCACCTTCCGTGCCGATGTCATGGAGCGGGGCGCCTCCGGCGGTTTCACCAACGCGACGGACTGTGCCGATTATCTGGTCCGGAAAGGGGTCCCCTTCCGTGACGCCCACAAGGTGGTCGGCGAGCTGGTCGCACACTGTCTCAACGAAGGCAAGGCGCTGCTGGATCTGACGCTGGATGAGCTGAAGCAATTCCATTCCGCCTTTGAGCAGGATGTGTTTGACGATCTGAGCATGATCGCCTGCGTGGAAAAACGGAAGATCCCCGGCGCGCCCGCGCCCGACATGGTACTGCAGGCGATCGATTCCGCCCGGGAAAAGCTGAAGAACTGACTTCAGGGAAAGAGCGGACCGTCATGAATGAAGCCGAAACTCCCCGCAAGGTGGAACTGAAACGGGTCTACCGTCACTTCAAGGGGGATTATTATCTGGTGGAGGATACAGCCCGTCATTCCGAAACCGGGGAAACCTATGTCATCTACCGGAAGCTGTATGAAGACGGCTCCCTCTGGATCCGTCCGCTCGAGATGTTTCTGGAGGAAGTGGACCGGAAAAAATATCCGGACTGCTCCCAGCGATACCGGTTCGAGCTTCAGGAGATCCCCAGCGTGAAAAAACTTCCGGCGGTTGAACAGATTCCCGAAAAATAGTGCTGGACAAAGCCCGTCCCTTTTGCTATAATACCCGTTGCTGGTTCTTACGCCGATGTGGCTCAGTTGGTAGAGCAGCCGATTCGTAATCAGCAGGTCAGGGGTTCGAGTCCCCTCATCGGCTCCAGCAACGAGGTGTAGCGCAGTTTGGTAGCGCGTTTGGTTCGGGACCAAAAGGCCGCGGGTTCGAATCCCGCCACTTCGACATGCCGCAAATCCTTATGCTGTAAGGGTTTGCGGCTTTTTCTATGTCGTTTTGACCCACAATTTGACCCACAACGGCCTCAAAAACCTGACCCACAAATATCCCGCCGCCGATTCCAGATTTTACATCTGAGCGATAAATCGCTCCATTTTTTCAGCCATATCCAGCTGCATTTCGTCGCTGACGTGCCCATAGATGTCAAGTGTGAAAGCGACGGTCGCGTGACCCAATGCCATGGAAAGTGTCTTGGGATCCACATGATTTTGCAGGGCCAGCGTAGCGTAGGTGTGGCGAGCATCATGAAATCGCACATCAGGGAGCCCCATCGCCTCGACGATCTCCTTGTAATGGTGATACATCGTGCTGGCACTGATTGGGCGGCCATCCTCGCGAGTCATCACGAAATTGCGCTTGTTCTGGAAGGATGAGCCTGCCTTCAGCTTCTGCTCGGCCTGGCGCTGCTTTAGATAGCGGAAGGTCTGCATCACGGAGGAAGCCACACGGAAGGAGCGCTCCTTGCCGTTCTTCAGCGGCGTGAAGTCGTACTGCCCTTTCCGAGGACCATAGTCCAGCCGCACATACTGGCGGTAGACGCGGATCGTGTTTGTCTCGAAATTGATACAATCCCAGGTCAGTCCGACAATCTCGGCCTCACGCATGCCGGTGAAGAAAGCGATATGGAAGATCGGCTTGTAGAAGGGATCTTCATCGGCGCGTTCCATGAATTCCCGCAACTGCTTGCTGGAAAGTGGGTGCATCTCGACCTTGCGTACCTTCGGCAGATCACAGAGGTCAGTCACATTCTTTTTCAGAAAGCCCATCTTCACGGCCTTGTCCAGACCTTCATGCAGGATGCCGTGTACATTGTGGATCGTCTTGGCTGAAAGCCCTTTGCCAATCAGTGAACGATAGAATCGCTGCACCTGCACTGGTGCCAGCTCCTTCAGCTTGATCCGACCCAAGCCGGGCACAATGTGTCGGCGGATACTGATCTCATAGTTGGACATGGTGGATTCCTTGAGGTCCATCACATAGCTGGACAGGTACTCGTTCATCCACTGTTCCACCGTCATATTGGTTTCTTCCATGAACTCGCCGGATTCGATCTCGGCGAGTTTTTCTGTCAGCTTGTCCCTGGCTTCCTTCTTGGTTTTGCCATAGACGGCACGCTGTTTACCCTCAGCGCGGTAGCGGCCTTCCCATCGGCCATCCTTGCGCTGTCGGACATTGGTAGTTGTCAGTTTGTTTGCCATGTACGCCTCCTTTCGATGTACTCGGGAGGGGCACATGGGTATACTTGGTTCTGCAATTGTCAAGGTTCTTTATTACCATTGTAGCCCCTCCCGAGACCTCGGTCAAGATGATTTGTGTAAAAAGATCAGCCTGCGCGACGCTTCGACACGCATTGCTCATTCATCCATTCCTGTAGCAGCTCACGATTGATCATCATGCGCTTACCGACACGGAAGGATGGAAATCCGGGTGTATGCGCCAGCTTCAGGGCCGTGTTGTGGGAGATACCCAGCACCTGCTCCAGCTGCTTGAGACTCAAAGCCATGGGCTCAAGTTCAGGCTCTGTGATGGTATCTGCCAGTCCAGTATCGTAGGAATCCTGATCGATGTCAA
>CALCUD010000145.1 GCA_937906775.1 uncultured Clostridia bacterium
TGCAACTGTCTATGGTCTGGAAGTTGATTTCCCCAACCGGCGCTGCACCCGGATTGCCGGTGCTGTTGGAAAGACACCCGGAACTTCTTTTGATGGGATTGCTGCTTTCGGTGGAAGATACCGTTGCAATCTGACTGATGGTGGTGTTGAAGTTGCCAAGTATGGGGATGTCGGATATTCCGAAACCGGTGCTTTGACTTCCGCTATTACCATTGGTGAAGGTGAAAGCGCTGTTACTTATGCTGTTGGCACCAAGGTTCAGGTTATGGTCAAGCAGCCCAAATTCTATTACAAGGTTGTTCCGCTGGTTGTTGATAAGATTTCCGGTGGTCGGGGTTATCATATGCGGAAAGCCCGTTACTATGTCAGTGATACTCCCCGTGACGGATTCAAGCTTCATCCCCTTTTCAAGGGTGATAAGGATTTTGTTTATCTGTCTGCTTATGAAGGCAGCCTGTATGATGAATCCGCTTCCGCTTATATTCTGGATGACAGTCAAGTTGCTGATTTCACGGCAAGCACCGGTGACAAGCTGTGTTCCATTGCGAATGCAAAGCCCATGTCCGGACTTACTCAGAATGCAACCAGACGGAATACCGGCATTCTGGCTGAAAACCGTGGATCCGGTTGGTACCAGTCTTTTGCTGAAGGTGCTGCTGCTACTCAGCTGCTGTTCATGATTGAATACGGAACTTTGAACTGGCAAACCGCACTTGGTGCCGGTGTCACAAACAAGGCTTCCGGTGAAGGAAATGAATCTGAACTGACCGGTGCAACAACCAACCTTGGTAATGGATCCGGATCTGTTCAGAATGAAAACAACTATAACGTGATCACCTATCGTGGTGAAGAAAACGTGTTCGGCAACATCTGGAAATGGGTGGACGGTATGAACATCTATTCTGATGGTGGGAACACGGATCATCACCTGTATGTTTGCAACAACAAAACCTTTGCGGAATCCAAGAACAATGACAACTATGAAGAAGTCAACTTCACCGTTGCCATGGCGAACGGTTATATCAATGCCTTTGGATATGATCCTGACTTTGACTGGCTGTTCATCCCCAGCGAAACCGGAAACGGTGCAAGCACATCTGTTCCCGTTGGTGACTACTTCTATCAGTCCACTGATTCTGCTGGATATCGTGTGGCTGACTTGGGTAGTTCTTGGAATTCTGGTACTCATGCTGGTGGTTTCGATTGGAATGTGTACAATGCCCCTTCGACTCGTTATCGGAATATCGGCGGGCGGTTGGCATATGTTCCTGCCTGATTTCATTGATTCCATTATATCTTTGGTGAAAGCATCCTGACGGATGTGATCATAGGTTACCGGTGCTGAAAAGGATTCCGGATTGTGATCAATCCGAAAAGAAGCATACCAGAATACAAAAATCCAAGTTATTCAATCGTGTAGCTAAATTGGGTAGTAATTGGAATAATGGTACTAATGCTGGTAGTTTCTATTGGAATGTGAACAATACCCCTTCGAATCGTAATCGGAATATCAGCGAGCAGTTAGCAAGTGTGTGAATTGATTCAAAACTTATGGTGTAAGCACTTCGGTGTTTCACATAGACTGGAAACCGGTGACCTTGCCCCTTGGCAAAACATAACAACGAAAGGGAAACGGTATTAGTAATCACCTGAAGGTGAATGAACGTTCCGTAACTCACACATATGAAATCAAAAGGAAACCTATGGAAAACCATCATATCTGATGAAAATCTTCTACTTGCACATCAAAACGCAAAGAAAGGAAAAGGCTGGTATCAGGAAGTTCAGCTTGTTGAAAAAGATATCAGTGCTGATCCAAATAATCCGTTAGGTAAGATGATCCGGAAGCTGCAAAAACGGCTGACGGATCATTCTTATCATACATCACCATATACCATGAAGCAGCGCAAGGAAGGAAAGAAGATTCGGGATCTGTACAAGCTTCCGTATTATCCGGACAGAATTGCACAATGGGCGGTTATACAGGTGATTGAACCCATCCTGATCAAGAATTTGATTCAGGATACTTATTCAGCTATCCCAAACCGTGGAATCCATGCCGGTCTGGGCAGAATCCGAAACTGGATCAATGCTGATGTTTTCGGCACACAGTATTGTTTGAAGATTGATGCAAGACACTATTACCAATCCATCAATCACGAACTGTTGAAGGATAAGTTCAGACGGCTGTTCAAAGATCCGGATCTGATCTGGTTCATTGAAGAAGTAATTGATTCCATTGATACCGCAACGGATGAAGACCGGGAACGGTTATCAAAGCTGCTTCCGATTGATGAAACCATTCTTGAACGGAATATCCGGGGACGGCATGAAACCCGGCAAGAACGTGAAAGAAGATATTTATCTTCCGGAATCGGTTTGCCTATCGGTAACTATTTCAGCCAATACGGTGGTAACTTCTACTTTTCAGAATTTGATCACTGGATCAAGGAAGAAAAGAAAGTGAAATATTACATGCGCTACATGGATGATATCATCATTCTGATGGACAACAAGGAAGATCTTCATGCCTTGAAGGATGAGATTGAAACCTATTTTGAAACAAAAATGCGGATCACTCTGAAGGATAACTGGCAAGTATTTCCTACTTTCAAACGTGGAATTGACTATCTTGGTTACCGGACATTTCTTCATTTTACGTTACTGAGGAAAAGCACCTGTCAATCTTTCAAAAGGAAAATGATCAGCATTCGGAAGAAGCTGGATAACGGAATGCCCATGAATCAAAATGACTTCTGTTCCGTCAACAGCTATATGGGATGGCTTGGTGCATGTGATTCCTACCGTTTATTTCAAAAGTACATCAAACCTTTGAAAAAAGGACTTGAAGTGTACTATACCACCGTAATTCTAAACAGAAAGGATGAAATAACATCATATGGTTAATCATGGAACAGTAAGGGCAGCTACTGCCCCGGAACCTATGGTCATTGATGATTATTCCGTGTGGATTTCTGAAAACATTCATGAAGTGACTGTTCAGGATGAAGAAGGAAGTCACACTGAATATGAATACAACCTGAAGCAGTACGGCAAGGATGAATATATCCGTGCCATGGACAGCCAGCTGACAGATGCTCAGATGGCACTGTGTGATCTGTATGAAATGATTGGGGGCTGATGATCGTGTTCAATACCGCTATGGCAAAGATCTATGCAGAACTGATCAAGAAGGGACTGAAAACCCTTGATGATGTGCCTGAAGAACTGCGTGAAGAAGTTGAAAGACTTCTTGGCTGATTTCATTTTGATTCTGCTTGGAAAGGGGGTACAGGAAATGGATGTGGTCTATGCAACCCTGATCGTCAAAGGAAAGAAAACCTTTGATCAGGTACCGGATCGAATCAAGGAACAGGTTCGTCAGATTCTGATTGACTTGGATTGCCCTGAATTGGCTGAATAACGGCTTTATTTCAAAGATGTCTATTTATTCAACCAGTGTTATAAAACGTTTATATGAACGTTATATGAAGAAAGGAAGGGATTCCAAGTGCCGATTGAAACAATCATTTCCCTTGCCGTTGCTGTTCTGGCATTGATCTTCACGGCACTGTCCTTCAGACGGACATCCAACAAAGATAATGCCGGGGATGCCATGGAAAGGGCTACCATTACTGCTGACTTGCGCTATATCCGTGCTGCCATTGATGACATCAAGCTGGAATACAAAAGTCTGCAAAAGGATATTTCTGATCTGCGTGATCGAATCGTAACTGTAGAACAATCCACAAAATCAGCACACAAACGAATGGATGATTATGTGAAACAACACGGTGCTGAAACCAACAGATATACAGATTGAAAGGGGTGATCATCATGATCAACTGGAAAGTTCGCTTTCGGAACAAAACGTGGTTAGGTATGTTCCTTTCCTTGGTGGTTGGGTTTGTGTTCAATATGCTGAAGTTGTTTGATGTCACACCGGCTATCACGGAAAACCTTGTTACCAACATTATTGGTCAGATTCTGACATTCCTTGGTCTGATCGGTGTGCTGATTGATCCTACTACTGCCGGTGTTGGTGACAGTGAACGGGCTTTGGGTTATACCAAACCTTGGGATGATGAAGAAGTGATTGATGAATGAAAACAGCTGCTGAAGTTGAAAATCTTGTGACTGACTGGAAAAGCCAAGGCATTATATATGCTGACATGTGTGTGAAGCTGGCTGAAGCTTGCATGGGATGGGCATATGTCTTTGGTGCAAGGGGTGATTATTGTGAACCGGTCAACAGAAGAAACCGGTACCGTGATGATCATCCTACCATTAAAACAAAATGTAAAAACTTCAACGGTAAAGACAGCAGTGGTTGTTCCGGATGTACTTGGTATCCGGGTGGTAGAACAAGAACCTATGATTGCCGGGGATTCACCTATTGGGTGATCAAAAAGGTGACCGGGGTTGAAATCATGGGTGCCGGTGCTACCAGCCAATGGAACAACAATGATAACTGGTCTGAAAAAGGTGAAATTGCCAACATGCCCAATGTGGTCTGCTGTGTGTTCAAGCGGGTAGGAAACACCATGGAACATACCGGGCTTCATGTAGGCAACGGCAAAATCATTCACTGTTCCGGAACCGTGAAAACCGGAAAAACAACGGATAAAGGATGGACACACTATGCCATTCCCGCTTGTCTTTCCGGTCAGCCCACCATTTCTGGAAGTGTACCTGTGAAGTCCACCAACCTTCAGAAAGGCAGCAAAGGTGATGCCGTTGTTGATCTTCAGAAAACCTTGATGAAGCTTGGTTATTCTTTACCCAAGTATGGTGCTGACGGTGACTTTGGCACTGAAACGAAAAATGCAGTAATCCAGTTCCAGAAGGATCATGGTCTGACTGCTGATGGAATTGTTGGTGCCAATACCAAAGCAGCTTTGGCAGCTGCCGACAATCAACCGGCAATCAAAAAGCTGTTTACTGTCACCATTCCGGATCTGGATCAGATCACTGCTGAAGCGCTGATCAAGACCTATACTGGTGCAGTCATGGTTGAAAAATCATGATACTAACCTGTTACTAACCGGTGGATTTTCACGAATCCGGAAAAATCCTGAAGGTGGTGAAACCCTTGAAAAAGTTGATTTCTTGATGTTTACGGATTGAACAAATTTATGGTATAATACGACCTGAAAAGGAAAGCATGGCATCCGGACGGTCCGGGGGACAGGCCCAGACAGGTTCTGTCCGGCGGCTGTCCCTGCTGACAGGGATACAGGAGGCGCTTATGAGCGATGAAAAAAAGAAGGGCTTGTTTGCCCGCCTGCGGGAGGGACTGAGCAAAACCCGCGGGAATATGACGGAAAAGGTCGACGAAATGGTCCGGGAAAACCGGAAAATCGACGATGATTTTTACGAAGAGCTGGAAGACATCCTGCTGATGGCCGACTGCGGGCTGAAAGCCACCGAGCTGATCATCGGCGAGCTGAAGACGCGCGTGGAAAGGGACAAAGTCAGGGACGCCGCCGCCGCCCGCGATATGCTGAAGCAGATCATGACAGAGCAGATGGACATTCCGCGCCCGCCGCTCAAATGGCCCATGGTGATGCTGGTCGTCGGCGTCAACGGCGTCGGAAAGACCACCACCATCGGCAAGCTCTCATTGCGGTTCCAGGGGATCGGGCGGAAGGTCATGCTTTGCGCCGGGGATACTTTCCGGGCTGCCGCCGCGGAACAGCTGAGCGTATGGGCTGAGCGGGCCAGGGTGCCGATCGTGAAACACGAGGAAGGCGCCGACCCCGCCGCGGTCGTGTATGACGCGATTCAGGCCGCGAAGGCGCAGCAGGCGGATCTGCTGATCGTGGACACCGCCGGGCGGCTGCACAATAAAAAGAATCTGATGGACGAGCTGAACAAGATGCGCCGGGTCATCGACCGGGAATATCCGGAAGCGGATACCCGCTGTATCCTTGTACTGGACGCCACCACCGGGCAGAACGGCCTGGTTCAGGCCCGCGCCTTCAAGGAGGTGGCCGAGATCAACGGCATCATCCTGAGCAAGCTGGACGGGACCGCCAAGGGCGGGATCGCGCTTGCCATCCGGCAGGAGCTGGAGGTGCCGGTATGGTATATCGGCGTCGGCGAGGGGATCGACGATCTGCAGCCCTTCAACGCGAAAGATTTTGTGGAGGCGTTGTTCTGAGTCTGACGATGCCGCTGCGGGGGTATTTTCGGGGTTGGCAACGCGGTTCTTTCGCATACGAACGGGCCGCCGGTATAACAAAGGGCGCTTCGCGATAACAGGCGAAGCGCCTTTTCTTATACGTTTTTACAGGGTCAATCTTTGGTCAGAGAGCGGACGGCGAGCGTCAGGAACAGGAAACGGGAAGACCCGCCGCCCAGCACATATTCCAGCTGCTGCCACAGGAAGGGGAATTCCAGCAGCTCCGGGAAATCCGGAGCGATCAGCTCCGTACCGGAACAGACGCCGCCGGGGATATAGGACCAGTCCGCCCGGTTGGCGCAGTAAGCGGGGATCGTTGATTTTACGCCGACGCCCGAGACAAAGGAAGCAGTATTCCGGCCGGGATGGCAGCCCAGAAGGAAGTTCAGCGCGTCATCCAGCGGATCCTCCGGGCACAGATCCGGGAAAGCTTTGCAGATCCAGTAATACCGGCAGGCGAACGTTTCCGCGACCCATCCGTTGCCCCAGTCGCGCGGAATATAGGGGACGCCGTAGGGGGAAGCTTGCAGCATCTTTTGCATTTCCGGCAACAGATCCCGGACGGCGGCGCGGAGCGTTTCTGTGAACACGGGATCCTTCAGCGCGCTGAAGACCCGGGCGGCTACCCAGGCGAGATCCTGCGGACACTCCCTGATCCAGCCGGTATGATCCGTGAGAAAATCCCGGTAAATCTGCTTTCCGGTTGTCAGATACAGTTCGGCGGCTGCGAAGAAGGGGGCTGTTTCCGCCCGGTCAAAGTCGGTGACGGCAAACAGCTCTTCGGCGACCTCCAGCGCGCGGGCGCCGAGCGCGTCATTAAAGCCGCGCATGACCCGGGACGCCGCGGCGAGCTGTCCTGCGACCGTCAGTTCCCGCCGCGGATGATCCTCCGTGAAGACCCACCGGTCATCCCCGTTTCCGGGGATACCGTCCGTCATGACGGAGGCATCGCCGAGCAGCACGTACTGGCGCAGATCGCTGCAGATGATTCCGCGGTACAGGCGACCCAGCGCGTTATAGCCGCCGACGACGGTGAGCAGTCCGTGTTCCACCTGCTGCAAAAGGTCGTTTTTTCCGTCCGGCTGATGGATTTCCACCGTATGGGAAGCCTGATCCACCGTTGTTTCATCCCAGTAAACCCCGAATTCCTCCCGTGCGAGAGCGAGAAGATAGACATCGCCGGCCTGGGATTCCACCCGGAGATCGTAATCCCCTGCGTCATGCCAGCCGCCGGCGTTCAGCCCGGGAACAGGATCCCCGCTGCGGAACCGGGTCAGCGTATCGGGACCCTGAACATAGCCGTCAAAGTGATTATAATTAACAGGAGCCATCCGGGCGTCATCCATATGGCACAGGCCGTGCCACACGCGGTACTTTTCGCTGACGCGCATATGGCACATCTGGACCGGGAGAAAATATTCCAGCACGGGCTGCCATACACCGCGATCCAGCACATCGGACGCGATCGGGAAAACGGGGGACAGGGATCCGCCGTACCGGAGACGGTACAGCCCTTCCTCCCGGACAGAGGAAAAATCGCCGGTATAATAATTGTAACGAAGGAAAGCGCCCCAGGGCTTTACGGGAAGCCCGGCAACGGGAACAGGACCGTCCGGCGTGATCCGCTCCAGCAGGAGCGGATGGCAGCCCTCTGAACGGCGATCCGTTTCCACATACGCGATTTTCTTCCGGTCCGGATGATATCCGATCTGTGAGATCTGGATCACCGGCGCGTAGCGGTAATCCGGGTCGACGGCGGGCAGCAGCAGCCAGCTCAGCGCGCCGGCTGTTTTTTCCGCGGGCAGAGCGGAAGAGAGGACAAACCAGCCGTTGTTGTGGTTCATCCGCCCGTCGTACAGTTCCAGATCCGCGTTTTCGCTGATCACGGTGAAACGTGACAGATCATCCTCCGGGCAGCAGGTAAAGCGGCGTCCTGACGCGAGCGGCATACCGTTCAGCGTGTCGGCGGTGAGAGGAGAAAATCCTTTTCCCGCACCGGTCAGACGGTCCGGATCTGCATGGCGGCCGTCAGGGACGGGGAGGCTGAAGAGCGCGTTCGCGGGATGGCTCTCCGTCGGCCCGCCGGGCTGGCGGGGGAAGATCCCGGAATGGCTGTCCATCAGCCAGGAACGGCCGAACAGCCGGCCGGGGACAAGCTCCAGATTGAAACGCAGTTTTCCGAGAAAACGGTCCGGAACCGCCCTGTCCAGATCCACAGAGATCCGTACACCGCCATCTTCCGGCACGGCTGTGACCGTATAGCTGAAGGCGAAATCCGGGGCCAGGGTCGGATTGAAACCTTTCAGATGGTTTTTTTCATCCGGATACGACAGTCTGGCGATCATGGCACCCGTTTCCGGAACGGTTTTCCGTTCCAGAAGACAGGAGGAAGGCTGGAACTGGCCGGGCGTCGGCTCAAAACGCAGATCACCGCAGGCGGCAACCCGGACGTCATTCATGATCAGGGTGATCCCGGACTGGTGCTGAGCCGGGTTATGTTCGCTGAAAACGATGACATCCACACCTTCGCAGCGCAGCGTCTGGTTCCGGGAATCGAGGGCGAATGAACAAGGCTTCATGGGGAACGCCTCCATCCTTGATTTTCGGATTATGTATAAATCGTTACCTTTGCCTTTTCCCGGTTATTCTACCATATCCACGTTACGGATACAATCGCGGCGAACCGGAGAAAACGACGGAAGTATTGTAAAAAGCGATCGCGACAGAAAGAACGTCCGGAAGTCCCGTAACGGGAGCATGAACGCAAGATCCGCAGGAAGCCGTAAGATTTGACGGATATGCATTGACAAATACGGGGTGAAACCCTATGATAGAACCTGTGTATCCACACGCAAGAACGCTTTTTTCGGGAGGATATAACCATGGCTGAACTGACGATGGACAAGCTGGTCGCGCTGTGCAAAAACCGCGGCTTTATCTTCGCGGGCTCCGAGATTTACGGCGGCCTGGCCAACACCTGGGACTACGGTCCCCTGGGCGTGGAGTTCAAGAACAATGTGAAGAAGGCCTGGTGGCAGAAGTTTGTTCAGGAAAGCAAATATAACACAGGTCTGGACTGCGCCATTCTGATGAACCGCGAAGTCTGGGTTGCCAGCGGCCATGTCGGCGGCTTCAACGATCCGCTGATGGACTGTAAAGCCTGTAAGGCCCGCTTCCGCGCGGACAAGCTGATCGAGGACTTCACCAAGGGCGAGGAGACCGGCGACGGCTGGAGCAACGCGGAGCTCGAGGAATACATCGCGAATCATGATATCGTCTGCCCCGTCTGCGGTAAAAAGGACTTTACCGGGATCCGCCAGTTCAACCTGATGTTCAAGACATTCGCCGGCGTCAACGAAGACAGCGCGAATGAAATCTATCTGCGGCCCGAAACGGCGCAGGGCATCTTTGTCAATTTCCAGAATGCCATGCGTACCACCCGAAAAAAGCTGCCCGCCGGTATCGCGCAGATCGGAAAATCATTCCGTAACGAGATCACTCCCGGCAACTTCATCTTCCGCGTCCGTGAATTTGAGCAGATGGAGCTTGAATTCTTCTGCAAGCCCGGCGAAGATCTGGAATGGTTCAATTACTGGCGTTCCTTCTGCCGCGAATGGCTGCTGAAGCTGGGCATCAAAGAGGAGAGCCTGCGCCTGCGTGACCATGAACCCGAGAAGCTGGCCTTCTATTCCAAGGCGACCACCGACTTCGAGTTCCTGTTCCCCTTCGGATGGGGCGAACTGTGGGGTGTGGCTGACCGCACGGATTATGACCTGACCCAGCATCAGAATCACTCCGGTAAATCCATGGAATATCTGGATCCGGTGACCAACGAGAAATATATTCCCTACTGCATCGAGCCCTCTCTGGGGGTTGACCGTATGGTTCTGGCATTCCTGTGCAATGCGTACGATGAAGAGGAACTTGAAGGCGGCGACGTACGCACCGTGCTGCATCTGCATCCCGCGCTGGCGCCCTACAAGGCTGCTGTTCTGCCCCTGCAGAAGAATAAGCTGGGCGATCTGGCGAGCGGGATTCACGCCGATCTGGCCAAGTACTTCCCCGTGGAATACGACGAGACCGGATCCATCGGGAAACGCTACCGCCGTCAGGACGAAATCGGAACGCCCTTCTGTATCTGCGTTGACTTCGACACTGAGGCGACCCAGAGCGTTACGATCCGCGACCGGGATACCATGCAGCAGGAGCGAGTGGCTCTGGCCGATGTGCGCAAGTACATTGAAGACCGGATGCGCTTCTGATCCCTGTTCCGTTCATCCGGAAAAACCGTTTATGAAACCCGCCGGCGGAGTGATCCGCCGGCGGGTTTTTCAGATCGGCGGCCCGGAAAGCCGCCGGTTTTTTATTGGGCTTCACAAAGGAACAGTTTACGCTTCCTTTCGGCCATTTCTTCGATCCGGTCGATGTACTGTCCGATATTGCTGACATTGGGGGAGCGGGTGATATGTCCTTCCTCCGGCCAGATGCGCTTTGAGATCCCGCCTGCGCCGAGGGCCAGGATGTGGGAGGTCTCTTCCATGATGTCGACATTGTACAGACAGGCATGACCCGGGAGAGCGTAACCGGTATTTTCCTGATTCCCGGCCATGTATTTCTGCCGGTAAAGATAATAGGGTTCCATACCCAGCGAGCGCGCGGTTTGCAGCCCGAGATCCACCATTCCGGCTGTCATCTGCCCGTCAGGAAGAGGTGCATTCTCCAGATGCATCCGGGAGGAGCGCTTGATCGCCAGCGTGTGGACGGTGAGGCTGTCCGGATGCAGGGCAACGGCTTCCTCCATCGTGCGGGCGAAATCCGCAAGGTTTTCGCCGGGAAGCCCGGCAATCACATCCATGTTGATGTGGGAGATCTGTTCCTCCCGGGCCAGCGCGTAGGCTTCCCGGACCTGTGCCGAGGTATGCGCCCGGCCGATAATCTGTAAAGTCCGGTCGTTCATGGTCTGGGGATTGATGGAGATCCGTCCGATTCCGTGTTCCCGGATGGCGCGCAGTTTTGCCCGGGTCAGTGTGTCCGGCCGCCCGGCTTCCACCGTGTATTCCCACGCGCCGGGGAAATGGACGGAGATCAGATCGAGCAGACGGTTGAAATCTCCTTCCGGCAGCGCGGTCGGCGTTCCGCCGCCCACATACAGCGCCCGGAGACGCTTTCCGGTCTCTTTCAGCAGCGCTGCGCCGGCCCGGATCTCCTTTTCCAGCGCGTCCATGTATGGCGGAACAAGCTTTCCCCGGCCGATCTCGCCGGAGGAAAAGGAACAGTAGGCGCAGCGGGTCGTGCAAAAGGGGATCCCGATATAGACATCCAGATATTCGTCGCCGGGAGCGGGAAGCCGGTCCTGTACGCGGACGATTTCCGCCAGCAGGGCGGCCTTTTCGGGAAGGACATCAAACACCGAGATCAGCCGGCTGACAGATTCCGCTTCGGGCAGACCGTTTCCCAGCGCTTCCCGCATCAGGTGGGTCGGCCGGATCCCGGTGAGGCTGCCCCAGGGGGGATGGATCCCTGTCAGCTCCCGGCAGAGGTCATACAGCGTCTGCTTGCAGAGACGGCGGGCGGCGCGCTTCCGGTGGAGCTCCCGGAGCCGGGAATCCGGTTCCGCGGCTGGGACCGGCGTTTCGCGGGACAGGGAACGGACCCCGTCCGAGAAGGTGACCCGGTAGGATCCGCTGATTTCTTCCGCAGTAAAGGTGAAACGGATCGGAGTTTCCCAGGCCGCGTCCGGAATGTCAAAAAGCCGGGTCACGTTCATGAGCTCCGGCTGTACGGTTTCCAGGTAAAGATCAAGATCGGTCATGGATTCTCCTTCAGGGGTTTCGTTGCTTTCGTTCAATCCTGATGTCCGGGATGCAGCGTATGATCCTTCGCGAGCGGGATCAGACGGCGCAGGGAACGCATGATGGCTGCGCTGTCGCCGCCGGGAAGATCGGTCCGACCCCAGCCGTGCTCAAACATCGTATCCCCGGAAAAAAGATCGGAATCGGTAAGATAGCTGACGCTTCCGGGCGTGTGGCCCGGGGTGTGAAGAACCGTGAAGATCAGTCCGGCCAGCCGGAGCACTTCCCCGTCCCGGACGAAATCGGTTGCTTCGGGCGCGGTGATCTCCCGGTCCAGCATGGACAGCCCGGCGTTCAGAGCGGCGTCCCGCAACATGGGCGCGTCCAGCTGATGAATGAATAGGCGGGTTCCTTTATCCATCAGTGCGCGAACGGCGCCGATATGGTCGAAATGTCCGTGGGTAAGCAGAATGGCTTCGATCTTTTTTTCGCCGGCGGCCTTCAGAATCCGTTCCGGTTCCGCACCGGGATCGATGACAACACATCGGTCCCCGCCTTCCGCGGACAGAATGTAGCAGGCTGTTTCCAAAGGACCGACATGGCATGTGATGATTTCCATAAACTACCTCAGAAGTTTTTTTCCGAATCGAGCAGAATGGTGACAGGGCCGTCGTTGACAAGGGAAACTTTCATTTCCGTCCGGAAACGCCCGGTTTCAACATGAATCCCTTTTTCCCGCCACGCGGCAACCAGCCGTTCGTACATTTCATTGGCCGGTTCCGGCTTCGCGGCGCGGAAATAACTGGGCCTGCGCCCGCCGCGCGCATCGCCGTACAGCGTGAACTGGCTGACCGCGAGGATCGCGCCGCCGCTGTCGAGAACGGAACGGTTCATGACGCCGTTTTCATCGTCAAAGATCCGCAGATTCGGCACCTTGTCAACCATATATTTCAGATCGGCTTCCGTATCCTCCGAGGATACTCCGATGAGCACCATGAGTCCCGGCCCGATCGCACCGACCGTTTCTCCGTCGACTGTGACGGATGCTTCCGTCACCCGCTGTACTACGCAACGCATGTTCTGTCCTCCATAACGGAGCAGTTCGGCTCCGATGCTTTCCGGGTCTGCGTCAGCCTGTGACGCGGTAGACATCCAGAACATCCGTTTTGTTCCGGAGCGCCTGGATAACCTTGTCCATCTGTTCCCGGGAATGGACGTCCAGTGTGAGCCGAAGCGTCGAGATCCGGCTCCGGTCATCTGAGGAAGCGGAAGCGGCTTTGATGGACACGTTCATTTCGCCGATGATGGACGCGATCTCGCCGAGCATATTGACCCGGTCATAGGCGACTACTTTGATCGAGGCCAGGAAGGAGGCTTCACCTTCCAGTGCCCATTCGACGGGGATCCGGCGCTCTTTTTCGCCGTTCAGGGCGTTGGGACATTCTGCTTTGTGGATGGTGACGCCGCGGCCGCGTGTGATATAGCCGATGATATCATCTCCGGGGACCGGACTGCAGCACCGCGCGAAGCGGATCGGAATATCCAGGTCTTCGTTCCCGGTCATGACGATTCCGTGGTTAGCGCGGCGCTGATTCAGATGATGCTCGTCGATCTGGTCCGGGATCTCGGTCAGCTCCGGAACGGCCGGGGCTTCCTTCTGCTTTTGTTCTTCCAAAAGGCGCGTGACAACGTAGATCGCAGAGATCCCGCCGTAGCCGACGGAGCCGCAGATATCCTCCCATTCGGTAAAGCCGTACTTTTTCAGCATCGGCTCATAGTATTCGGGCTTGGCCAGATCGCTGAAACGGACGCCCCGGTGAGCGCATTCCTTCTCGATCATTTCGCGGCCCAGCTCGATATTTTCGGCTTTCAGTTCCTTTTTGATAAACTGACGGATCTTGGCCTTGGCCTGAGGCGTTTTACAGATCCGGAGCCAGTCCGTACTCGGTCCTTTGCAGGACGCGGAAGTCATGATCTCGACGCGGTCGCCCGTTTCCAGCGCAGTGTCCAGCGGCACGATCTTGCCGTTGACCTTTGCGCCGACGCACTTGTTGCCGACGGCGGAGTGGACCCGGTAGGCGAAATCCAGCGGTGTGGCGCCCTTGGGCATGGAAAGAACGTCGCCCTTCGGGGTGAAAAGGAAAACCTCCTCGGAGAACAGGTCGGTCTTCAGCGTGTCGATGAATTCCTTGCTGTCGCGCGTGTCGCTCTGCCAGTCCAGAATCTGCCGGACCCAGGTGAGCTTATTGTCCAGATCGCTGCTGCGCTCGGCGCCTTCCTTGTAGCGCCAGTGGGCGGCGATACCGTATTCCGCAATGCGATGCATCTCCCAGGTCCGGATCTGGACCTCAAAGGGGAAGGGCATCTTCCGGCCGCCCATGACGGTCGTGTGCAGGGATTGGTACATGTTGGCCTTCGGAACGGAGATATAATCCTTGAACCGGCCGGGGACCTGATTCCACAGCGTATGAACGATCCCCAGCACGGCGTAGCAGTCCGGAACGGTATCCACGATGACGCGGATGGCGATCAGATCGTATATCTGTTCAAAGGGTTTGTTCTGAAGAACCATTTTCCGGTAGATCGAATAGAAATGCTTCGAACGGCCGTCGATCTCGTAGTGGATATTCTGTTCTTCCAGACGGGCGGAAAGTTCGTCGATGACCATGCGGATGTTTTCTTCCCGTTCGGCGCGTTTCATGCCTACGAGATGGATGATGTTTTTATATCCGTCCGGGTCGATATACTTGAGGGACAGATCTTCCAGCTCCTGCTTGAGGGCATAGACGCCCAGCCGGTGCGCCAGGGGGGCGTAGATGTCCAGGGTTTCGCGGGCGATGGAGGCACGGCGGTTTTCTGACTGGAAGCGCAGTGTGCGCATATTATGCAGCCGGTCGGCCAGCTTGATCAGCACGACCCGGATATCCTTGCTCATGGCCAGGATCATCTTCCGGACGCTTTCGGCCTGGGCTTCCTCCCGGTCGGCAAAATCGAGCTTGTTCAGCTTGGTCACACCGTCGACCAGCTCCGCGACTTCCTCGCCGAATTCTGTCCGGATGGTGTCAAGCGTGATTCCTTCGCAGTCCTCGACGGTATCGTGCAGGAGACCTGCGGCGATCGTCGGCGGGTCGATCATCAGATCGGCCAGGATACTGGCGACGAAGCAGGGGTGAATGAAATAGGGTTCGCCGCTTTTCCGGATCTGTCCCGCGTGGGCGTTTTCGGCAAAGTGCCAGGCTTTTTCAACAAGGAGGTAACCGTCTCCGGGGTGATACTTTTTGACGCGGGCCAGCATCTGGTCCAGCGGCATGGCTTCATATCCTGAAAAACCCATGAGCCTCCTCCTTTCAGACAGGTTTACATTTCACGAAGGTAGCGGATGACGGGACTGTCCGTCATGGCGCAGCGGGCGGGATTCCGGACCGCCTCCAGCAGGAAAGGTTCCTGATTCCAGCGGACGAGACCCGTATCGCTGAAGGCGGTCAAAGCGATCAGGACCCTGTCGCGGCTGAATCCAGATGCGGCGCAGAGTTCTTCCGCCGATTCAAATTTCCCGTCCCGGATGAGCCGATACAGCGAGCGGAGCTCGTTATCGTCCGATGCGGCGTCACGAAGTCTGTCCGCTTCCCCCGGGGAGACGGGAATATACCGGGTATCTTTCTCCATACAGGTACGGATTTCCTGCAAAAGGGCGAGGAAAGACCTGTCTGCTTCCTGTGAAGGGCGCAGGCATTTCATTCGCAGCTGAACGGTGACCTGGCCGTTGTATGCGTTCATTTCCGGACAGTACAGCGCGTCTATCCGGCGCAGGCCGCAATCGGCCAGATCTCCCATGAAAAACGCGATCCCGGCGCGGATCTCACGGTCCTTCATCAGCGTCAGTTTCAGATGAACCTGTTCAATCCTTCCGACCCGGCGGGCTTCCTGCAGCGAGGCGTCGGTGAGCAGAAAGACCGGAGGCGGATTCCCGCAGCCGGTGGGCTCCAGCTGATCCAGCCAGGATACGGTTTCCGGTGTGATCTGACTCAGCGGGAGTTCCAGATCATATTCCTCCACCGGGATAAAGCAGGAATCTCCGTACGCTTCCCGGACCAGCGCGTCCAGCCGCCGGCGAAGTTCCGGAATGTTTTCTGCGGAAACGGTCAGGCCGGCAGCCTGTTCATGTCCGCCGAAACGGATCAGCAGATCCGAACACCGGGAAAGAAGCCGGAAGATATGGACGCCGGGAATGGAACGGCAGCTGCCCACCGCCGTATCGCCTTCCCGGGAAAGCACGATCACAGGAAGATAATACCGGGAACAGAGCTTTCCGGCGGCGAGACCGATCAATCCCTTGTTCCAGCTTTCGCCTTCCACGACCAGAATCCGGTCATGCTTCGGA
The DNA here is from genome assembly GCA_937906775.1 of uncultured Clostridia bacterium. Classification (GTDB taxonomy): domain Bacteria; phylum Bacillota; class Clostridia; order Christensenellales; family Aristaeellaceae; genus Aristaeella. Next base: position 16,358 of record CALCUD010000145.1, read on the forward strand.
TCAGCGTTTTCCCGGACAAATTGGATTGCCTGCTCCGTGATCTCCCGCTCCAACGCCTGACGGGAACGGTTGTTCTCTTCCAGCCATGCCGCGATGGAATCCGCTTCCGCGGAATCCTGTGTGATCAGGAGCCTGACGGCCTGTCCCGCATCCGCCAGCCGGCCCGCGGCGTTGATCCGGGGTCCGAGCCGGAACCCGAAATCGTCGGATTTCAGCGGGAAACGGACGCCGGCTGTATTCATCAGGGCGCGGAGACCGGGACGGACGGTGTGTTCCATGCGCGAAAGGCCCTCCCGGACAATGATCCGGTTTTCATCCGTCAGCGGGACGATATCCGCTACGGTAGCCAGCGCCGCCAGCTCCAGCCGCTTTTCGACCCCCGCCATACCTTGCAGCGCCTGACAGATCTTCAGTGCGACGCCTGCTCCGCAGAGACGCGGGAAAGGATAACCGCCCAGCATCGGATTCAGCACGGCATCGGCGGGACATGGCGTTTCCGGGATTTCGTGATGATCCGAAACGATCACGGTCATGCCGAGCTTCCGGGCGAGAAGGATCTCCTGTTCGTTGGAAATGCCGCAGTCTACCGTGATTAACAGCTGATACTGTTCGGCGATCTCCCGGATCCCGTCGGGATTCAGACCGTATCCCTCGGTGTGACGGGCCGGAATCCGGTAATCCGCGTTCGCACCTTCCTCCCGGAGCGTTTCCGTCAGGATTGCGGAGGCGCAAACGCCGTCGGCGTCATAGTCGCCCCAGATAAGGATCTTTTCATTTCGGCTGATCGCGGCGCGGATCAGACCGACCGCTTTTTCCATATCCGGAAACAGATAAGGGTCGTACAGACCGGATAGGGACGGTGAAAGAAAACGGCACGCCTGTTCCTCAGTGTCAATTCCCCGGCTCCGCAGCAGGGCGGAGAACCAGTCCGGGAGGCCGTCGAACGCCGTGAAATCCGGCTTGCAGCGCTGTCTGAATTCAGGCATGTTTTTCTCCTCTCTTCTGTGTATGGAATGTGTTCGCGAAACAAAAACAGGGGGCTGAACGAACCAGCCCCCTGACAGAAATTCCGGGTTACTTCTTTTTCACGGAGCGACGCTTTTCTTCCAGCGCGGCCCAGATGTAACCGTTGATCATGTTGGCGCTGTAGACGCCGCTGATGATACCGATGATGATCGGGAGCGCGAATTCGCGGATGCTGGCAACACCCAGAATGCAAAGGGCCACAATGGTGATCAGAGTGGTTGCGGTGGTGCAGATGGTACGGCCCAGACTCTCGCGGATGGAGATGTTGGTGACTTCTTCGCGGGGAGTGCTGGGCATCTTCTTGGCGTTTTCGCGGATGCGGTCAAAAATCACGATGGTGTTATTGATGGAATAACCCACGATGGTCAGCGCCGCAGCGATGAAGGAGCTGTTCATCTGGATCACGTTGCGCAGGATGACCATGAAGCTGAGCATGATCAGCACGTCGTGGATCAGTCCGAACACGGCGGCTACGCCGCTGTTGAAGTCGAAGCGGATCGCGATGTAAATCAGCATCAGAGCAGCGGCCAGCAGCACGGAGATGATCGCGTTCTTGACCAAAGTGGCGCCGGCTACAGGACCGACATAGTTGACGTCGCCGATGTTTTCGGCTTCAGGGTATTTGGCCTTCAGACCTTCTTCAAACTTGGCCTGCAGATCCTGAATGTCATCCTCGGCGACATCCTTGATCCGGATCACGGCTTCGGAATCATCCGCGCCCTGATAGGTAACGGTGGAAACAACGCCGAGGTCGTTGAGCACAGATTCGACAACGCCTTTTTCCGGTGCGGTTTTCAGATTGTACTGCATGGACAGACCGCCGGAGAAATCAATGCCCAGATTGATTCCCTGGCCACAGATGGACAGGATCACGGCGACCAGGATAATGGCGCACGAAATGATCAGACAGATTTTGGAATGGTTCTTGACAGCCATTACTGTTCACCCTCCTTTTCAGTTTTGACTTTGGTGAACAGGTTCACCTTGGTGCAGCCGGCGTTCACAAGCCGGTTCATCAGGAAACGGGTGACCATGATCGCGGAGAACATGGATACGATGACGCCCAGCAGCAGGGTCTTGGCGAAGCCCTGGATGGAGCCGGTGCCGAAGATCATCAGCACGATGGCGGCGATCAGCGTGGTAATGTTCGCGTCGAGAATGGCGCTCATGGCGTTTTTGAAACCGGTCCGGACGGCGGCGCGGACGCTGCGGCCGGCGCGGATTTCTTCGTTAAAGCGTTCAAAGATGATGACGTTGGCGTCGACTGCCATACCGATGCCCAGAACCACGCCGGCCAGACCGGGCAGCGTCATCTGGATGCGGAAGAGGGCGATCAGGCCGAAGAGAATGATGATGTAGATGCACAGCGCCCAGCTGGCGGTCACGCCATTCAGACGGTAGCGCAGGATCATCAGAAGCATGATCAGCAGAATACCGATGATGGCGGCTTTGACGGAGGTGGACAGAGCGTCCTTGCCCAGCGTGGCGGAAACCTTGTCCACTTTCTGCTGTGTCAGGGACAGGGGCAGCGCGCCGGACTGAATCTTCGCGGCGATGGTGCTCGCGCCTTCGGCGTCCCACTGACCGGTGATGACGCCCTGACCGTTGGTGATGGCGACCTGAACCACGGGAGCGACCAGCACTTCGTCATCGAGCAGGATGGAGATCACCTTGCCGACGTTGGCGGAGGTGGTGTCGGCGAAAAGCTTGGTACCTTCGTCGTTCAGAGTGAAAGCGATGTGATGGCCGTTTTCACTGTCGTACTGATATACGGCGGTTTTGACCATGTCGCCTGTCATGAAGGGTTCCTCTTCGCCGTCGAGAACGAACTCCATCTTTGCGGCGGCGCCGATCAGATCGAGCACGGTGTCGTCCTGCACATCGGGGATCTCAACGCGGATCCCGTTGGCTCCGAGCTGCTGGACGGTGCATTCGTTGTAGCCTTTGTCGGACAGACGCTGGGTGATGATACCCATTGTACCGTTCATCAGACTGCCGAAGTCCGCTTCGGAACCTTCCGGAGCTTCTGCGGAGTATTCAACATACATACCGCCGCGCAGGTCCAGCCCCAGAGAAAGGGAAGAGGGCCAGTTGTCGGCGTTGGTGGTGGGAAGCCAGGGCTGCGCGTTGAAGGGTTTCCCGGTGACGCCGAGAACGCCTGCCAGCACGGTCAGGACGAGGACGACGCACAAGGCGATGATCGCCCCTGTACGCTTGCCGCTGCGCTTATTCGCGGATTTCATAACGATCGTTTCCTCCTTTGAAACACAGATAGACGAATTATAGTCCTTCCTTTCTTTTACGTCAAGATTTCCCCGGTGAAATCCCGGGACGGAAAAATAAAAAACGCCCGCCGGTCTGCCGGCGGACGGATGAAAACGGGTCAGGACAGATACATTCCGGGAAAGAGCATGTTGATGCCCAGCGGGACCGCGCCGAAATCGTTCATCAGGTGAACCTGCGGAATGCTCCGGGACATGATCCTGGTCGTGAACCGGACCACTCCTTCAGCGGTCATGATGGCCATCATCCGGTGGAGCAGCGCACGGGCCATGCCCTGCTGACGGTTCGCCGCGTCGATATAGATGGCGACAAGCTCGCAGTCCGGTCCCTGACCGGCCATGATCACCTCGCCGATCAGCAGCGCGTTGCGGTACAGGCCGAGAGTCATGAAATGCGGAGTATGGCGGATGATATCCAGATAATTCCGGTCGATAAAGCTGATCTCATTTTTCTGAAGACGCTCGAGCAGAGCCTGCTGCTCCTCCCAGGTGTTCAGCGGCGTGGGCACGACGGTGCAGCTCATGGGAATCCGTCCGTCGCCGAAGGGTGCTGACAGCTGAAGGATCTGATCCGCCTCGTCGCAGTCAAAACCGTTGTGCAGGTAGAAATCTTTCATGGCTGCGTCGGACGGGTTCAACGAGGTGTACAGACGGGCCCGGAGCTGCGGGTTTATGTTCTGCAGGATCCGCGCGCGGGCGATCAGCGCGCCGAAAAGGAGATAGCGGGCGGAGACGTCGCCTTCAATGGAGAAATAGAGATTGACAGGGCAATCGGGATAGATCCCGCTCTGAAGCTGATAGAGAATATATCCGTAACCCATCTGGGTTCCGAGATCGTCGATGGCATAGAATACATCTTCCGGCGGGAGGCCGTTGACCGGCTGCTGAGGATGAACGATGGTCATACGCACGTATCCTTTCCACTGCTGATATGATACATACCGGAATACCGAAAAATCCACTACAGTATACCTGTTCTCACCGGGAATGTCAAAACGCTTGCCAACCGGCCCGAATACTGGTAAAATTGTTCTGTTGACAGAACATTGCGCCCTGTGCGGGCGAGGAGGGAATCACTTTGGCGCAGAATCCTGAATTTACGATCACGATGGCGGACGGCCGGACAATGACAGGGGAACTCTATCCCGAAACGGCGCCTCAGTCGGTGGGTAACTTTATCGCGCTGGCGAACAGCGGCTTTTACGACGGACTGATCTTTCACCGGGTCATTCCGGGCTTCATGATCCAGGGCGGCGATCCCAAGGGGATCGGAATCGGCGGTCCCGGATATTCCATTCGGGGCGAGTTTGCCGCGAACGGGGTCGACAATCCCGTGAAGCACACTTACGGCGTACTGAGCATGGCCCGGAGCATGATGCCGGATTCTGCCGGAAGCCAGTTCTTTATCATGACGAGCGACTCCCCCCATCTCGACGGGCAGTACGCGGCTTTCGGCAAAGTGCTGAACGGAATGAACGTGGCCGAGGAGATCGTGAATACCCGGCGCGACATGCGCGACAAGCCTCTGACGGATCAGGTCATGGCTTCTGTACGGGTGGAGACCTTCGGTCAGGTATACCCCTTCGAGCAACTCTGATCCATCGGTTGACGGCGCGGAACCGGGGGCAAGCCCTGTGCCGCGCTGTTTTTTTACGGACGGTCCGGGAGGAATGAAAATGGCAAAACAGACATTGGAGGTCCGGGTGGCCGGAAAAAACTACACACTGGTTTCCTCTGACCCGCTGGAATATGTCCGCCGGGTCGCGGAATACGTTGACAGGCGGCTGAGCGAAACGGACGCGGTGACCAACCTGCCCTTTGTGAATGTAGCCACGCTGACATGCTTCAATCTGGCGGATGAGCTGATCAAGGCGAAGGACGAGCTGACCAAATTGAAACGCCGGCTCGAAGAATCTGGGAAATAAGGGGACGGAACGCATGGAGAATCTGGCGCCGGCAGGGAACCGGGAGGCACTGGAACGGGCTGACGCGGCGGGAGCCGACGCGGTCTATCTGGGTTACTCCTCTTTCAGCGCGAGAGCCGGGGCCGGAAACTTCGGCCGGGAAGAACTCGCTGACGCGATCCGTTTCGCGCACCTGCGGCATATGCGTGTCCATGTGACGGTCAATACCCTGGTCAAGGACGAAGAACTGGACGGCGTGTATGAGGTTCTTCGCCTGCTGTGGGAACTGAAGGCGGACGCCGTTCTGATCCAGGATATCGGCGTTCTCCGTATGGCACGGGATGCTTTTCCGGGTCTCGCGGTTCATGCGAGTACTCAGATGGCGATCCACAATGCCGCCGGGGTGAAATGGTGTCGGGAACAGGGCATGAAACGCGTTGTTCTGGCCAGGGAATGCTCTCTGCGGGAGATTTCCCGCTGCGCGGCGCAACCGGTCGAGATCGAGGTTTTCGGCCATGGAGCGCAGTGCGTGGCGGTCAGCGGACTGTGCCTGTTCTCCTCCATGGTGGGGCAGCGGAGCGGAAACCGCGGACGCTGTGCGCAGCCATGCCGGCTGGAATACATATTTGACGGGAAATCCGGCGCGTGGCTCAGCCCGCGGGACGTGTGTCTTCGCGATGAGCTGGACCGGCTGGCGGATGCCGGCGTCGCTTCTGTCAAACTGGAAGGAAGACTGAAACGTCCCGAGTATGTGGCCGCTGTCGCGTCCGAATACAGAAGAGGGCTGGATTCGCTTCGGTCCGGAACATTCCGGAAGATGACGGAGACTGAGAAGGACGCGCTGAAACAGAGCTTTAACCGGGGCGGATTCATGCGCGGATACGCCTTCGGGTGCGAGGACGCAGGGGTCATCCTGCCCGGCTGTGTTCATCATCAGGGGCTGGAGATCGGTACGGTGGAGGCGGAAAGCGGGCGTCTGGCCCGGATCCGGCTGACACGCGATCTGCATGACGGGGACGGGCTGCTGATTCGTGCCGGCCGGGCGGAACACGAAGCGATCTATTCCGGAAAACCGGCAGCCGCGGGTGAAACCGCCGTACTCCGGCTGCGGGACGGCGACCGCGTCCGCACGGGGGACCGGGTCTTCCGGCTGACTGACGCGGAACAGATGAAGGAAATGGCCGGTCTGCCGGGACGGAGCGTCAGGGTCGATCTGCGGCTCCGGGCGGCGGCGGGAGAAAAGCTGAGCCTGACTGCGACGGACGGGATCAGCATTGTAACGGTATACGGAGAGACGGTTCAGACGGCGAAAACCCGTGCCGCAACGGAGGAGGATCTGGTGCGGAGCCTGAAAAAGACAGGCGGGACGGTGTTTGTTCCCGGGGAGGTCCGTGCGGATACTGCGGACGCTTTTGTCCCTGTTTCGGCGCTGAACCTCCTGCGTCGGGAAACTTTGGAAAAACTGGCGGAAGCGCGGATACACGCCTTTGAGCCGGATCCCGGAGCGGCATGTCCGCTTCCTGCGATTTGTCTCCCGTCGGGAAAACTGCCGGATCTGGCGCTGGTCCGGACGCCGCAGCAGGCGCTCGCGGCCCGCGATCCGGGAACCCGGATCGCGATCTGTCCGGAGGATTGGCGGGAGGAAGCGCTGCGCGGGATCCTGTCGGATATGGCTCCGGGCGAATGGCTGGCGTTGCCGGAGGTCTGCGAGCAGGATACGCTGGAGATGATCTGCCGGCTGACCGGCGAATATCGCGGGAATCTTGGAGGCGTGATTCTGGGTTCTGTCGGTCAGCTGGGAATGACATGGCCTGTGCCTTTCGGCGCGGGAAGCGGTATCCCGGTCATGAACAGGCGGGCCGCCGCGGCGCTGCTGAGACTTGGATGCGCCTTTGTGACGGCGAGCCAGGAACTGACGGGACGGGAGCTGGAGACCCTGCTTGACGGAAATCCGCCGATTTATACGCAGGTCTGGGGCAGAACGCAGCTGATGCTCCTGCATCACTGTCCGGCAAGGACGGCGCTGGGGCTGGATCAGGGCCATGCGGCGTGCAGCCTGTGTGATACGGAAACGGCCGGAGCATTGAGAGGAAAATGCCTGGAGGACCGGCGGGGGTATTCCTTTCCACTCCTGCGGACCCGCTTGCCGGAGGGATGTCTTGTACGGCTGGAAAACACGCTTCCGACGGATCTGTGCGACCGGAAGGGATTCTCTTTCCGAAGCGCGGTTTTCACGACCGAGACTCCGGAGGAGGTCCGGAGCGTGATGACAGCTTTCCGGAACGGACAGAAAACAGGAATGCCGGCAACGGGCGGACACTGGAGCCGCCCGATCGAATGACATAACCGAAATGACCGGAGGAAGAAACGAATGATGACGGAAAGAACGCTCCGCGTTCTGGAGTTTACCAAGGTGCGGGAGATGCTTGCGGAAGGCGCGCTGACGGAAATGGGAGCGGAAAAATGCCGCGCACTGACCCCTTTCTGCACCCTGCCGGAGGTTCAGGAGGCACAGGCGGAAACGGAAGAAGCCTCTGTGATCCTGCGCTATGTCGGCGGGCATCCCATGAGCGGCTTCACCGACGTACGGGAGCCACTGATGCTGTGCGAAAAGGGCGCTTCCCTCTCCCCGGCGATGCTGTTGAACGTGGCGGAACTGCTGCGGGCCTCACGTACCGCGCGGGACGCGCTGATCACCGACCGTGACAGTACCCCGATCCTGCGCCGGAAGGCAGAAACGCTGACGGTTTCCCGCACGGTCGAGAAGGATATCACGGACGCGATCCTGTCTGAAGATGAGATCGCCGACCGGGCTTCCACCGAACTGATGAATATCCGGCGCCATATGCGGGGCGCGCAGGATAAGATCAAGGACAGACTGAACCAGATGATCCGTTCGGCGGCGATGCAGAAAATGCTGCAGGATCCGATCATCACGGTCCGGAATGACCGGTATGTTCTGCCGGTCAAAGCCGAATACCGCGGGAGTGTTCCCGGACTGGTCCACGATCAGAGTTCCTCCGGGGCGACGCTGTTTATTGAACCCATGGCCGCGGTTGAAATGGGAAACGAACTGAAGGAATGGGAGCTGAAGGAACAGCAGGAGATCGCCAGGATCCTGGCTGCGCTTTCCGCTGAGATTGCTCCGCTTGCGTCGGAACTGCGGGATACGGTGGAGCAGCTTGCGGAACTGGACGCGATTTTCGCAAAGGGTTTATTGAGCCGGAGGCTGAACTGTACTGCGCCGAAGATCAACGCGGATGGATTCCTGCATATCATCCGGGGACGGCATCCGCTGATCGATCCGGAAAAGGTGGTTCCCAGTAACCTGTGGCTGGGAAAGGACTTTACGACGCTGGTCGTGACCGGTCCGAATACCGGCGGCAAGACGGTTACGCTCAAAACGGTCGGACTGTTTACGCTGATGGCGCAGGCGGGTCTGCAGATCCCCGCGGATCTGGGAACAGAGCTTGCGGTTTTTGAACAGGTATTCGCGGATATCGGCGACGAACAGAGCATTGAGCAGAGCCTTTCCACTTTCTCGGGCCACATGACCAATATTGTCACGATCATGCGGGAAGTGACCCCCCGGGATCTGGTCCTGTTTGATGAACTCGGCGCCGGAACGGATCCGACAGAAGGCGCGGCGCTGGCGCAGAGCATTCTGACCCGGCTGCTGCATATCCGGGTCCGGACGATGGCGACTACCCATTACAGTGAGTTGAAGGTTTTCGCGCTGACAACGCAGGGCGTTGAGAATGCGAGCGTGGAATTCGACGTGGAAACACTGCGGCCGACCTACCGGCTCAGCATCGGCGTTCCGGGCAAGAGCAACGCCTTTGAGATCAGCCGGCGGCTGGGCCTTCCGGAAAACCTCATCGACGGCGCCAAGAAATTGCTCAGCGGAGACGCGGTCCGGTTTGAGGATGTGATCGCGAACGCGGAATATCACCGCCAGGTCGCGGAACGGGAGCGGGAGATCGCTCAGGAAGCCAGCCGGGAAACTGTCCGTCTCCGGAACGAAGCCGAACAGCTTCGCCGTGAAATGGAGGAAAAGCGGGAGCAGATGCTCCGGAAATCCCGGGAGGACGCGAAACGGATCCTGGAGCAGGCGAGGCGGGAAAGCGAAAACATCCTGTCGGACCTGAAACGTTTGCGGAAAGAGGCCGGAAGCAGCGCGGGCAACGCGGGCGCGCTCCGGAAACAGCTGGAGGACAGCATCGATTCCCTGAGCGAGGGACTGAAGCAGGAAACGGCTGCGACAGAGGCGCCTGAAACGGTGAATCCCGGAGATCTGGTCGAGATCCTGACGCTCGGAACCGAGGGAACGGTGCTCGCAGCGCCGGACGCGAAGGGCGAGGTGCAACTGCAGGCCGGCATGATGAAGTTCAAGGCTCCGCTGAGCCAGCTCCGGCTGAAGAAGCAGTCGCCTGCGAAGGAAAAGAGCACGGTAAGGGCTAAGACGGGGAGTATGACAAAAACCGTGCCTCTCGAATGCGATGTCCGTGGTATGGCACTGGACGAGGCGCTGACGGTGACCGGACAGTATATCGATGACGCGGTGATGGCCGGCCTGCATGAGGTCAGTATTATTCACGGCAAGGGGACCGGCATTCTGCGCAGCGGGATCCGGCAGGATCTGAGGAAAAACCGCCATGTAAAATCCTCCCGTCCCGGCATGTACGGCGAGGGAGAGGACGGCGTGACGGTGGTAACCCTGAAATAAACGGCAAGGAGCGGATTGCTGATGAAAGAATATCCCGATATTCTGGTCGTTGACGATGATCCGAACATTTCGCATCTGGAGAGGCTTTATCTCGAAAAGGAGGGATTTTCTGTCCGCGATGTGAACCGGGGCGATGACGCGATGGAGGAATTCCGGAGGCTGCCCCCGGATCTGGTTCTGCTGGATGTGATGCTGCCCGGTACGGACGGGTATCAGGTTCTGAAATTGATCCGGAAGAGCGGGGATATCCCGGTGATTATGGTGACCGCGCGGGAGGAAACCTTCGACAAGGTCCTGTGCCTGGAACTAGGCGCGGATGATTATATTACCAAGCCCTTCGACGGCAAGGAGATGGTGGCCAGGGTCAAAGCGGTCCTGCGCCGGACCGGTGGAACAGAGGAGGAACGGAGCAAGGATCTGACCTTCCCGGGACTGACCGTGAGCCAGACGGAATACAGTGTTCACTATGAGGGAAATCCGGTTGACATGCCGCCGAAGGAACTGGAAGTTCTCTATTACCTTGCGGTCCATCCGAACCAGGTATTCACCCGGGAGCAGCTGCTCAAACAGGTATGGGGTTTTGATTTTTTCGGGGACAGCCGGACCGTGGACGTTCACATCAAGAGGATCCGGGAGAAGCTCCCGGACAGCGAGAAGTACGGCTGGTGTATCAGGACCGTACGAGGTGTCGGCTATAAATTCGATACAAAATAAGCGGCGGGAGGCCGGGAGGAGGAGTTCCGGGTTTGTTTACACGGATCATGAGCGTGGTCATGGCGGCGATCCTGCTGATTACCGGATGCTTCACGGCCGTATGCTGGGTAACGTTGCGGAATCAGCAGATCACAGCCCGGCTCGATCATCTGGTCAGCGAAGCGGAGGATATCGCGTATCTCGCGGCCCGACTGAATACCCGCTGGACAACGGATACCGCCACCACCTATCTGAACCGGAAAGCGACGCAGGTCAATGAGGAATACGGCGCTTACATCGCGGTGGTTGACCGGCGGGGAAATCTGATGAGCAATCTGCGAACCGTTTCCAGTGAGGATCCGGATTTCGTGGCCAGTCTGAGCGGAGACGCAATCAATCAGGCGCTGAACCGTGTGGTGAACGGGGAAACAATCCGTGTGCAGACAACGGTCGGGGATTCGCCTACGTTTACAGTCGGCGTTCCCTTCATTCAGGACGGCTCCACGGAGGGCGCCGTGCTGATCCAGACGAAGGCGCAGCGGATCGAGTCCGGACTGAACGAGATGCTGTGGAAGATCATCGGGATCGCGGCGGCGGTTCTGATCCTGAGCGGTGTGGCGGTGCTCCTGTGCGTCCGGTCCGCCATGAAGCCGCTCCGGAGCCTGACCGAAGCGGCCGAGACGCTGAGCGAAGGGAACTTTAACGCGCGTGTGGACGAAACAAAAGGCGACGGGGAGATCCGGGCGCTGAGCGGCACTTTTAATACCATGGCGGAAAAGCTGAACGGACTTGAGCAGGGAAGACGGGAGTTCGTGGCGAATGTGAGTCATGAGTTCCGGAGTCCGATCACCAGCATCAAAGGGTTCGCGGAAGGAATGGCGGATGGCGTTATTCCGCAGGAGGAGCATCCCCGCTACCTGCGGCTTGTGGCGGACGAGAGCGCCCGGCTGAGCACGCTGGTCGGCGATCTGCTCCAGTTGAGCCGTCTGGAACGGGAAACCGCGGCGCCGGACTGGACAGTGTTCGACATCAACGAGATGCTTCGCAGGGCGATCATCCGCAGAATGCAGGACCTGGACGAAAAGAATCTGGACACGGACTGTCTCTTCGGGGAGGATCCGCTGCCTGTCCGGGCGGACAGCGACCGGATCGAGCAGGTGATCATCAATCTGCTGGACAACGCGATCCGGTTTACCCCGGAAAACGGCCGGATCGTTCTGAAAACCGAATCGGTCGGCAAAACCGTTTCGGTGACGGTGGCGGATAACGGTCCCGGAATCGCGCCGGAGGACCGGAGCAAAGTGTTCGACCGGTTCTTTACCGCGGATCGGGCGCATACTTCCGGAAAGGGGACCGGTCTGGGGCTGAGTATCTGTAAAAGAGTCATGGAAATGCACGGGCAGTCAATACGTCTGCTTGATACCGTGGAAGGCGCAGCCTTCCAGTTTACACTGGAGAAAGCGGAGGATGAAGCAAATGAAGTACACGCTGGAGGAACTGAGGGCACAGTTGGATGAGATCGACGCGGAAATGGTCGCTCTGCTGGAAAAACGCATGGGCGTCAGCCGGGATGTCGGAGACGTGAAACGGGAAGCCGGGATCCCGATCTGGCAGCCGGACCGGGAGCAGCTGATCCTGGATAAGGTCCGCGGATTGGTGAAGGACAGCGGGAATTATGCGGCGGTCGCCAATGTGTACCGTACCATCTTTGCTGAGAGCCGCGAGGTGCAGCAGCAAATTCGGAGGGATTGATCATCCATGCTGGACAGGCATATTTTCATCATCGGCATGCCGGGGAGTGGAAAAAGCAGCCTTGGGAAACGGGTCGCGAAGGAGCTGGGCGTACCTTTTACCGATACGGACGAACTGGTGGCCCGGACGATTGACGGTACGGTGAACGATTTCTTCACGCGGTACGGGGAGCAGGCTTTCCGCAAGGCGGAGACCAATATGCTGACGGAACTGACGCGGGCCCGGCCCATGATCGTTTCCACCGGGGGCGGTACGGTGATCAACCCGGTCAACCGGAAGATCATGCGGAACTGGGGGATCATTCTTCTGAATGACCGGCCGCTTGAGGATATCCTCGGCGATATCAAGCTGGACCGGCGGCCGACGCTGCGGGAAGGCGGCCTGGACGCCGTTCGCGAGGTTTGTGAGACGCGGTACCCGGTATACCGTTCCGCGGCGGATTTGATCCTGAGGAACGATCAAGGCTATCAGGCGGCGGTCGTCAACATGATTCGAATGATTCGGGAAAGGTTCGGTGTCTGAACGATGGAATATCAGTTTGATCTGGTGGGCAAGATCGGCAGCATGGCTCTGATCCGGAAAGAAGACAGGGATATTGATTATAATATTTTTTCCCGCCTCGGCGCGGAGCTGAGACCTGGCATGATCTGGGTTACCAGCGGCGCGACGGAGATCGGACGGCTGGATTATATCAAGCGGACGGGGTGTGAACTCTGCGGGGATCCGGAGCAGGATAAAGCCGACTATGCTTCTCAGGGTCAGTCGATCCTGATGCAGAATTACCGGCAGTTCGTTCCGCCTGAATACGGCGTGCGCCAGATTCTGGTGGAGCACACCCATTTCAACGATCCCGAAAAAAGAGAACATATCCGTCAGCTGCTGATGCGCAGTGCGCGCCAGAAGACGATCCCCATTGTCAACTACAATGACCCCGTCAGCGATGAAGAAAACCGGAAGATGGAGCTGGCTGCCCGCCGGGAGCAGGGCGGGGAAGTGCACGAATGCGTGGATAACGATGAGACCGCGGCGGTGATCGCCGGGCTGGTGAAAGCCAAAGTACTGGTGCTGATGACATCCACAGAGGGGATCTACCGGAAGGTCGGAGATCCCGACACGCTGGTCCGGGATGTGATGGGGAAAAATTTCGAAGAAGTTGAAAAGCAGGTCCGGAGCCTGCAGGAAAGCTGCATCGGTGCCAGCCGGGCGGGAGCCAACGGCGCCCGCGCCAAGCTGGAATACGCGCTCGAATGCGTCCGGGGAGGGACGACGGTGATCATCGGGCATGCCCGGCATCATTTGTCGGATCTTGTGGAAGGCCGGGTCCCTTGCACGAGGATCGGGGTGGACGCGTGAAGAGGGAACTGACGGACGCGGTACGTTATTTTACGGAAGAGACCGGCATTATGTCCGGTCTTTCCGTCGCTTGCGGAACAAAGGACTGGGCGGAAACCGCCATGGGCGGGGAAAATATCCGGGAAGAAACGGTATTTGATCTGGCTTCCCTGACCAAACTTTTTACGCTTGTCTGTACCATGAAACTTCGGGAAGAGGGACGGCTGGATCTGAGCCGTTCCGCTTTTTCCTATGATCCCCGCTTTCCGGGGCTCAGGGATCTGTCCCTGCAGGAAATGATCTCCTTCCGGAAAAGCCTTCAAACTCCCGGAAGGATCGACGGCGCAGAGGATCGTCAGGAGGCGGAGCGGCGTTTGTTTGCCGTCCGGGATGACGGTCCGTCGGGGAAAAGGGCTTATTCGGATATTCCGGCAATGGTCATGAAATATGTGCTGGAATCGGCGGCCGGCCAGCCGTTTTTCGAATGCGTCCGGGAGCGGGTCCTGATCCCGGCCGGCATGCATCATACCTGGGCCCGGGTCCCGGAAAACAGGCGGAGGGATTGCCAGACCTACCGACGGGAACACCGGATCGAAAACGGGAAAATGATCCTTCGGGAAGGAACGCCGGCCGGTGTACCGCACGATCCAAAGGCAGCCGTTCTGCAGGGGGATTCAGGGGATCTTTGCGGTCATGCCGGGCTGTTTTCGACGATCGGGGATATGATCCGCTTCTGTCAGTCTCTTCTGCGGGGGGATCTCCTGTCAGCGGATTCTCTGGCGGAAATCGCTGTGAACCGGACCGGACGCCGGCTTCCGGACGGGACCTATACGCAGTATCTGGGCTATCTGTGTTATCTGAAGCATCCGGATCAGTATTTTTCAGAGGTTCCCGTTTATATGGGCGGGAGCGCCTTCGGACTCGCCGGATTTACGGGAAACCACGCGGTGATCGACCCGGAAAAGGGGATCTTCAGCCTTTATCTCGGGAACCGCGTCAGCGACAGGCTCACGGTCCTGATTCCCGGGGAGGGAAAAGAATATTCGGATTACGGGCTCCGGAAGGATGGACTGGGGACTTTCCGGTGGCCGGACGGGGAAACCGTACTGTCTTCTGTCAATTATGTCCACCAGAAAGACTCCCATTTTCACAACGCTGTGGAGAAAGTTCTCGGAGAAAGCCTGAACGGTCTGTATTGAAAACGGAGGAATTCTATGCTATACTCCGGATAGGTCAAAGAAAGTCAAGGACTTCCCGGACCGGAAAGGAGTAACATCATGCGTCTGAGCGACTCAATTGAGAGTTTTATCAAAGCCATGCTGACGGATGAAGCGACAGAAGTGGAGCTGAAACGGAATGAGCTGGCGGAATATTTCAGCTGTGCGCCGAGCCAGATCAATTATGTGCTGGCGACCCGGTTTTCTCCGGACCATGGGTATCTGACGGAGAGCCGCCGGGGCGGCGGAGGGTATATCCGCATTGTTCGGGTGGTGGAAACGGGGAGCAGCCGCCTGATGTATCTGATCAACGAACGGATCGGCGACAACCTGACGGAGGAGGAATGCCTCCGGCTGATCGGCCAGCTCCGGGAACAGAAAACGGTGATGCCCGATGAAGCTGCGATCATGGTTTCCTCCGTGAACGCCAGAGCGCTTGGCGTGCCGGTGCCCGATGCGCTGAAAAACGCACTGCGCGCGAAAATTCTGAAATCCATGCTGATGACGATCGCGGCCCGGAATCGCGGATGAGCGAACGGAAGCGGGAAAGGAGATCATAACGATGCTTTGCGATGAATGTCATGTCAATGAAGCGACATTTACGGTATCCGTCGTGTCCGGTGAGGAAACTACGGTCCGGCATCTTTGCGCGGACTGCATGAGCCGGATGAATACCGATCTGATGAAGGGGAATGTCCGGAACCTGCTCAATTCCGTTCTGAGCGCGATCAAGGCGACCGGGAACGGAGAAGAAAGAAAGGAAGTATCTATGCCTATATACGGAAGACTGACACAGCGTGTTCAGCAGATGCTGCTGCAGGCACAACGCGTTGCGGTGGAACTCCGGCAGACCTATGTCGGTACGGAACACCTGCTGCTGGCACTGCTCAGGGATACGGAAACCGTTCCGAACGCCGTGAAGGATAAAATGAACTATGAAAACACCCTGAATGAGCTGAAGGGACATCTGGAAGAGATCGGAGAGCAGGAGACATCGGAGGAAGCGATCCGTTCTCCCCGGCTTCAGATGAGTCCGCGGGCCAAGAAAACATTGGAGACCAGCGTGATGGAATCCCACAAGCTGGGCCAGAACTATGTCTCTATGGAACATTTCTGGTTGGCTATGCTGGGCAACGACGACGGCGTGGGAAGCGCTCTGATGCGAAAAGCGGGCGTGGATCTGTCCGGGGCCCGGGAGCAGATCTTTTCTCAGCTCCGTCAGAACGCCGGGGATTCCGAACCCCGCCGTCCCTTCCCGGGGATTCCGTTCATGGCTCAAGCCAGGAACAGCCGGAACGGAGAGGAGAATAACGGCAAGAGCCAGCTTGAAAAATTCAGCCGGGATCTGACGCTGGCGGCGGAGAAAAACGAACTGGATCCGGTCATCGGACGGGACAGTGAGATCCAGCGGATCATCCAGATTCTGATCCGGCGGACCAAGAACAATCCGGTTCTGATCGGCGAACCCGGCGTTGGAAAGAGCGCCGTGGTGGAAGGACTTGCGCAGCGGATTGTTCAGGGCAATGTCCCGGAGATGCTGCTTGAAAAGCGGGTCATGAGTCTCGATATCGGCAGCATGGTGGCCGGAACCAAATTCCGCGGCGAGTTCGAGGAACGGCTGAAAAATGTCATGGATGAGCTTCACAAAGCCGGAAACATCCTGCTGTTTATCGATGAGATTCATACGATCATCGGTGCCGGCGCCACGGAGGGAAGCCTGGACGCCGCGAATATCCTGAAGCCTGCGCTGAGCCGCGGCGAGATCCAGTGTATCGGGGCGACCACGCTGGACGAGTACCGTAAACATATTGAAAAGGACGCGGCGCTGGAACGCCGCTTCCAGAGTGTGGTCGTTGGCGAACCCTCCGCGGAGGAAACGCTTGGGATCCTGTACGGACTGCGGGACCGCTATGAAGCGCATCACAAGGTCCGGATCACGGAGGAGGCGCTGGCTGCGGCGGTCAAGCTGAGCGATCGCTATATTCCGGACCGGTTTTTGCCGGACAAGGCGATTGACCTGATGGACGAGGCAGCCAGCCGGGTCCGTATTCAGGCCTGCACGACGCCTCCGGATGTCCGGGAGCAGGAGAAAAGGCTGGAAGCGATTCAAATCGAAAAGAAAGAAGCTGTCACCCATCAGGACTTCGAGAAGGCGGCGTCCCTGCGCGATCAGGAACAGAGCCTGAACCGGGAGATCGCGGAGAAAAGAGCGGAATGGGCCCGCAGTCAGTCCGCGGCCCGGGATACCGTGACGGAGGAGGATATCGCGCAGGTCGTGTCTCTCTGGACGGGAATCCCCGTGAACAAGATGACTGAGCAGGAGGCTCAGCGCCTGGTTCACCTTGAAGAGACGCTCCATCAGCGGCTCATCGGTCAGGAAGAGGCAGTCAGCGCTGTTTCCCGGGCAATCCGCCGCGCGCGGGCCGGCCTCAAGGATCCGAAACGTCCCATCGGGAGCTTTATCTTCCTCGGACCGACCGGCGTCGGAAAAACCGAGCTGTGCCGCGCGCTGGGCGAAGCGATGTTTGGGGACGAGAGCGCAGTGATTCGTCTCGATATGAGCGAATACATGGAAAAACATACTGTTTCCCGGCTGGTCGGTTCTCCGCCCGGTTATGTGGGCTATGAGGAAGGCGGCCAGCTGACCGAAGCAGTCCGGAGGAAGCCTTACAGTGTGGTGCTGCTGGATGAAGTGGAGAAAGCGCACCCGGATGTCTTCAACATGCTGCTGCAGATTCTGGAGGACGGACGGCTGACGGACAATACCGGCCGTGTGGTCTCGTTCAAGAACACGATCGTTGTGATGACCTCCAACGCCGGGGCGCATGTGATCGGCTCCGGCCGAAGCCTCGGCTTCGGCGCGAAGACGCGGGAGGCCGCGGACTATGAAGCGATGAAGGACGCGGTGATGAAGGAAGTCAAAGAGATTTTCCGTCCGGAATTCATCAACCGTGTGGACGAGCTGATCGTATTCCATCCCCTGACGGAGGATAACATCCGTGAGATCACGGAGCTGATGCTCCGGCAGGTCGCGGAGCGGCTTCAGGAGCGTGAAATCTGTCTGACCTGGGATGCGGAGACCGTCAACAAGCTGGCCACGGACGGATATGACGCGAAATACGGCGCCCGTCCGCTCCGGCGTCTGATCCAGCGGACAGTGGAGGATACGCTGAGCGAGGAATTGCTGCAGGGACATATCGAACTGGGGAAAGAGGTCTGCCTGACGGTGAAGGACGGGGAGATCGTTTTGAAAACTGCGTTGCGGGAGAATCCGCCACAGGAGGAGGAAAACAATGGCTAAGCTGTATTTCCGATATGGCGCGATGGGTTCCAGCAAGACAGCCAACGCGATCATGGTCCAGTATAATTATCAGGAGCGGAGTCAGCGGGTACTGATGGTCAAACCGCAGTTGGAAACTCGCGACGGGGAACGGACGGTGAAGAGCCGCTGCGGTCTGGAGACAGAGTGCGTTTTTATGGAAGAACTGCAGGGGATGGATCTGTCCGGGTATGACTGCGTGATCGTGGATGAGGCGCAGTTCCTGACCAAGGCGCAGGTGGAGGAACTGGTTCACATCGTGGATGACCTGAACATTCCTGTGATTGCCTACGGCCTGCGGGCGGACTTCAAGGGTAATTTCTTTGAGGGAAGCCAGTGGCTTATGGCGTGGGCCGATACCATTGAGGAGGTCAAAACCATCTGCTGGTGCGGCAAGAAGGCGATCTGCAACGCCCGGGTGATCAACGGCAAGGTGGCCAAGGAAGGGGAACAGATTGTGCTTGGCGGAAATGAACAGTATGTATCCCTTTGCCGGAAACACTGGGCCAGCGGAGATCTGGGAAAATTCAAAAATCTGCATCTCGGAGATTAAAGGAGGAGAGAACCCATGCTGGAAGAACTGAAACAGAAGGTCTATGAAGCGAATATGTTGCTGCCCGCGTATCATTTGGTGACATTCACCTGGGGCAATGTTTCCGGAATTGACCGGGAGAAGGGCTTGTTTGTGATCAAACCCAGCGGCGTCCCGTATGAACAGCTGAAACCGGAGGACCTGGTAGTGATGGATCTGAACGGAAACAAAGTTGAAGGAAGCATGAACCCCTCTTCCGATACTCCGACGCATGCGGAGCTTTACCGCCGGTTCCCGGATATCGGCGGTGTGGTGCATACGCATTCCCGCTGGGCGACGGTATGGGCTCAGAGCGGCCGGGACATCCCCGCCTACGGAACCACCCACGCGGATTATATATACGGCGCTGTTCCCTGCTGCAGGGATCTGACGGCGGAGGAAGTTGAACGCGCGTATGAGCTGGAAACCGGTAAAGTGATTGCTTCCCACTTTGAGGATAACGGTCTGAATCCGAATCATGTGCCCTGTGTCCTGGCACGTCATCACGGCCCCTTTGCCTGGGGCAAGGATGCTATGGAGGCGGTTCACAACGCGGTTGTACTGGAAGAAGTGGCTATGATGGCCTGGCATACCGAGGCGCTGCCGATGAATCAACCCCGGGAATGCCTGCCGGAATATGTCAAGGAGAAGCATTTTATGAGAAAACATGGCCCGAATGCTTATTACGGACAAAAGTAATTGTAAAAATGACAAAAAAATTTCTTGCGTTTTGAAAAAGCCGGTTCTATAATGAAGCCGGTTGAAACCTTCGGGTCTGTGGTTGCAAGCCGATGCCAGTCGCAGGCAAAGCGGTCCACGTAATCCGCCCAAAGCGGCGGGGAGCATGGTGCGGTCTAGATGTAAGTCCGTCCGGGGCTGTGTCCCGAGAGGAGCGCGTGAGGGCGCGTGAAGCGCAGAGCAACCTCCCAGGCGGCGTGTGTGGGGTCAAAGACCAGGTCAGCCGGGGGAATCACCTATCTTATTTATGGGGGTTATCCAACCATGTACGAAGACAAAACGCTGGTATGCAAAGACTGTGGTGCCGAGTTCGTTTTCACCGCCGGTGAACAGGAATTCTACGCCGAAAAGGGATTCCAGAACGAGCCCACCCGCTGCAAGGCCTGCCGTATGGCGCGTAAGGCCAATGCCGGCGCTCCCCGTCAGATGTTTGACGCCATCTGCGCGGAATGCGGAAAAGCGACTCAGGTTCCCTTCGAGCCCAGAGAAGACCGTCCCGTGTATTGCAAAGAATGCTTCGACGCCCGCCGCAGATAAGCATTCGAACACAAACAAGCCCCGCCTTTTCAGACGGGGCTGTTTGTATACCCGGAAGGTTTGTCCGGCCGGTCCGGGGCGCCGTTTCAGATATTGTCAAAGAAAGGAGTCCCGTCTTCGAATTTCAGAATGTCATCCTCAAATTTCAACGGGGTCGGCGACGTCAGCATATATTTCAGAATTTCATCCATACGGACGCTTTCACGGAAGGTGACCAGGGAGAAACTGACACCATGCTTGTGGGCGCGCCCTGTGCGGCCGATCCTGTGAAGATAGTATTCATTCTCGTTGGGCAGATCGTAATTAATAACTGCTTCCACATCATCCACATCAATGCCGCGTGCGGCGACATCTGTTGACACAAGGATAGGGAATTTACCGCGTTTAAAATCATTCATTACCACATTGCGCTTTGCTTGCGGAATATCGCCGTGAAGGCAGCGGGCGTCGTATCCCTGTTTTACCAGGCGGCTCGTCAGCTTGTCGGTCATGAATTTCGTGTTGCAGAAAATCATCACACGCTGGTAGACATCTGCGTCAAGCAGATAAAGGAGATGGTCATCCTTTTGATTCTGCTCGGTGGAAATGACATATTGGGTGATCTGAGGGCGGTCTTCCTTTGTGGCTTCGACGGTGATCTCGACCGGATCGTGCTGGTATTTCCAGGCGATGGTGAGTACGTCCCTGTTCGTCGTGGCGGAGAAAAGGACGAGCTGACGGTTGGTCGGGGTGGCTTCGATGATTTTCGTCACATCTTTGACGAAACCCATGTTCAGCATTTCGTCCGCTTCGTCCAGGACCATGGTGTGGACCGCGTTCAGAGAAATGTTTCCCCGCTGCATATGATCCAGCAGGCGTCCCGGCGTTGCGATGACCACCTGGGGTTTACGTTTCAGAGCATTGATCTGTTTGGAAATGGACTGTCCGCCGTATATGACGGAGATCCGTACTCCCTTGATGAATTTGGCCAGCCGGGTCAGTTCGTCCCCAATCTGAAGCGCGAGCTCGCGGGTCGGCGCCAGAACAATTTCCTGGACGCGGCTGTCCCGCAGCTGGACATATTCCAGCATGGGAATGCCAAAAGCGCATGTTTTGCCTGTACCGGTCGGCGCAATGGCGTTAATGTCTGTTCCGGACATCATGAAGGGGATGGTCCGGGCCTGAACGGTGGACGGCTCAGTGAAGCCCATTTCCCGGATCGCCTGAAGGATCTCCTTTGACAGGTCCATTTCTTCAAAGGTGGCTGGAACGGTTATTTCCTGTTGCAAGAAGGTGCTCCTTTCCGGATCAGTCGTGATAAGTACGGATGGCCTGGGACAGCTGGTCCGGGCAGGAAGTGCCGCCGCGGCACTGGATGCCTTCCAGCGTTGACGCGACTTCCTCAGCGTTCCGGCCGATGACCATGGCGGCCAGCCCCTGAGTGTTTCCGCGGCATCCGCCGATAAAACAGCAATGTGTAATGATACCGTCACGAATCTCCAGTTCGACAGCGGAGGAACAAGTCCCCCGGTTCTGATGGATATACATAGAAAGTCCTCCGCATTCGGTTCTTTTGACTTTAAAAAGGAACGCTCCCGCTTCGGGGAGCGTTCCGGGAGTAACAGTTATGAATTACTCAATGACCTTAGCCACAACGCCGGAACCGACGGTACGGCCGCCTTCACG
>CALCUD010000146.1 GCA_937906775.1 uncultured Clostridia bacterium
GGAACCATTCTGGAAAGCGGATAAAGCGCGCACAAGAAAAAATGGAGGCGCAGGGCTGGGGCTGTCCTTGTGTGCAAAGATTGCCGAACTGCATCAGGCTGATCTGTTGATTGACAGCAAACCTGATCATGGTACGACAGTGACATTGCAATTTACAATTCCGTTACATCCCGTTGAAGACTCTGAAACATGAAATCCGTATCCTTGTATTCGAAAGGAGGCGATTCCATGAAGATGAATCACCTTATCAAGAAAGCCGCTGCACTTCTTTTGGCAGTGGCAATACTTCCCATTTCTGCGTTGGCTGTAACTGAGGATACGGTCATTGATGTGCCCGATGTCACACTGGACACAATCGACACAGCCGTCGCAACCGTTTCTTATCTGCCTGATGCCAGCTATTATGCTGACTACGGAGATTATCAGCCGGAATGGGCGGATTCCGATGAATATGTGGAACTGCCCAACGATGGTGAATGGTTCACAACCGGTGATTTGATGCAGGAACCTTGGCTGACTGCCGGAGAACAGCGGCGTGCTGTCCACTTGCAGGAACAATACGAGAAGGGCGAAATTACCTACACTGGCGAATCTGTATTGAACAAGATGACAGATGTGATTGTCGGTGTGTACACGCTGAACCCTGATGACTATGACGGCGAAAACATGTTTGTCATTTTGCCCGTGTGCTGCCTGAGTGATGATATGCTGCTGGCAATCATTGATGCTTTTCATCAGGCAGAGCAGCCTTTCGATCCTGCTGCGTTGAATTACCGCAACTGCATGCGCGGTGGTGGTATCGAAACGACCCGTATGATCACATCCGAGGAAAACGAGCGTAGTTTTGCTGTTCGTATGCTGATCATGAGGGGAATGCTGACTGCATCCCATGTGCATGCAGAAAATGTGATCATCGAGCCCACACTGAACATGATGTATTTTAATGGCATGGACAGCTTTCGGATGCGGCCATATCGCTGTATGACAGATGGTGAATTGGCAGCATGGTGGTTGAGTCGCGGTGCACATCCTTTCGATGAAAACAACATGACTCTGGAAGATGTGGAACGAATTGGACGTGATTTGATCTACTCGTATACTGATGTACCCTTTAGTATGAATCTTGATATTCTTGATGTTCAGAATCGTAATATTGAATTCTACGAATATGGTTTATCCAAGTGGGATCCTGAATGGAGCGACATTCAAGGAGTTCAGCAGGATGTAATTGCAAATGTGTTTTATACCAGCTACAAATGGAAACAAAACAACGACCAGGGTACATCTGTAGTGACATTTGCCGGTTTGGATGATGGCACTATTGTTCCGCAAACGGTAGAATACCGCTATGATGCTTTTGTTGTACCGGGGTGGTCAGATGACAGTTATTCCGAAAAAGCTGAAAATGATTGGCTGATGGCTGCTGACAATTGGGCCAATGAGCATCTGAAGGGCATGGACACAAAGGATCTGGAATGGACTGTCATCAATCCTGAAGTTTTTTCTGACGAGGGCGTTTGCACCTATGTCATGGCAATAACCGATGAATGGATCATCCGCGTGATGGTATATCATAACAGTCTGAAAATCTCTAATGCCGCTCTGTTCAGAAAAGCTAAGTAACATTCCAAAAATGCAGCTTGTGGCCAGGAAGTTCAGCCTTCCTGGCTCTTTACATATAAGTACCATGGTATGTTTTTTAGCTTAGGGATAATGCTTGTTATATCATGTTTTTTGAATAATTGTGTTCGTTTTTATCGTCTATAATGATGAAGGAGGTGATCGGTGGTGGAACATACTGAGGAACCAGGCATAAAATATGAGCAGAGGCTTAGCCTATGGATCGAACAATACTCAGATACGATCCTGAAGACTTGCTTTCTGTATCTGTCCGATCAAAACCAAGCCGAGGATGCTACACAGGATACATGGATCAAAGTCTGGAACCATATGAATGATTTTGATCGTCATGGTATTGTCAATGAAAAAGCATGGCTTTTACGCATAGCAATCAATACCTGTAAGGATTACAGACGTACATCATGGTTCCGGCACATTGACAAAAGACAAGCTTTAGAAGATTTGCCTCCGAGATTGATTTCTGTGGAACCGGAGGACCATGAACTGACTATTTTGATTATGGATCTTCCGGATAAGTATAAGCAGGTCATTCTTCTCTACTACTTTCATGGACTTACAATGCAGGAAACAGCAGATTCCCTGGGATTATCACAACCAACTGTCCAAAGAAGACTGAAAAAAGCAGAGGCTCTTTTGAAAGGTTCGCTGACAGGAGGCTTGACATATGAAAAATAAAGAATATGAAGCGCAAATTCAACATGCGTTGAATACAGATCTTTCCGGATTATCAACAACCTCCTGGCAGCGTAATCAGTTTTTCGAAAACGCGACAGGAGGGCATAAAGTGAAAAGAAAATTGACAGTGGCAATGGTTTTCGCTGCTGTATTGATCATTGCAACCATGGGAGTTGCTTTTGCATTAACCAATGGATTTGGCATATTGGATTTCGCAAGAACCAGCATTCCAAATGCAGAAATTCCGGAGAATGCTGCACAGTATATAGAGCATGATCAGACTGTGGTTGAAACAGAACATTTTTCCGTCTGCTATCGGGAAACATCCTATGATGGGAAAACATGCCATGTTGTATATGATGTGATTCCTGAGAGCAAGGATCTATTACTCTTTGACAAGCCTTTGGATGAATATTGGTATGGCCAGACCCAATTTAATCCTGACCGGTTGAAAATGGTTGAGGACGGCAGAACCATCCTGGATCGGTGGGATGAAGGTGGATATACAAGCGGTTGGGAAGTAGAAATCGATGTTGGATCCGAGACTGAAAACATCCGGACATACAGCACTGAAGGAGTACTGGATGAGGAAACGGGTATATATACCGGTAAGCTCTCAGTTACGTTTGAAAGCATAAAGGAAGAGCGGACATTATGGTTTAGTGTACGGATGCTGCCGCTAAGTGATATGCACGATGAGAATTCTGAGGACTATTCTCATGCAGAATACGGTTATATGGAAAAAACCTTTCATGCTGCCGTATCAGGTGAAGAAGTTATCCTTGTGAACACAAGTCCGATTCT
This sequence comes from uncultured Clostridia bacterium, assembly GCA_937906775.1. Taxonomy (GTDB): domain Bacteria; phylum Bacillota; class Clostridia; order Christensenellales; family Aristaeellaceae; genus Aristaeella. The sequence goes on from CALCUD010000146.1 coordinate 3,121, forward strand.
GTTTTCCCAAATCGGCATACAGGTGGATCAAATCAGGCTTATGGTACTACCGCAGGAAATCCAGTATCAGATTGATTATTCATTAATCAACCATGACTTGTATCATTCTCTTTTTGATGAGCACCCTGACGAAGATCATATCATAACAGTGCCCCCGGCATTCCGCTTTATTACAGCAGAACAGGGCAATGACAAAACAGTGATTCTGCCAAGAGGAATATCAGATATTTTCATTGGATATGATATCGATGAGGAAAAGGGACTTTACAGACAAACCGGTTCCCTTGGACGCAGCTGTTTCGCAGATACATACACATTGGGTGCGTTCCGTGATGCATATGCTGATTTCCCCATTCCGATAGAAACAGAGACTTTCCATGTTGATGTGCAGAATCTGGATACACTTACGTCGGAGGAGGGAGTCTAGCAACTGGAATCTGACCGATTCAAATAAGTCGATGATCATTACTCTTGATATCCCCATATGGAAAAACATGGTTCCCGTTATTTCCGATATGCCCTCTTAACGCCACAAAGTTTGTCTGTTTTGGGGACAAATTCTTTGCTGCCTACCTGCACAAGAAGCAAGCTGAAAGCTGCCGGTCGCCGGTTCGGATCCGGCCGTTCCGGCACGGCAAAAAAGGGATACTGCCTGATTGAATCGAAATACAAACAGGACCAAAGCGGAAGCTGTCCCGATGCGGAATGATTGATCCGGATCGTGACCGGATTTATGTCACAGAACACCGGAGGCAACGTTTGGCGTCCAACCCGGTCAGTGATTGTCAAAGTTCTTGATTTGCAAGGCCTGAAGCGATATAATCCCCATTGTTGAAAAGAGCGTGAACCGATATGCAGATCACGTGGATCACCTACGCGGTCGTCTGTCCGATGGTATTTCTGGCCGGTCTGGTCGACGCGATCGGCGGCGGGGGCGGTTTGATCTCCCTTCCCGCTTATCTGATCTCAGGACTTCCGCCGCATGTAGCCATAGCCACGAATAAACTGTCCTCCGCCACCGGGACGGCAGTTTCTACAGGACGATACTGTGTGAACGGCTGCGTCGACTGGAAATCCGCCGTGCCGGGAACCCTGGCGGCAGTTTTGGGCGCGCAGATCGGAGCCCGTTTCTCTCTCGCCACTGCAGAGGAGATCCTCCGCATCCTCCTGTTGATCCTGCTGCCTCTGATCGCTGTTTACATGATTTTCCGGAAGGATCCGGTTCCGGAGGACGGAAAGCCCGTTCCGCGTAAAAAACAGCTTTGCCTGATCACGTTTGTATCCCTGATTCTGGGATTGTACGACGGTTTTTACGGACCCGGAACGGGAACCTTTTTGCTGCTGCTGTATACCGGGCTGTGCGGATTGTCCGCGAAACAGGCCTCCGGCAATGTCAAGCTTGCCAATCTGGCCAGCAATGTTTCCTCGCTGGCTGTTTTTCTGCAGAGCGGCAATGTGCTTATCGGACTCGGGCTCGCCGCGGCTGCCTTCAGCATTGCGGGACACTGGGTCGGTTCCGGTCTTGCGATCCGGAAAGGAACCCGTCTGATCCGTTTTGTCATTCTCGGCGTGATCCTGCTGTTTCTGGTCCGTACCGTCACGGATCTTTTCCTGTGACGGTGATTCCGGAAACAAAACAGTACACATGATTCCCGATCAGATCCATAAGGAGGAACCGGCATGCATATTTTCGCGTTTTCCGATGAAGCCGCCGCTTCTGTCGACGGGCAGATCGCCGCAATGAGCAGAAACGCTCTCGACGGAACAGAAATCCGCGGCGTGGACGGACAAAATGTTTCCGACATTTCCGGTGAGAAAGCGAAGGAAGTGCTTCGCAAGCTGAAGGATCACGGACTTCGCGTCTGGTCCGTCGGCTCACCCATCGGCAAAATCGATATCGTCAGGGATGATTTCACACAGCATCTGGAACGTTTCCGGCACACGCTGGAAATCGCGAACCTGCTGGAGTGCGACCGGATGCGGGTCTTTTCCTTTTATCTTCCCGGCGGAGACGCGCCTGAAAAATACCGCAATGAGGTGATCGACCGTCTGGGCCGGATGGTTGAGATTGCCGGATCTTCCGACGTCACCCTTTGCCATGAAAACGAAAAAGGGATCTACGGCGATAACGCCGCGCGCTGCGCGGATCTTCTGGACGCGGTTCCGGATCTTCACTGTATCTTTGACCCGGCTAACTTCATCCAGTGCGGTCAGGGGATCCCCGAAGCCTGGGAGCTGCTCGGCGCGCGTGCGGATTATCTGCATATCAAGGACGCGCTTCCGGACGGCACGGTGGTTCCCGCAGGAAAAGGGATCGGATCTCTTCCGGAGATCCTGTCGGATTTCAGGGCGCGCGGGGGCAAAGCTTTGACCGTTGAGCCGCATCTCCGCGTTTTTGACGGATTTTCCGGGCTGGAGAAAGATCAGAAATCGCTGATTTCCACCTTTGCCTATCCGTCGTCCGACGCGGCCTTTGACGCTGCCTGTGACGCGCTGAAAGCATTGTTATAAGTTAAGGAGGAACACCGTCATGAAAAAGGTTCGTCTGGGGATCATCGGGATCGGGAATATGGGGTCCGGTCATGTGAACAATATTCTGGCCGGCATGACGCCTGAAATCGAAATCACCGCGGCGGCCGACCGCCGGGAATCCCGCCGGGAATGGTTTAAAGGGATACTGCCGGACGTTCCCGTTTTCAACGAAGGCGAGGAACTGATCGCTTCCGGTCTGTGTGAAGCGGTCATGATCTGCGTTCCGCACTACCAGCATCCCGTCCTGGCGATTTCAGCCATGCGCCACGGTCTGCACACGCTGGTCGAAAAGCCGGCCGGTGTTTATACGCTGCAGGTCCGGGAAATGAACGCAGAAGCGGATCTGCATCCGGATCTGACCTTCGCGATGATGTTCAACCAGCGGACAAACTGCGTCTACCGCAAGCTGAAACAGATGATCGACGGAGGAGAGCTTGGCGAACTGAAACGCGTTTCCTGGCTGATCACCGACTGGTACCGGACGCAGATGTACTATAACTCCGGCGCCTGGCGCGCCACCTGGAGCGGCGAAGGGGGCGGCGTACTGCTGAACCAGTGTCCGCATCAGCTGGATCTGCTGCAATGGCTGTGCGGTCTCCCCGTCCGCGTGCGCGCGTTCTGCCACGAAGGAAAATGGCACGATATAGAAGTTGAAGACGACGTTACCGCGTATCTCGAATTTGAAAACGGCGCGACCGGCATCTTTGTTACGACCACGGGAGACGCTCCCGGAACAAACCGTCTTGAGATCACAGGCACCCGCGGCAAGGTCGTGTGCGAATATGACCGGCTGGTCTTCACACGTCTGGAGACAGACGAGCGCGAATGGTGCGCCAACTGCCCGGAAGGCTTCGCGAAACCTGCCTCTGAAACAGCTGATGTAAGCACAGACGGCGAAAACCCGCAGCACGTCGGCGTGATCAACGCTTTTGCCGGAAACATTCTGCGCGGCGATCCGCTGATTGCAGACGGCCGGGAGGGACTTCGCGGACTGACGCTTTCAAACGCCATGCACCTTTCCTCCTGGCTGAATGAAACCGTATCGATCCCCTTTGACGAAGAGCAGTTCCTGACTCTGCTGAACGAACGCCGCAAAACCTCGCGGCATAAAGAAGAAGCGGACATCACTTTTTCCACTGAAGGCACCTATTGATTTTCAGACCTGAATCATTCCCGTTCTTCCCGGAAGGCTTCTCCGAACCGGTCCGGAAATGCCATTTGCTCAATATACGCGCTGTTGAAGGCGGGATCCCCGCCGAGCGTTACCTGCTGCGCCGAAGACACGATCCGGCGCAGTTTTTCTTTTTCTGTTTCTTCAGTCAGCCGGCATGCGCCCGTGAGCGCGGCGTTCCCGAGCACGGATATTCTCCCCGCCGCAGCGGACGGAAGCAGTCCGGCAGTGATGGCTGAAGCAGGATCAAGATGGCTTCCGAACCCGCCGCACAGATACCATGCGCCGATCCGTTCCGGTTCGATCCCGCTCACTTCTGTCAGGCGAAGAATACCGGCCGCAACGGCCGCCTTGGCAAGCTGGACGGCGCGGACGTCCTCCGGATACAGGGAGATTCCTTCCCGCAGAACGATCGGGGATTCCAGATAACCGTCCGGATCGATGTCCCCGCGTTCCAGGCCGCGTGCAATTGCGTCCAGAACGCCGGATCCGCATAAGCCCACGGCCGGTTTCCCATCCAGGGTTTCTGCGAAATATGATCCATTGACCAGTCGGACGCGGCAGATCGCTCCCGAAACATTCATGCAGCCCTCCCGGATCCCGACACCCTCGAAGGCCGGGCCGACAGCCACACTGGCGGTCCACAGCGTCTTCCCGTCCCAAAGTGCGATCTCCCCGTTCGTTCCGGCGTCGCAGAGCAAAGCAGGTTCCGGATGATCCGTCATTCCGGAAGCCAGTACCGCGCAGGCCAGATCCGCGCCCGCAAACGCGCCGATGCAGGGAGGAAGATAGGCTTTCCCCATCGGCAGTTCCGTCATTTCATCGAAGCGGCGGGTGACCGTGAACGGGGCATGTCCGAGTTCATCCGGATCGGTGCCGGTCAGCAGGTACAGCATCGCGGTATTGCCGGTCACGATCCAGTGGCGGATGCCGGACTCCCGGATCCGGTCCGGAGCCTGTCCAAGAGCTTCCCGGATCAGCTCCTCCATGCAGCGGAGGATCATTTCCCGCTGGCAGAACCCTTCCGCTTTTGCCGCGGCGATCCTTCCGATCACGTCCGCCGCGATCTCCCGCTGGGGATTGAGTCTTCCGGCTCCCGCAACCGGATGGCCCTGATCATCCGCCAGCCGCAGGACAACAGTGGTCGTTCCGATGTCAAAAACGCCGGTCAGCGACGCGGTCTCTCTCCCGGTTCCGGTTTCGTTTCCGGAAGGAGCAGACGGCATCGTTCCCTCCGCCTGCACCGTTTTCTCTTCCGGAAGCCACACCGTCGCATCGCCGAGCAGACGGGTGACGCAGCTGAGCCGGTACCCCGGGATCCGTTCCCGCCCGGACGGTTCGCTCAGAATGCCGGTGATCCTGACGGAACATTTCCCGCATACGCCCCGCCCGCCGCACGGATGGGAATGAAAAACTCCCGCTCCGGTCAGCGCTTCCCGGATCGAAGGAGTCCCGCTGAAAGAAAAGATCCGTTTCTCTTTTCCGATAAAGACCGTCAGATTCGGCATAAATGCTCTCTCCGTAAAAATTCAATCATATTTCCAATGAATTATACAACGCCGCCCCGGTTTCTGTCACTTTTCTTTCAAAGGATTTCGAGTATAATAGGCTGTGACGGATCCATCGCTGTTTTCATGAATGGATGACGATCAATCGGAGGGAAAAGAAATGCTGTACGGCGCGCTGGAAGCAGGCGGAACCAAAATGGTGCTTTCGGTCGGTAACGAACGCAACGATCTACTGGAACGCGTTTCCTTCCCGACGGAAACGCCGGAGATCACCGTCCCGCGAATGCTGGCCTGGTTCCGCGAACGGAACATTGCCGCGCTGGGCATCGGGACCTTCGGCCCGGCGGATTTGGATCCGGGGTCCGAAACTTACGGCTGGATCACGTCCACGCCGAAAACGGCCTGGCGAGACTGTCCCCTGCTGCCTCTCATGCGGGACGGGCTTCATGTTCCCGTCGTCATGGATACCGACGTCAATGCCGCCGCGCTGGCCGAATATGAGCTTGGGGCCGCCAAAGGGACACGAAGCTGCCTTTACATCACTGTCGGAACCGGCATCGGAGGCGGTGTCGTGATCGGCGGAAAACCCGTTCACGGACTCATGCATCCGGAAGTCGGGCATATGCTGCTGCAGACCGTTCCTTCCGATCCGTCGCCGGAAGGTTTCTGTCCGTATCACCGTGGCTGCGCCGAAGGGCTGGCCTCCGGTCCCGCGATTGAAAAAAGATGGGGAAAGCCCGCGTCGGAATTGCCTCCGGATCATCCGGGCTGGGCCCTGGAAGCGGATTATCTGGCCCGTCTGTGCATGAACGCGGTCTGCGCGTTTTCGCCGGAAATCATCGTATTGGGCGGCGGAGTCATGCATCAGAAGCATCTGTTTCCCATGATCCGCTCCCGTCTTCAGGCTCTGCTGAACGGATACATTCCCGTATCCCGGATCACGGAAGAGATCGACGCATATATTGTACCCGCCGGATTGGGAGACAACAGCGGCGCGCTGGGCGCGCTGCTGCTGGCACGGTCGGGCGTGTAACGGAAATTTCCGGATCATTCCCGCATATAGCAAGCCGCGTCCCGGACAACCCGGGGCGCGGCTGTTATTCATTCAATACAGATTCGGTTACGGTTGTTTTCCGATATAGGCGAGGATTCCGCCGTCCACATACAGGATATGTCCGTTCACGAAATTGCTCGCGTCGCTGGCCAGAAATACTGCCGGTCCCTGCAGATCCTCCGTGGTTCCCCAGCGTCCGGCGGGCGTTTTGCTGACGATGAACTGATCAAACGGATGCCGGCTGCCGTCCGCCTGCTTTTCACGCAGCGGCGCCGTCTGGGGTGTCGCGATATAGCCGGGACCGATTCCGTTGCACTGGATATTGGCGGATCCGTATTCCGAACAGATATTCCGGGTCAGCATTTTCAATCCGCCTTTTGCCGCAGCGTAGGCGGATACGGTTTCACGGCCGAGCTCGCTCATCATGGAGCAGATATTGATGATCTTTCCGTGTCCCTTCGCGATCATGGACGGAATAACCGCTTTGGAGCAGATGAACGGCGCGTTCAGGTCCACGTCAATGACCTTGCGGAATTCCTCAGCTGTCATCTCTGTCATCGGAATTCTCCGGATGATTCCCGCATTGTTCACCAGAATATCGATCGTCCCGACTTCGGTTTCGATCCGGCGGACCAGCGTCTGAACCGCGTCCTCATCCGTCACATCGCATACATAGCCTTTCACCGGGATCCCTTTTTCGGCATATGCCTTCAGCCCTTTGTCCACCAGTTCCTGACTGATGTCGTTGAAAACGATCTTCGCACCAGCGGCATGAAACGCTTCGGCGATGGCAAACCCGATGCCGTAACTGGCTCCCGTGATCCAGGCGATTTTCCCCTGAAGGCTGAAATCCTGCAGATTCATATTGATCTCCTCCCTGATTTTCTGTGCTCCGCCCGTTATTTCAATTCCGTTGTCGGAATGGTGTCCATGTCGTCAAAGGCCTGATTCTCGCCGCCCATTGCCCAGATGAACGTATAGTTGCTGGTCCCCGCGCCGGCGTGGATCGACCAGGAGGGAGAAATGACGGCCTGTTCGCTCTGCATGACAATGTGGCGGGTTTCCTGCCCCTCGCCCATCATATGGAAGACAACATTGTTTTCCGGCACTTCAAAGTAGAAATACACTTCCATGCGGCGCTCGTGCGTATGGGCCGGCATGGTGTTCCATACGGAGCCGGGTTCCAGGACCGTCATACCCATGCTGAGCTGGCAGGTCTTCAGAACGGAGGGATGAATGAACTGGTTGATCACGCGCTTGTTGCTGGTTTCCGCGGCACCGCAGGGCTTCTTCGCCGCGTCCGCGATCCGGATCAGACGGTTTTCATAGCTGCAGTGCGCCGGAGCGGAAACGCAGTAGAATTTGGCGGGATCTGCCGGATCGTCGGAGGAAAACAGAACCGTTTTCGCGCCGCGGGTGATATACAGGCAGTCCTTATAGCCCAGCTCGTAAATCGTCCCGTCCACATCCACCCGGCCAGACCCGCCGACATTGAACATGCCGATTTCCCGGCGTTCGAGGAAATATTCCGTTCCGAAATTCTTCCAGATATCGATTCCCTTATCAATGGAAACCGCTCCGGAAACGGGCATGATGCCCAGCGTTACCATCCGGTCCACATGACTGTAGACCGCGGTGACTTCATCTTTTTCGAAGAGTTTTTCAATCAGGAATTCCTTCCGGGTCTCCTCTGTGGTGTAACGTTTGAAGTCGCGCTGATTGCAGGAGTAACGGATATCCATACTGTATTTCCTTCCTTTCATGAATCATCAGAATTTCTGTCTGAAGCAGACGGTATATTCCGGGTCACGCGGGAAACCAGGGCGCGGGATCGCTCCCTGTCAGCCGCATAACAGCTTCCGTGAAGAAATAGTCGCCGTAAACGATGTTGATATGCCGTCCGGCGCCGTCGTTGTGATACGCCGCGGTGCATTTCGTCAGGATCCCCATATGTTCCGGGTTCCAATCGGCGCAGAGCGAATCCATAGCCGACAGCAGGCGGATCGCATTCTGACGGAAACGATCGCTTTCCTCCGGCCGGTCGGTCATTTCTGACAGATGCAGCAGACCGCAGGCCGCGATCGCCCCCGCGATATTGTCGATCCGTTCCTCATCCGCAGGCTGGCAGAAGTCACAGTCCGTCAATCCGTCCGGCCGGATCCTGCCGATAAAGTAATTCGCGATCTTCCGCGCCGTATCCAGATACCGTTTTTCTCCGGTATGCGCATAGCTGATCACAAACCCGTACAGACCCCATGCCTGACCGCGGCTCCAGCTGGATCCCGGAGCATACCCCTGGCCGGCCGGGCGGTCCAGCACTTTTCCCGTATCCGGGTCAAAGATCACGATATGGTTGCAGCTTCCGTCCTCCCGGACGAATTCCCGGATCGTGGTATCCGCGTGGATCCGCGCAATCCTGGCGAAACGGGGATCGCCGGATATTTCGGTGGCACGGTACAGAAGGCTCAGATTCATCATACTGTCCACGATCGCCCAGCCGGGTCTTTCTCCGTTCCAGGCGGAGAGGAATCCTGCCGGATTGAAGCGGCCCGCGAGCAGCGTGGCCGCGTGAAGCGTGTCCCGCGCCGCCTGTTCGTCCGGAATCAGACGGTTGTGCAGGTCGCTGGAAAGCAGGTACATGAAACCGACGTCATGATTCAGTGCGCTGAAGCTGCGGAATTCTTCCGTCAGCATGTTTTCCGTACGCAGCGCTTCCTGTCGGAACAGATTCTCTCCCGTCGCTTTGAACAGCTGCCACATCAGGCCCGGCCAGAATCCGCCGGTCCACCATCCGTTTCCGTCAAAGGGGGACGGCTGCCATTGTTCTCCCGCGCCCGCATAAGGAATAATGCCCTGCCCGGACGCCTGAACAGCGCCCCGACGGTATTTCGCAATGATCTTTTCCGCGATCGCCTGATAATCCGTCATGCTTCATTCACCTCCGGCATTTTTTCCCAGAGCGTTTCCCCGCCGGTTTTCGTTCCCAGAACAGCGCAGACAAGCATATGTCTTCCGGGAGCCAGCTCCGCGCACAGCGTCGGGATCACGGTCCTCGGTTCCATCAGATTGGTATTGGCTTCCGGGAAGACCGCCCGGCATTCCGTGTACCCGCAAACGGCTCTGATTCCGCTGAGACCCTGACTGTTCATGATCATTACGCTATTCTCTTCCGTTCGCGGGGTGCCTTCATTGCGTATGGCAAACCCGCCTTCAGCGACCTTCAGCGTCAGGGCGGTATCAACGGTATGGATCCGGAAATGCCATTCGCCGGCGATCCGGATTTTTGTCCGGACCGTCACGCCGGGAAACGGAGACCAGACGCATCCGGTTTCCTGCTCCTCCAGCAGGTATTCGCTCCCGCCGTGCCGGGGCAGCCATGTCTTTCCTCCGTCCGGACTGATCGCGAGCATACTGTCAAAGGCGCCGCTGTTCAGTCCGTTTGAAGATTTCATGACGCTGAAGCCGAAAACGGAACTGTAAACAAATTTTTCATATTTGGATTCAGCATGGCTGTGTTCACATAAACGGTTTCCCGATTGATAAGCGAGCACGTGACTGCCGTCCCCGGCGCGGGTGATCAGCATTCTGGCGTGAGGCTGCACGGAAACAGCCGGTAGTTCAGGTTCTTTCTCCTCCGCCTGCCAGAAAGGATGCTCCTCCGGCAGCGCCAGAACCAGAAAGTTTTTCATGCACCAGTAAGGGGATCCCGGCGCGTTGTAGCCCTCCGCCATATTCAGATTGGGATAGTGATATCCGATCGTCAGCGCCCCGTCCCTGGTAAAGACGGGATACCGGACCCACCGCCGCATATTGTTCAGCAGCAGATGCTTCATTTCTCCCCAGCCGATCCGCTCCGATACAGCTCCCGCGTATGCCTGTGCGGCAAAAAAAGCGCTCTCGGCAAAACGGTAGGTCAGGCTGCGTCCGTAAGGGACAGCCTCCCCGTCCATGTCGAACCAGCAGGCAAAGCTGTCCGCCATCAGACGGGACCGCTCAGCATATTCCTTCGCCGGGATCAGATCACAGTCCGCGGCCGCAGCCGCGCATACCGGGCCGTAAAACTGGAAAGCCCACATCGTATAGTATTCCCGTTGTTCCGGATAGTCAAAGTACCATCCGTCTCCGTCGTAATGCGATTCGATCAGCGCGACATCGGCCTTCAGCTGTTCTTCCGGGAAAGGTCTGCCGACCTGGCGGAAGCCGAGATTGACCAGAACCCGGAAAAAGATCCAGTTGTTTTTCGGCATATCGTGATGATTGATCTGATCCAGCCAGCGGAACAGATGATCCTGCGCGTCCTCCGGAAGGGAAAAGAAGAACTCGTCCGGCGCGATCATCAGCCCCATGCCGAAGACTGCCATCTCGACGAGCCGCTGATCGTAGTCCCCGACTTCTCCCCAGTATTCCGGATGTCCCGGATCTGTTCCGTTGATGATCCCGAGACGCCATTTTTCCCACAGAGGCCGGACGCTTTCACAGTGTCCCGCCAGCATGGGAACAATCGCCCACAGAACGCGGGCAAAGCCTTCCATCCCGGCAATATCGGCCGAATAGGAAGCGCCCGTTTCTCCGAGATGCAGCCGCGCGCATCCCGGACTCAGCAGAGGGATCAGCGGTTCGATCAGCTGAACCGCCGCGCGTTCCATATCTGCGCGGGAACGCAGCGGATTCGCGGAAATCGGATTTGACATAACTGTTTACCCCTTCAATCCCGAGGTGGCGATCCCCTCGACGAAATATTTCTGCAGCGACAGGAAAACAATGGAGACCGGCAGCAGTGAAACCACGGACGCCGCCATGATCAGGTGATAATCGCTGGAGTTTTCCTGAATAAAGCGTTTCAGGCCGACCTGAATGGTTTTGTTCGCGTCACGCGTCAGATAGATCATCGGCCCCATATAGTCGTTCCAGGTGCCGACAAAGGTGAAGATGATCAGCGTCGCGATGGCCGCCTTGCTCAGCGGCAGCATGATCCGCGCCCAGATCCCGTACTCGCTGAGTCCGTCGATCCGCGCGGCTTCACACAGATCCGTCGGAATACTCTGATAGAACTGCCGCATAAGGAACACACCGAACGCTGAAAAACTCTGCAGCACGATCATCGCCCAGGGCGTATCGTACAGTCCGAAGGAACGCATCATGATAAACTGCGGCAGCATGTATGCCTGCCACGGTACGGCAATGGTGGCGATGTAGCAGATGAACAGGACATCCCTGCCGCGGAAACGAAGCTTGGCAAAAGCATAGGCCGCGAAGGAGGATGTCAGCGTCTGGATGCAGGTGACCAGCAGCGCGATGAACGCGGTGTTTTTGAAATAGTTAAGCATGGGAACCTTTTCCCAGATCTTGACATAGTTTTCCCAGTGGAAAGTCTCCGGGATCCAGCGCATCGGCCAGGTGAAGACCTCCCGGTCCAGCTTCAGGGAGGAAGAGATCATCCATACAAAGGGAACCAGCGTAAATATCGCCAGAGCGATCAGGACCACATACAGGAGAATTTTCCCGATCAGCTTCATGGCTGGGTTATCTTTCCGGATTCCTTCCCGGTGTTTCGTCAGAGCGGTCATGAATGCTTTCCTCCTTTCTCAGTCGTTGGCGAACTTTTTTTCCATGCTGAACTGCACAACAGTCACAACCAGAACGATGACCAGCAGAACCATGGCAATCGCGCTGGCGATCCCGAAGTTGAAGTTGTTGAACGCTTCCGCATAGATATAGGTGACCAGCATCTTGGTCGAGCGGCCCGGTCCGCCGTCGGTCATGACGGCTACCACATCATAGATCTTGAAGCAGGAAATAATCATCATAATGGAGGCAAAGAACGTCGTGGGACGCAGCTGCGGCAGCGTCACATGGAGGAACTGTTTCCATTTGCCGGCGCCGTCGATCACAGCCGCCTCATACAGCTCCGCGGGAACGCCCTGCAAAGCCGCGAGATAGATGACCATATAATATCCCATATTCCTCCAGACGCTGACCAGAATGATCGCCCAGATAGCCATTCCCGAATCTGCCGTCCAGCTCTTGTTGAAGTCGATCCCCAACGCATTGATAAACTGATTGACCGGTCCGTTTTTCATCAGCATGAAGGACCAGCAGACGCAGATCGCCACCATGGAGGCTACATAGGGGAAAAACAGGATCGTCCGGAAGGTCACGGCACCTTTGACCGCTTTGTTCAGAAACCAGGCCAGCGCAATCGCGCAGACCAGTGTCAGCGGAACGGTGACCACGGTATAGAAAACCGTATTCTTCAGGGTAATGCCCAGATCCACCTTGTTGAAGAAATAGCCGATCCCCTTCTCGGCAACCTTCGCCGTTTTGAAGATCGTTCCGTAATTCTCCAGTCCGACCCACTGGATCGTGTCAAACGAACCGCCCTTCCAGGATACGAAGGAAAGGAAAATGGAGAACAGGACCGGAACGAGCGTAAACACGGCAAAGCCGATAAAGTTCGGCGCCAGAAAGGAATAAGCAATCAGCGTATTTTTTCTTTCAAGCTTTCCCATTCTGCGCTTCGGGGCTTTGGACTGCGCCAAGCGGATGCACTCCCTTCGGAATCGTTATTTGAAAAAGCGGGGAAGCGAGTTGCTCGCTTCCCCGCCGCAGGTTGGTTTCCGGAATGGCGTGATTATTCGCCCAGGAGTTCGGCAACGCGCTCATTCATCGCTTCGATGCCTTCCTCGACAGTGTTTTCACGGGTCATGATCAGGGTATGTTCCTCGTTCAGGATGGAGGAGATTTCGGAAGAATGTTCGGAAGCGGGCAGTTCGATGCTCACACGGGTGGGCACCAGCGCAGCCTTGCTCGCTTCGTCAGCCGGGAAGCCTTCCACGGAAGCCATCGCGGCAGCGACTTCTTCAGAAACCCAGGCGGGACGGGCGCCGACGGAAGCGGTCGCCTTGGAGCCTTCTTCACCGGCCAGCCAGGAGATGTACTGCCAGGCCAGATCCTTGTTTTCGGACTTCGCGTTGATCGCGACGCCGGTCAGGTTGCCGAAGGAAGAACCGGCAGCCACGCCGTCAGCATGGGGAACAGAAACGATACCCCAGTTGCCGACTTTGTATTCGCCGCTCTTGATGCTGTTGATCAGAGTGGACACATACCAGTAGCCCATGGGCATCATGGCAATGTTGCCGTTGCCGAAGGCGCCGGAATAGTGCAGGCCCGCAGCCTTGACTTCCGCGTAGGGCATGCAGCCGCCGTTGTCTTCGATCTTCTGATACAGATTGTAGTAGTAGGCCATGTCATCATATTTGCCGTCGATCAGCGTATTCTCGCCGTCGCAGACATCCCAGTTCACCACAGCGGACAGCCAGGTGTGATAATGGGTACCCCAGATATCTTTGTCTTTGTCAGACATCTGGATCGCCAGATCAGCGTACTGATCCCAGGTCATATCATTGGTAGGATAAGCCACGCCGGCAGCGTCGAACAGATCCTTGTTGTAGAACAGGACCCAGAAGTCGCTGCGGAAAGGCAGGGCGTACTGAACGCCGTCCACCGCGTAGTTGCCGTCGATACCGACGAAGCCGCTCAGATCATAGTTGGAAGCAGCTGCGAAGTCGGTCAGGGGCTCGATATAGCCCGCGTTTTTCCAGTTCAGCATATCGGTGATTTCCTTGACCATGAACACGTCGCTGGAATCGCCGCCGGCGAGCATGGTCGCGGCCTTGGTACCGTAGTCCTGGGAGGCGATGTCGACATATTCGATCGTCACGCCGGGATTGGCGGCTTCAAAAGCAGCCTTCTGGGCATCCAGATAAGGGGTGGTGGTGGCGTCCCACGTCACAACCGTCAGGGTCTTGGCTTCGTCAGCGGTGGCAAAGCTGCACAGGCTGAGCAGCATTACGGCAGCCAACACGATGGAGAGCATTTTCTTCATGTCAGGGGTTCCTCCTTTTTTATTCTTAACGGGACAGTGCCCGTCAGATACTGTAAATATTTACAATATCGGTGACCGTTTCACTACAAACCGGATTATAATCGACCGGATAGTACCATGTCAAGAGTGTAAATGTGAATTTCTGATAATTTTTTCCGGTGTTTGTTGTAAATATTTACAAAGCCCGGTTGTTTTTCATTCATCGCCGTGGTACACTGTGGAATGGTTAAGAATCGTCTGAAGGAGGATCCCATGGCCGGCAAACAGATCAGTATTCACGATATCGCCGCGAAGGCGGGCGTCAGCATCGCGACGGTCTCCCGCGTGCTTTCGGGCGGGTGCGCCAGCGAAGCGTCACGGAAAAAAGTGGAAGCAGCCGTCAGTGAACTGGGCTACGAAAGCAATACGATTTCCCGCAGGTTGGGCGTTTCTTCCGCCCACTCCCTGCTCCTGATGACCACGGATGTTGTCAATCCTTATTATTCCGCGCTGTGTCAGGGGGCTGAAACCGCAGCGAGACGGAACGGATACACCCTGCAGCTGGTATGCCGGGAGCTGGAAAGACCGCTGGACGAAGCCACGCTGGACCGCCTTCTGGAATTGCCGTCCGAAGGGGCTGTTCTTGTCGGCAGCGCCGTGGAAAACGGGACTGACGAAGAGCTTCTCAAGCTTCTGCTCCGTCTGAAACAGCGGATGCCGCTGGTCACGATCGGTCCCCGGATCGAAGGGCTCAGCTGCGTCAATATCACCAGCGATCTGAGCGTCAGTGTCCGGAAAAGTATTTCTCATCTGATCAATCTGGGTCACCGGCGGATCTGTTATATCGGCGGATCCAGCGAAAGCCGGTCCTACCGTTCCCGGCGGGAAAGCTTTATCCGCGAGGTGGAATCACGGGGATTGGAACTGCTGCTGGAAGATAACTGCGGTACAGGCTTCAGCCCGCAGGCAGGTGAGATCTGTACGGCGCGTCTGCTTTCCCGTCTCGGGGAGAAAAACCGTCCGACCGCGATCATCGCCGCGAACGATCTGGTAGCGCTCGGCGCGCTCCGGCAGCTCCAGCGGATGGGTCTCCGGGTACCGGAGGACATGGCGCTGATCGGATGCGACAATCAGTTCTTTACCCCTTATCTGACCCCGCCGCTGACCACGGTGGACCTGCACCCAGAAGACCATGGACGTTGCGCCGTGGAGGAGCTGGTCAAGATCATCGGCGGTTCCGGGATCACAGAGTATTCCCAGATCCGCGAATGTTCCCTCATCGTGCGGGAAAGCTGCGGCGCCCTGATCGGCACGAAGCAGTCCGAATAAATAGATAAAGGAGAGATCCGAATGATCTGTATCGCTTTGAAAGACCGGGCAGGCCGCGAAATCGCCCGGACCTGCCATGAAAACGAAGTGACGCTCTGCGCCGACCGGGAATATCAGGAAGGCGATCACTATGAGCTGACCGGGCCTTCCCATCTGTGGATCCGCGCGGATGTCGCGCTTCCGGAGGGAGAAGTGTATCTTCCGCAGGGATGCATGCGCTGGACGGTTCCCTTCGGCGAACACCGTCTGGCCTACGCGCCTGCGGCTTTCACCGGAACGCGGCATCTGTTCTCCGCGCGCGAAATGCAGGAATCCGAGATCCGCACGCTCCGCTGCATCTCCCGGAATCCCTCCGATCTGCGGGGCGACACGGATTTCTTCCCGCATTGCACCGCCAATGTTGAAACGCGCAACGAAAGCTGCTTTGCCGCCCGCAACACAGTGGACGGGATCCTGCTGAACCATTTTCACGGAGAATGGCCCTTCCAGTCCTGGGGGATCGGAACGCGGGAGGACGCCTGCCTGACGCTGGATCTCGGGCGGACGGTCACGGTCGAAAAAGCCGCGCTGGTGCTCCGCGCAGACTTTCCGCACGACGCGTACTGGGTTTCGGGCGAACTGCTGCTGGACGACGGAAGCGCGATCTCCTTTCCGCTGGAAAGGACCGGCGAACGCCAGTGGGTGGATCTGCAGGGGGCTCACCGGATCCGGCAGGTCCGTCTGACGCATCTGATCAAAAGTAATGATCCCTCCGCTTTCCCCGCTCTGACCCAGCTCGAGCTTTACGGAAAGGATGAATGATATGTTCGGGGAATATCTTCAGTCTCATTCTCTTGTGAATGAACTGGTCTTTCCGGTCGCCTGTCCCTTTCCTGCCATGGAGGACCGGGATGCCTGGAACGCGCTGGACGCGGATACGCTTTCGGATCTACGGGATCTGTTTGATCTCTGGCGCAATGAGTCCTATCCGATGGTAACAGCCGGTCAGTACCGCGCATTCCGGACAAACAGCAGCCGGGCCGTATTCGAAAAGCCGTATTTCGACCGGCGCCGGAAGCTCTGCTCCGCGCTGACGGAAGCCTGCGTAACAGGGGATCCGGCGAAACTGGAGGATGTCCTGGACGGGATCTGGTGCATTCTGGAGGAAACCTCCTGGGTTATCAGCGCGCATAATGAACCCGGCCGTTTCGGGCAGCAGTCCCTGCCGGACGATCTGACGCCGCGGATCGATCTTTTTGCCGCGCAGACCGGTATGATCCTGGCGCTCTGCGCAGCGCTTGCCGGTAAAGGTCTGGACGCACTGTCCCCCCTCGTCTGCGACCGGATCGGACGCGACCTG
>CALCUD010000147.1 GCA_937906775.1 uncultured Clostridia bacterium
TGCAACGTTATCAAACCTATGTTAGAATGCATTCTGCAAAACAATGTACAGCAGAATTCCTGTTTCCCCGTCCTGTTTTGCGTTTCTTCTCCTGCTTTTCCAGATACTTGTTACCACTAATTATGCATACTCTTTGTAACTATTGACCGGTATGAGGATGATAAAATGATGCAATTCATGATTCTGACAGGGATCCTGTTCGGTTTCACCGGCGCGGTATCGCTGGCGCTGTCGCCGGATGTCTTTTCCCTCGCCGTCACAGCCGTCATGGTCCTGGTCGTCGCGGCAGGCTTCATCCTCGGCATGATCCCCGCCGCCATGTTCACGGCCGGCTTCCGGAGAGGAAGGAAAAACCTTTCCGACATTGCGGAAGTCCAGACCAGTTCCGCCTGGCTGATGGCGCAGAACGCCGAATCTCTTTTCGGTCAGAAAGCGCTCGACCTGCTGTACAGGGATTATGTCGCCCATGTCAGACAGCAGGAGGAGGAAGGACTGATCCCGCGGGACATTGAAGAAGTGATCAACGAAGACAGTCTGGCTCTCCGCTCCTGGCAGACGGTCATCCATCAGATCCCCGGGTCGCTGACAGCCCTCGGCCTGCTGGGGACCTTTATCGGACTCGTCACCGGCATCAGCCGGATCGGATTCAGCTCCGTGGACGCCGCGCTCAGCAGCATCGAAGTGCTTCTTTCCGGCATCCGGACAGCCTTCTACACCTCCATCATCGGCGTCGTTTTCTCACTGCTGTTCAATCTGCTGTCCAGGCTGATCTGGAATATGATGCTCCGTGAAACAGGCCTGTTCATGGAACAGTTTCATATGAGCATCCTTCCCTCCAACAGTGAGCTGGCCGACGCCCGGCACGCGAGCGATCTGAACGGGATTCTGGACCGGCTGGACCGCCCTGATCAGCGGCGGACAGGCGCCCGGCAGCGCCGCCCCGTCCTCCGGGGATGACGACACGGAGGCGCGCATCATGCCGGAGATCCGGGCGGGGCTCAAGAAAGGGGAATTCATCTTCCACATCCAGCCCCGGTGTGACCTGAACCCCCGCCGGATCACCGGCGGCGAGGCGCTGGTGCGCTGGCATCACGCGGATCTCGGGATCGTTTCACCGTCGGCATTCCTGGCCGTTGTGGAGCGGAACGGATTCATCGTCCGGATCGACCGGTATCTGTGGGAAAGCGTCTGCAAGGCGCTGCACGACCGGATCCGGCAGAAGAAAAAACTGCTCCCCATCTCGGTCAATGTCTCCAAAACCGATATCCTGGTCATGGATGTCGCCGAATATATGATCTCCCTCACAGAGCAGTATGAGATCCCTCCGCGCTATCTGGAGATCGAGATCTCCGAAACCGCGTACATCCAGTGCGAAACCGAGGCGCGGGAGCTGGAATACAAGCTCCGCCGGGCCGGTTTCCGGGTCCTGGCCGACGGATTCAGCGGGGATTTCGTGTCCATCAATACCCTTCGG
>CALCUD010000148.1 GCA_937906775.1 uncultured Clostridia bacterium
TGGGTTTTCGAGCACTTCTTTCGGAGTTCCCTGTTCCACGATGACTCCTACGTCAATGAAGATGACCTTGTCGGCAACTTCCTTGGCAAATCCCATCTCATGAGTTACGACTACCATGGCCATGCCCTCTTTAGCCAGGGCCTTCATTACGTCAAGTACTTCACCTACCATCTCAGGGTCAAGTGCGGAAGTCGGCTCGTCAAACAGCATGACCTCCGGCTCCATGCAAAGAGCCCGGACAATAGCGATCCGCTGCTTCTGGCCGCCGGAAAGCTGATTCGGATAAGCGTTCGCCCGATCCGCGAGATTGACGCGCTGAAGCAGCCCCATGGCTTTTTTCTCCGCCTCCTCCTGACTCTTTCCGAGCAGTTTGACGGGCGCCAGGGTCATATTCTTCAGGATCGTCAGGTTCGGGAACAGATTGAAATGCTGGAAAACCATGCCCATTTTCTGACGGTGCAGATTGATATTGACGGACGGATCGGTGATATCCGTTCCCTCGAAATTCACGATTCCGCCGGTCGGCAGCTCGAGCAGGTTCAGGCAGCGCAGGAAGGTGCTTTTCCCGCTGCCGGAAGGGCCGATCACCACCACGACCTCCCCGCGGTGAATGTCGGTCGTCACACCGTCAAGCGCTTTCAGCTCACCCTGATAGAAATACTTTTTCAGCTCCCGGACGGAGATGATCACGTCGTTGTTCCGGTTATCAGTGGTCACTGCTGCGCAACCTCCTTTCAAGCTTCCCGACCAGCCAGGTGAAGAACATCACCAGGCCCAGATAGATCGCGGCAACCGCGAGCAGCGGCAGGAAGGGCGCGTAGGTCACCGAGCGGATGATCTCGCCGCCCTTGTTCAGATCCCGCACCGCCACATAGCCGGAAACGGAGGTTTCCTTCAGCAGCGCGATAAACTCGTTGGCCAGCGTCGGCAGGATGTTTTTGAAAACCTGCGGCAGAATGATGTACAGCATCGTCTGCAGATAATTGAATCCCAGGCTGCGCCCGGCCTCGAACTGACCGTTGTCGATGCTCATGATGCCGCCGCGGATGATTTCCGCGACATAGGCGCCGCTGTTGATCCCGAAAGCCAGGATCGCGGCGAGCGTCCCGTTGCTCGAGGAGGCGAAGATGATCAGATACATGATCAGCAGCTGAACCATCACAGGCGTCCCGCGGATGACCGTCAGATACACGCCGCAGATCTTGTCCGCGATCTTCAGGACGGTTTTCCCGAAGCCGGAACGCATGTTTTCGTTATTCTTCTGCCAGGTGGAGCGGATCGCAGCCACGACCGCGCCGAGAAGAACGCCCATCAGTCCGGAAACCAGCGTGATCAGCATCGTCATGCCGAGACCGTCGAGCAGATAGCTCCACCGGTTATCATCGATGAAGTTCAGCTTGAATTCCGCGATAAAGGGATGCAGCTGCTTTCCGGGAACGATCTTTTCCGCCATGCTGTACGCGGCGATCCCAACCCTGTCCGCCTCCGCGTCCGCCGGATAGCTCATCTCCATCCGGATAAACGCGCGGGTATAGGGGGACGCGATCAGGTAGCTGATCTTTCCGTCTTCCTTCAGGCTGTAAGCGGGGATGTCCGGCTTTTCCTTGCTGTTGCTCCGCGCGGAGCCGTCGGAGATATAACGGATCGGTTCCTCCGCGTAGCCCTTTCCGGGAAGCTCCTCCGCTGTGACCGTCTCCGGGAAGATGAGGAAGGAGATATCCCCGTCCTTGTTCTTATACGCGAACTGAGTCGTCAGCGGGTCGGCGTCGGCTTCCGCCGCTTCCTTATCGGCCTTGTAACCGGTCGGAGCCGTCACATCGGCAAGCTTATAATACTGTTCCGCGTCATCCTCTGCGAACCGGGCGACCAGCCAGCTGGGCTTCGCGTTGCGGACGGACAGCTGCTCCCCCGCGGCGGGGTCGCCGTCCACCTTCAGGATATCCGCGTTATGGAAAAACACCAGATACCCGATCGCGAGCAGGGCGCAGATCACCGCGAGGATGATCCCGATTTTTGCGAACTTCTTCATCTGAACAACCAACTTTCCTCAATAACGCCGAAAATGAAGGAGCGAATCTTCGCCCCTTCATAGTTCCGGCACATTTTCACCGGCAGTGACTGATTATTCGGCGGGGATATACTTTTCAATGATCGCGGCGATGGTGCCGTCGGCGGTCAGCTCTTCCAGAGCGGCGTTGATCTTTTCCAGCAGTTCGGTATTCTCGAGGTTGACGGCGATCGCGTAATCCTCATTGGCGTATTCCGTATCAAGGATTTTCAGGCCTTCGTTGGCGTCGACATAAGCCTTGGCGGGGTTGTTGTCGATGATCACGCAGTCCAGCTTGCCGGCGACCAGAGCGGCCACGGCGTCGTTGCCGGTCTTGTACTGCATCACACGGCCCGCGCCGAAATCATCGGTGCAGTAGATGTCGCCGGTGGTTCCCTGCTGAACGCCGACCACATAGGCAGCGCCTTCGGTATACAGATCGTCAACACTCGCGATGGAGGAGTCCTCCTTGACGATGATCGACTGAACACCGTTGGCATAGGAGGTGGAGAAGTTGACGGACTGGAGGCGGTCTTCGGTCACAGTCATGCCGGCCATGGCGAAGTCATATTTGTTCGCGGCCACGGAAGCGACCAGGGTCTCGAATTCGGCGTCAACGATCTCAAGCTCCATGCCGAGCTTATCGGCGATGGCGGCGGCGATTTCGGCGTCAATGCCGACCACAACGCCGTCTTCATAGAATTCGTAGGGCGGGAAATGGGCGTTGGTGCCCATCGTCAGGGTATCGGCGAAAGCGCAGGCCGTCGCCATCATGCACAGGACCAGGATCGCAGCGAAAAGCTTTTTCATAGTGATTCATCCTCCAAATTCATTCCGGGATCCTTCCCGGATTAATCACGTTCCTGAAGAACGGGGCCAGTATACCATCCAAAGGAAAGGCTGTCAAGCATAATTTGTATTTTTATTCATATTTTTTGTTGTTATCCCCGTTTTATTCGTATTTATACATTCATTTTTGCATAAATTCGTTCCAAAGCCGCTTTCCGGACGCCGGGAGTCAGCCGGTAGCGGGTCGGATCCCACTGCGGCGCCTCCGGTTTCATCCGCCAGATCCCGGCTTTGATGGGAACTCCTTCCGCGGTATACTTCATCTCATGTTCGGAAATATAGTTCGGTTCGAACCCGTCCGCGTGAAGATCCTTCGTCAGATAGACGCACTCGAATCCGCACAGATCAAAATAGACCAGCGAATCCTCAAACAGGGTATCATCGTCCGTCTTGAACCAGATCTCCCCGTTCTCCTTCAGAAATCCGCGGTACTGGATCAGCTGCCGCGGATGCGTCAGCCGGCGTTTGGCGTGTTTGGGACGCTCCGTCCACGGGTTCGGGAAACTGATATAGATCCTTTCCGCGGCGTCCTCCCGGGCGAATATCTTCTCGATAAAGCAGATATCCGACAGCAGGATCATCACGTTCCCCGGGTTCTCCCCGGCCGCGGCCGTCAGATTCCGTCTCGTATCTCCGAGCACATCCGCGCTGATGTCGCAGACAACATAGTTGACATCCGGATTTGCCGATACCATCTTTGCCGTGCTGACGCCCTTGCCGCAGCCCATTTCGATGTGCATCGGCTTCCCGGGATCCGCGAAGCGCTCCCGCCAGCGGCCCCTGTTCTCTTCCCCCGCGTCCGTAAAAAACGGGCAGGCGCCCAGCTCCGGGCGCGCCCATTTTTTGGTTCTGATATGCATAATCCTTCAATCCTTATCCGTCAGACTTTGATTTCATGCCATTTTCCGCTGTTGTACCGCCGGACGCACAGGATCATCCTTGTGACCATGTCCGACAGCGACGCCAGCCACGCGCCGATCAGCGCGATATCCGGCCTGCCCATGACCGTTCCGATGAGCCATACGCACAGAAGGCTCAGGCAGGGACGCATGACGGCCACCGTCAGCATCATCACCTTGGCGGTATATTTGACATCCCCGGCTCCGCGGAGAGCGCCGCTGGCCACGACCGAGATCATCTGGAAGGGCTGGAAGATCCCGACGACGATCATGACAAGCTCCGCCAGTTCCCGAACGCCGGGGTTCGCGTTTTCACTGATGAACATGGAAACCAGCGCGCCGCGGAAAACAATGCATCCGCTGGCGACAATGATCGAGATCAGAAAAGCGAAGCGCTGCGCGAGCTTTCCGAAAATATGGGCAAGATCCTTCCGCCCTTTTCCGAGCATCTGGCCGACAAGGCTCGTTCCGGCAACGCCCAGACCGTCCGCGAAGCTGAAGGACAGATTCAGAAACTGCATCGCGATCTGATGCGCTGCGAAAGCGTCCGTTCCGAGTCCCGCGACGATCTTGGCGTAGCTGAAGAATCCGATCCGGAAGGCGACCTGCTCCACCATGGAGGATCCCGCGACATTCGTCACATCGCGGATGGCGCGGCTGTCCGGTTTCCAGTTGTCCCCCTTCGAGATCCGGAGGAAGCTGTCCGGCGCGGTTTTGAGCAGGCTCACCAGGCTCAGCAGGAAGCCGACGAACAGGCCGATCGCCGTCGCGATCGCCGCTCCGGTTACCCCCATCTTCGGGAAAGGCCCGATCCCGTTGATCAGCAGCCAGTTGAACAGGATATTGACCAGATTGGAAGCGATGTTCACATACATGGTCAGTTTGGTATTCCCGATCCCGCGCTGCGCGGCACAGATACCCATGCTCAGCGCGTTGAACGGCAATGCCCATCCGACGATCAGGAAATAGTTCGTGGCGTCCTCGAGGGTCCGGCCTTCTTCCGCTCCCGCGAAGGACATCAGCGGACGGGACAGCGGAAGCAGGATCGCCATCAGGACCGCGCTCAGCGCCACGATCAGGAGCATCGCGTTCCGGAGGACCGTATTGGCGTCCGCCTGACGGCCCTCGCCTTTTCTGCGGGCGATGACCGCGGTGATCCCCGTATTGACGGCAAAGAAAAAGCACAGCATGATCATCCGGGGCTGGCCCACCAGGCCCACCGCCGCGACCGCGTCGGTTCCCACGGTACTGACCATGACCGTATCCATCATATTGATCAGGCTGATCAATACCATTTCAAGGACTGAAGGAAACGCCAGACGGGTATATTCCTGGAGCATGCTCCCGCCCGACGGCAGTTCGCTTCCCGACATTTCACGCGGGAGCAGATTCTCCGGCCGGAGAAAGCCCCCGATCTTATTTTTCAGATTCAAGGTTCCGTCCTCACAGTAAAAGTCATCAGAAGTTCAGCGTATCTGTCTCCGCCAGCAGTTCATGGATCCGGTCCGCGCAGAGTTCGATGCTGCGCTTTCCCTCCGGCGTATCGCCTCTGCGGCGGGCGATATGCTGCAGCTGCCGGACATAGCTCATCAGGCGGATTTTCCGGGTCGTACCGTCCAGTTTCTCCGGGTCTTCCGTATCCAGATAGATCCGCAGGAATTCATCCCAGAAGCCTATGCAGGTTTCCGCGGGGATGCCGAGAAACTTCTCCGTGTTCTTCGGGTCTGTTTCCAGCGCGCCTTCATAGGTAAAATAGACATTGGTCAGATCAAAGATCGGATGCCCGTGAGACAGGGTATCCATATCGATCAGCAGCGCCTCGCCGTTCTGCATCATGATATTGTTCGTATGATAATCGCCGTGGATCATGGTCAGTCTGTCCGGCAGTTCCCGGATCATCTGTTCCAGCCTGTCCGCGTCCTCCGCAGGAAGGTAGGGACGGTCATTCGCGACCCAGATAAACGCGGTGCGTTTGGCGTCCGGCATATCCGTCGCCTTCACGGAAGTTCCGTGAATCAGGCGCAGCATTTCTGCAAACTGACGGATATACTCCGATTTGTTTTCGGGATGAGCGGCCAGCAGCTGGGAAAAGGAATACGCGTCCAGCAGTTCGAACACGGAGCCGAACTTGCCGTCCACTTTCACCGTATCAAACGCGATGGCCGTCGGAATACCGAGCACAAACGCCTTTCGGGCCAGTTCCCGCTCCCGGTTGATATTCTCCAGGCAGTCCGGAGCGTTAAAGACCTTGATAATGGTATCCGGACTGTAACGGTAGACGGTCCCCTTCGCGCCTTTGCCGATAATGTCGCAGCCTTCCACGCTCATTTCGCGGAAAGCCTTGACGACGGTCATCATCTCCGTAAATCCGGTCATTTCCAGAATATCATAGACTTCGGTCCCGGCATTGATAACGGTGAAATCCGGAACGGTTTTCCGGATCCGGAGCAGCACCCGGAGACCGGCGCTGGAAATGTATTTCAGTTTTCCGGCGTCCAGCACGGTCTGCTCCGCCGGATTTTCCGCGCGTACAGTATTGATCTCCTGCTCCGCCGCGTCGGCGTTTTCCGAGGTCAGGCGTTCTCCCGGGATCAGAACAAGGGTATCGCCGTCCATCCGATAATCCACATAAGTCATTCTGTCTTACCTCCGAACAGAATCTCGAGTTTCTGCGTATATTCCCTGTAGGCTTCCGTATCCTCCAGCTCCCGGCAGGCTTCCAGGATGCTCCGGTAATACCATTCCTGCTGCGCGGGATCCTTCTGGTTCAGGTGTTCCCAGATCTGAGGTCCTTCATCCGCGTACTCCCGGACAAAGGAGCGGACATTGCTGAGCTTGTCTGCCAGCCACAGGATCTTCACCCCGGGATCCGTCGTCGCCTTCAGCTCCGCGAGGGATTCTTCCTTCCTGATCTTCCAGGTTTCCGCCTCTGACTGACCGGGACGCTTGTTTTCAGTTTCCGCCAGGACCAGAGCGGCCACCCGGTCGCCGAACTTCTCCCGGATCTCATCGGCGGAAGCGCCGGAATCCTCAATGGTATCGTGCAGCATTCCGGCTGCCATGATCTCCTCGTCATTCGTCATGGTCCCGATGATCTCGGCAACCTCCATCGGATGGAGGATATAGGGGGTATCGCTCATTTTCCGGGTCTGCGCCGCATGTTTCTCCACGGCAAACCGGATCGCGTCATTGATCAGTTTCCCCATCGTGTACGCTCCCTGTCGTTTTCTGTTGTTATAAAAGTTATTATATGCCTCAAACGGCTTCTGTTCAAGCGTATGTCTTCAGAATCCGGATCGCTTCCGCATATCCTTCAAAGCCTTTCCCGGCCACCGTCGCGACGCACGCCGCGCGGACATAGGAAACCTGCCGGAAATCCTCCCGCGCGGAAACGTCGGAAAGATGGACCTCGACCGTCGGAATCGCGACCGCCTTCAATGCGTCAAGCAGCGCGACGCTGGTATGCGTATAGGCCGCCGGGTTCAGAATGATCCCGTCACAGCAGCCGTACGCCTCCTGGATCCAGTCGACAAGCGTCCCTTCGTGA
>CALCUD010000149.1 GCA_937906775.1 uncultured Clostridia bacterium
GCCAACACGGCGAGCCTTGACTTCCAGGGCGGGAGCGACATTGTTCAGGGCTTCCTGGAACACTTCAGCCGCTTCCTTGCCGGTCTTCTGGGCAACAGTATTGAAAGCATCATAGACGACGTTCTGAGCGATACCACGCTTGCCGTCCTCCATGGTCTGATTGATCAGCTTGGTCACAACCGTGGTCCCGTATACGGGATCCGGCAGAACCTCACGCTTGGGTACAAAACCGCGACGAGGCATAATATTCCCTCCTACATTAGCTCAGTTAGCTTTGTTGATGTAAGCATAGTCGGCGCTCTCCCTCAAACCGCAAGTCAGCATCAAGCGGTTCCGGACCCGATCTAAGTCCGGTCAGCGCTGGCGTCGTCAGGCAGCGGCCCTCTCCGGTTCCAGGGAGAGAGTCTCACTTGACAGCGCTTTCACGCGCAGCGTCGGGCAGCATTCGCGCACAGGTTGTCGCTTACTTCTTGGGCCGCTTTGCGCCGTACAGGGAACGAGCCTGCATACGCTTGGCAACGCCGGCAGTATCCAGCGCGCCGCGGATGATGTGATAACGAACGCCAGGCAGGTCACGCACACGGCCGCCGCGGATCAGCACAACGCTATGCTCCTGCAGGTTGTGGCCGATACCGGGGATGTAGCAGGTACCTTCGATGGAATTCGTCAGGCGGATTCTCGCGATTTTCCGCAGAGCGGAGTTGGGCTTCTTGGGTGTCTGAGTCTTAACGCTCAGGCAGACGCCGCGCTTCTGAGGGCAACCCTGCAGAATGGGAGCGGTGGATTTCTTTTCGGCCCGTTCACGTCCCTTACGGACAAGCTGATTAATTGTGGGCATGAGAGCACCTCCTGAATAATATCCTGAAAGATTCCGCAACCCTCGGAACCTTAAAGGCGGATTTGGGGAAGGATCACTTCAGCAGACCGGCGGCGGCAGTGGATACTTCCACGCCGCAGACCATACCGAGTTCCTTCATCGACGGGACTCTGACACAGGGGACGCCAGCTTCTTCAGCTGCGCGGATAACCTGCTGATAAATGAATGTGTCCGCGTCGTTGGCGACATAGGCTCTGGAAATCAGACCGGCCTTCAGTGCCCTGGTCACCTGCTTCGTTCCGACGACCTTCCGGCCGCCCGCTCTGAGCATTTCCATCCGTCCGAAGACCTCCTTTCTCCCGGAAAAGCGCACCACAAAAGGGCATACCCCTCCTCGGAGCATAACGCAACTTGGATATCATATCATTCTTACCTTTGGTTGTCAACGTTTTCACAAAAAAACAGGCGCCTGTTTTTTGTGAAAACAAACGCCTGCCGTACAGGATCATTCATCCTCCAGAACCCGGAGACCGGCCACCTTGCTGACAGGTACCGAGAAACAGATTGCACCGGCCGGCGAATCCGGACCGGCGTTCTCCAGAACAGCCTGCATAATAGCCGATTTATCTGCGGATTTGGCGACGATCAGGATGATCTCCTTTTCATCCGAGATCGTCATCCCGCTGAATTTTTTCACCTGGCGGATTCCGGTTCCCTTGGCTGCGATGACCGTTCCTCCTCCGGCGCCCGCCTCCCTGGCCGCATCCATCACCTCATCGGAAAATCCTTCATTCAGGATCACATAGATCAGTTCATAAGGGAATACCATCTCCGGCTTTCCCGGTGTAACGGCTCCGGACCCTGTCATGGAAACCATACTGACTGCACCTCCCGCGCTTTTGACCGGAATCGCCACCATAATGCCGTTTCCGGGAATATCGATATACATCTCTTCCTTCGTTTTCCGCATCAGTCTGGCGGTGGTTTCCCTGTCCGCCATTGTGGAAAGAACAGCTTTCTCCGTCGCTGCGAGCTCACGGATCTTCAAATGCTCCGGATGAGCGGTACCACGTCCCATCATGGTCAGCGTCATAGGCAGTCCCAATGACTTGTAGATTTTTTCCTGAGCCTTCCGGCGGTCGCGGTCCAGAATGGAAATCACATAATAAAGCTCCATATCAGACCTCCCACAGTTCAATGATTTCCGTATTTCCTGCTGAATCGCCGGTTTCATTCTTCAGCCGGCGCTGCGAAACAACAGAGATCAGTCCCATCAGCTGAACGGTGATCAGCGGCATCATCGCGACCAGCGCGACCAGCCCGAACGCATCGCTCATAAGATTGCCGCCCCGTTCCGACACAACGCCCATCGCAAACGGCAGCATAAACGCCGCAGTCAGCGGACCGCTGGCTACACCGCCGGAGTCAAATGCAATGGCCGTGAATTTAGCCGGAACAAAGAATGTCATCCCCAGAGCCAGCAGATAACCGGGAATAACAAACCAAAGAATAGAAAGTCCGGTAACGGCGCGCAACATGCTCAGTCCCATGGCGGCGGACACCGCGACAGAGAGACTGATCCGCATGACGCCTGAAGATATCGCGCCGCCGCTCAGTTCCTCCACCTGTTTTGTCAGAACATGAACCGCGGGTTCCGCGTTGATGATGAACCATCCCATCAGCATACTCGCGGGGATCAGCAGAAAGTCCCATTCAGGGGTGCCCAGATGCTTTCCGAGCATGTATCCCAGAGAAGAAAACCCGACATTGACCCCTGTCAGGAACAGGGTCAATCCGGCCAGCGTAAGCGCAAGCCCGACCAGAATATGGAGGAACGGCTTCCTTCTCAGCCGGAGAGAGAGTATCTGAAATATCAGGAAGAACACAATGATCGGCAAAAGGGATCCCGCTGTTTCGAGAAGCTGTTCCGGAATTGCCCGGAGATATCCCTGTCCAAGAGCAACCGTATCGGGAAATGTAGTGATCACAGACGCGGCAGCGCTGTCCGACGCTCCCCGATAAATAAATCCGAGTACAAGAACAGCCAGAATCGGTCCGATGGAACACAGACCGACAAGCCCGAAAGAATCCTCCTGAGCACGCGCGTCACTCCGGATTGCCGCCACGCCGACACCCATGGCCATAATAAACGGAACGGTCATCGGGCCGGTCGTCACACCTCCGGAATCAAAGGATACGGACAAAAAATCCCTGTCGGATAAAAAGGCCAGGATCAAAATCAATCCGTAAAAGGCTATCAGCATCCACCGCAGAGGAAATCCTTTCAGAATTCTGAGCATGCTCAGCATCAGAAAGAACCCGACGCCGGCAGATACCACAATGACCAGAACCGTCGTATCAATGGCGGGAACATTGGCGGCCAGCACCTGCAGATCAGGTTCGGAAACAGTAATCGCAATCCCCATCAGCACGCTGACAGAAAGGATCAGCCACACCTTTCCCGAACGGGTCAGACTGCTCCCGATATGGGTGCCGATCTGCGTCATACTCATATCGGACCCGATTGTGAACAAAGCCATGCCTGCGATCAGAAAAACCGCACCGATCACAAAGGCCAGCATCAGGTCCGTCTGAAGCGGAACAAATGCAAGTCCCAGAACAGCGACAATCATGACTACCGGCAGGACAGCAGACGAAGATTCTTTCAGTTTTTCCGTCAGAATACTGTTTGTTTTCAAATCATATTCCCCTTAATATCGGTTCCGGATCCATCTGGTTTTGTTCATAAAGAACGTTTCGCTTCTATTATGAGCCTGAACAAAATTTCTGTCAACGGAGCGGCAAAGTATTCCGGAGGATACAGCTATATTCCGTTCCCGGAATTATTATTTTATCGACCTCAGCGCAAGATACGACGGAATTCCCAATTCATACAGTCGTCCGACGTTGTTCGTGTCCTCGTAAAGGTTCGTCAGGCGGAAGCCCGCCTCCAGCTGCCCGCCGATCTGCTCCTCCAGTGAATGGGAAAACTGCACGCCCGCATCGTCATCCATCAGTATCTTCATCTGCTCCGGATTCTTCAGCGGATTGAACGGCAGCGAATTTACAATGGCTTTTTCATCGCTGTCCACGATAAAATCCATGTAAGTGCTTACACCGGAGATCAGGATTCCACCGTTCTTCAGGATTCGGTAACATTCTTTCCAGATAGGACGGACTTCCTCCACATAGCAGTTGGATACCGGATGGAAAACGATGTCAAACTCGTCATTCCCAAACGGAAGCCTTTGGGTCATATCCGCGCGGATAATCCGGATCGGATAGCCCTCCCGCTCTGCAACCGTCTTTTCACTTTCAAGTTGTTTCTCCGAGTAATCCAGAACCGTACACTCCGCGCCGAGTGCCGCGAATATGGGCATTTGCTGACCGCCGCCGCTGGCCAGTCCCAGCAGCTTCTTCCCTTTCAGATTACCGAACCACTCATGCGGCACAGTCCTGACCGGCGTCAGAAGGACATCCCAATCTCCGCGTTTCGCGTTTTCATATGTTTCATGGGATATCGGCTTCCCCCATTCCCATCCGTCCTCTTCCGAAATCCATCTGTCGATGGTTCGCGCATTGATCTCCTGATAATTCATGTTCCTTTATTCTTTCCCTCTGTTGGTTTATTGAACCGTGAGTTCACTGTGGACCCGTTCACAGAGCCAGGTTGTCCCGTCTGTGACAAGATGGACCAGCGGACGGACCGTGTACACAACATGAGTCTGTCCTGACGCCAGAAGAAATTTCTCACTCTCCCGGACATGCGGTACGCTGATTGCGTTGGTTATCACGACCATCTGCGGGGCAATAGCGTCATAGCACTCCTGAAGCATCGCTGTTTTTCCGTGATGCGGGTATTTAAGAATATCCGACTGAAGCAATTCCGGCTCCACACGTTCCAGAAGAATTTGCTGTCCGTACCGCTCCATATCCGCCATAAACAGGATGGAGCGTTCCCCGTATGTGATACGGATCTGGGCGCTTTGTTCGTTCATGTCCGCCTGTTCATCCGTCTTTTTCCAGACGTGCAGATTGACTTTTCCGTCTCCCATGGGCAGATCGTCTTCATCGCCGAATTCTGATATTGCAATTCCGTTTTCATTGGCAATTTTCACCGCGTTGACCATGTGTTCGTTGACATTCACCGGGAAGCAGATATCCAGCTCTTTCACCGTTATCCTGTCGGCAATACGTTTCAATCCGTTCAGATGGTCGTAATGAGGATGCGTATTGATGATCCTGTCAATCGTTTTCACCTGCAGAAAGTCGAGCATGATATTGACCCGCGGTCCCATCCGGGTATCATCCGCACAGTCGATCATCCATATCTGCCCGTTGTAGACGAGCAGCGCGGCGTCCGCGTCATGGATCTGGGGGAACCAGATTTCCAGCAATTCTGCTCCTTCCGGAAATTCAAAATCCGGATAAGCTTCCGGATCGTTCCATCGGTCAATGACAACAGGCGGAACTTCGGGTTCAGATACGTCAGTCTGATTCGGCAACTCATCCGGAAGAGCCGTACATTCCACTTCCGTTTCAGGCTGAACGGGGAGCTCTGTCACAATCGGATCAGGCGTTGGAGATCCTGCCGCCCCGTTCGATGACAAAACATCTTCCGCCAGTGCATTTGAAAAAAGAAAAACCAGTGCGACGGTCAAAGCAAAAAAAATGTACTTACGCAATTTAGGTTCCTCTCCTGAAAATACTGCCGTTTGTCAGCAGACCATCCATAAATAATAGGAAATCTTTACTTTTCTTTCTATAAAAAGAAAGAAAAGCATTGACACACATCTGAACGTATGATAAACTTTAAAATTGCATCAGTATCGTTTAGATGCTGTCGTGCTTTCGTGTGCTTAGCCATTGTACAGGACTTTCCCTTTCTTTGCAAGCCCGAAAAAGTACGTCATCTATTCGGATCTGGTCGGACAGAATAAGGGGTGATTTCTTTCATGGTACACGAGGTCCACATGGGGAAGCTCCGCGATCGCATGAGCTTCTCGCGCATTGATGAAGTTCTCGAAATGCCCAATCTCATCGAAGTCCAGAAGAACTCCTATCAACGCTTTCTCGATACCGATCTCCGCGAGGTCCTGAACGATGTTTCTCCGATTACCGATTACAACGGCAATCTCGTTCTTGAATTCGTGGACTACTCTCTCGACGAACCGAAAAATTCAGTAGCCCGCTGCCGCGAACGGGACACGACCTATGCCGCCCCGCTCAAGGTCTTTGTACGTCTCAAAAACCGTGAAACCGGCGAGATTAAAGAATCCGATGTTTTCATGGGCGACTTCCCCCTCATGACCGACCACGGAACCTTCATTATCAACGGCGCCGAACGCGTCATTGTCAGTCAGTTGGTCCGTTCTCCCGGCGTCTATTTCGACGTAGCGCTGGATAAAGCAGGCAAACCGCTCTATTCCTCCCAGATCATCCCGAACAGAGGTGCCTGGCTGGAGTATGAAACCGACTCCAACGACGTGCTGTGGGTCCGTATTGACCGTGCACGCAAACTGCCGATCACCGTCATCCTGCGCGCGCTCGGATATGGCACAGACGCCGAGATCATCGACCTGCTGGGCGAGGATGAACGTCTGATGGTCACCATTCAAAAGGGTGACAATGCCAAGTCCCGTGAAGAGGGTCTGATCGAAATCTACAAGCGCCAGAAGCCCGGCGAACCCGCCAGCGTCGAAAGCGCTACCAATCTGTTCAATTCTCTCTTCTTTGACGCAAAACGTTATGACCTGATGCGCGTCGGCCGTTATAAATATAATAAGAAGCTCTCCGTTGCGACCCGTATTCACGGGCATATCGCGGCCGAGGATATCGTTGATCCCCGGACCGGCGAAATCATGGTCAAAAAGGGCGATACCATCGCGCTCGACACAGCCCGTGCTGTCCAGAACGCCGGAATCAACGAAGTCTGGCTGGATTGCGACGGAGCAAAGCGCAAGGTCGTGGGCAACAACTTTGTCGACGCTGCCGCTTTCCTTCCCTTCGATCCGAAGGACGCCGGCATTCTGGAAATGGTCCATCTGCCCACGCTGAAGAGCATCATCGAAAGTGTCGAACCGGAGCAGTTGTTTGACGCCGTCAAAGAGAATGCAGCCGCCCTGGTTCCGAAACACATCATTCCCGACGATATTGTTTCCTCCGTCAGTTATATGCTGGGGCTTCCCTACGGCATCGGTACCACCGATGATATCGACCATCTGGGCAACCGTCGTCTGCGCAGTGTCGGCGAACTCCTTCAGAATCAGATCCGCATCGGTCTGAGCCGGTTGGAGCGTGTTGTTCGCGAACGCATGAGCATTCAGGACAGCGGGGATATCAAACCCGGCGATCTGATCAACATTCGCCCCGTATCAGCTGCTATCAAGGAATTCTTCGGTTCTTCCCAGCTGTCCCAGTTCATGGACCAGCCCAACCCGCTGGCCGAGCTGACTCATAAGCGCCGTCTGAGCGCGCTGGGTCCCGGCGGTTTGAACCGTGAGCGCGCTTCCTTTGAGGTGCGCGACGTGCACTACAGCCACTACGCCCGCATTTGTCCCATTGAAACCCCTGAAGGACCCAACATCGGTCTGATCGGTTCTCTGGCTACCTATGCGCGCATCAACGAATACGGCTTCATCGAAGCCCCCTACCGCAGAGTTGACAAGGAAAACGGCCGTGTACTTGACGAAATCGACTATATGACCGCCGATGAAGAAGACCTGTACAAGGTCGCCACCGCCAATGAGCCTCTGAATGAAGACGGCACATTCGTTCACGACCGGATCACCGTCCGTGACAAGGCTGAAATCATCGAGGTCCCTGTTTCCAACGTCGATTATATCGATGTCAGCCCCCGTCAGGTCGTTTCTGTGGCCACTGCCATGGTTCCCTTCCTTGAAAACGACGACGCTACCCGTGCTCTGATGGGTTCCAACATGCAGCGTCAGGCCGTGCCGCTGCTCGTTCCCGAAGCGCCCGTGGTCGCCACCGGTATGGAATACCGCGCCGCCCATGATTCCGGCGTTGTCATTCTGGCGAAGGAAGATGGCGTGGTCGAAAAAGTTGATGCGGATCATATTGTCATCCGCGACAGCTTCGGCGAATCCCACACCTATCTGTTGACCAAGTTTGCCCGTTCCAACCAGTCCACCTGCATTAATCAGCGTCCTGTGGTCTCTGCCGGTCAGAAGATCGAAAAGGGCGATCTGCTGGCTGACGGTCCTTCCACCGAAAAGGGTGAGATTGGTCTGGGCCGCAACGCGCTGATCGGCTTCATGACCTGGGAAGGCTACAACTACGAAGACGCTGTTCTGCTGAGTGAAAAACTCGTCAAGGAAGATATCTATACTTCCATCCATATCGAAGAGTTTGAATCCGAAGCCCGCGAAACCAAACTCGGGCCGGAGGAAATCACCCGCGACATTCCCAATATCTCTGACGACGCGATAAAAGACCTCGATGAGGGCGGTATCGTACGCATCGGTGCGGAAGTCCATGCCGGTGATATTCTGGTCGGTAAAGTGACTCCCAAGGGTGAAACCGAACTCACAGCCGAAGAGCGGCTGCTGCGTGCCATCTTCGGTGAAAAGGCGCGCGAAGTCCGCGATACTTCCCTGCGCGTTCCCCACGGCGAAGGCGGCATTGTCGTTGATGTCAAGGTCTTTACCCGTGAGAACAAAGACGAACTTTCTCCCGGCGTCAATCAGATGGTGCGGATCTATATCGCTCAGAAACGTAAAATTTCTGTCGGCGATAAGATGGCCGGCCGTCACGGCAACAAGGGCGTTGTTTCCCGCATCCTTCGTGAAGAGGATATGCCCTTCCTGCCCGACGGTACCCCCCTTCAGATTGTTTTGAATCCGTTGGGCGTTCCTTCCCGTATGAATCTGGGGCAGGTTCTGGAAGTTCATCTGGGACTGGCCTGCCGCGCGCTCGGCTGGCATATCGCGACGCCTGTCTTTGACGGTGCAACCTATGAGGAAATCCTCGGTCAGCTCGATAACGCCGTCGAAAAGATGTCCGCACCCGAAGATGAAAACGATCCTCATATCAACGAAAACCACTTCCACAACGGTAAGCCCATGCGGCTGGCTCTTGACGAAGAAGGCAAGAATCTTTTCCGTCAGGGCAAGATCCGCGTCCGGGACGGCCGTACGGGCGACTACTTTGAGAATCCCGTTACTGTCGGTATCATGTACTTCCTGAAGTTGCACCATCTGGTCGATGACAAGATGCATGCCCGTTCCACCGGTCCCTACAGTCTCGTCACACAGCAGCCTCTGGGCGGTAAAGCCCAGTTCGGCGGTCAGCGTTTCGGTGAAATGGAAGTCTGGGCGCTGGAAGCGTACGGCGCCGCCAATACCCTCCAGGAGATCCTGACCGTCAAGTCCGACGATACCGTTGGCCGTGTCAAGACCTATGAAGCAATCATCAAGGGCCAGAACATTCCGACGCCCGGCGTTCCGGAAAGTTTCAAGGTCCTGCTGAAAGAAATGCAGGCGCTGAGTCTCGATGTCCGTGTCCTCGACGCGAATATGAACGAGATTGAGATTCCTGAACTGGATCCCGAAGACATGGCGATGCCCGATCCGCTCGCCCGTGCCGGACGCGCTTCCGAGTCTTCCGCCGAAACCGCACCTGTCATTGACCTCGATGAGGATGCGGAGCGCGCTGCAGAAGAAGCCTTCAGCATGTCCGCGGATGATCTGGATCTCGGCTCTTCTTCCGAAGAATCTGAAGACGATTTCTCCATTGATGAATCCGATCTTGGCGATCTCGAAGACTTCAGCGTGGACGATCTGACCGATATCAATCTGGATGACGACCTGTAATCCGGCCTCAAGCCGTTGACCGACACATTTTGAAGGGAGTGTGGAACCCTTTGTTCGAACTTTCCAACCTTGATTCCATCCAGATCGGAATGGCTTCCCCCGAGCAGATCCTTGCCTGGTCCCACGGGGAGGTTACCAAGCCCGAAACCATTAACTACCGCACCCTGAAACCTGAAAAGGACGGCCTGTATTGCGAACGCATCTTCGGGCCCACTAAGGATTGGGAATGCAACTGCGGAAAATATAAGCGGATCAAATTCAAAGACAAGGATAAGATCTGCGACAAGTGCGGTGTTCAGGTCACACGCGCCAAAGTGCGCCGTGAGCGCATGGGGCATATCCAGTTGGCCGCCCCTGTCAGCCATATCTGGTATTTTAAGGGGATCCCCAGCCGGATGGGCATGCTTCTTGATATTTCTCCCCGCAATCTTGAAAAGGTTCTTTATTTTGCCAACTTCATTGTTCTGGATCCTGGCAACGCTGAAGAAACCGAACTGAAGCAGTATGAACTGATCAATGACGCGCGCTACCGTGAGATCGAAGCCCGTTGCGGGAAGGGTTCCTTCGTCGCCAAGATGGGTGCCGAAGCTGTTCAGGATATGCTGAAAGCTCTGGATCTGGATAAGCTTTCCGCCGATCTGAAGGCTGAGATCGCACAGTTGACTGAAAAGGAACGCGACCGCGAAACCGAAGGTCAGAAACGCTCCCGTGCAGTCAAGCGTCTGGAAGTTGTCGAATCCTTCCGAACCAGTCACAACAAACCTGAATGGATGATCCTGACGGTCGTTCCTGTTATCCCTCCGGATCTCCGTCCCCTGATTCAGCTCGACGGCGGTCGTTTCGCCACCTCCGATCTGAACGATCTGTATCGCCGTGTCATCAACCGCAACAACCGTCTGAAGAGACTTCTGGAGCTCGGCGCGCCGGATATTATCGTCCGCAACGAAAAGCGCATGCTGCAGGAATCGGTTGACGCTCTGATCGACAACGGTCGTCGCGGACGCCCTGTCACAGGTCCCGGCAACCGCGCTCTGAAATCCCTGTCCGATCTTCTTCGCGGTAAACAGGGCCGTTTCCGCCAGAATCTGCTGGGCAAGCGTGTTGACTACTCCGGCCGCAGCGTTATCGTTGTCGGTCCTGAACTCAAGCTGTATCAATGCGGTTTGCCGAAGGAAATGGCGCTGGAACTGTTCAAGCCCTTCGTCATGGAACGTCTGGTCAATCTGAAGATCAGTCACAATGTCAAGTCCGCCAAGCGTGCGGTTGAAAAGGTCCGTCCTGAAGTGTGGGACATCCTGGAAGAAGTCATCCGGGATCATCCGGTTTTGCTGAACCGTGCTCCTACTCTGCACCGTTTGGGCATTCAGGCCTTTGAGCCGATCCTTGTCGAAGGTAAGGCGATCAAACTGCATCCGCTGGCCTGTACCGCCTTCAACGCTGACTTCGACGGCGACCAGATGGCTGTTCATGTCCCGCTC
Source organism: uncultured Clostridia bacterium (assembly GCA_937906775.1). GTDB lineage: Bacteria > Bacillota > Clostridia > Christensenellales > Aristaeellaceae > Aristaeella. The sequence goes on from CALCUD010000149.1 coordinate 11,130, forward strand.
TCCATGGAAGCGCAGGCTGAAGCGCGTTTCCTGATGCTTGCCCATAACAATATCCTGAAGCCGCAGGACGGACGTCCTGTTATCTCCCCTTCTCAGGACATGGTTATCGGCTGCTATTATCTGACGATTATCAATCCCAACGGCAAGGGTGCCGGCCGCGTCTTCTCCTCCATGGATGAAGCGCAGATGGCTTATGCGCTTGAGCAGATTACCCTTCAAAGTCCGATCAAAGTCCGTATCGAGCGCACTTTCGAAGATCAGACAGGCAGCAAACTGATCGATACCACGCTGGGCCGCCTGATCTTCAACGAAGCTCTCCCGCAGAATCTCGGCTTCCGTAAGCGTGAATGCCTGGATGATATGTTTGAGCTTGAAATCGATGAACTGGTCGGCAAAAAGCAGCTGTCAAAGATCGTTGATATGTGCTTCCGCACCCAGGGCGAACATCGTACCGCTCAGGTTCTGGATGCCATCAAGGCTCTGGGCTTCAAGTATTCCACCCGCGGCGCCATCACGGTGTCTGTGGCGGATATCAAAGTTCCTGAGTGCAAAAAAACCATGCTGGAAGAGGCTGACGAAGCCGTACGCAAGGTCAACAGCCTCTATCGCCGCGGTCTTCTGTCCGAAGATGAACGCTACAACCGCGTTATTACCATCTGGGGCGACTGCACGCGCAACCTTCGCGATCAGATTCTTCCGAATCTGGATGAATTCAATCCGATCCGCATGATGACCGATTCCGGCGCCCGCGGTTCTTCCGCGCAGGTTTCCCAGCTTGCCGGCATGCGCGGACTGATGGCTTCTCCTTCCGGCAAAACCATTGAATTGCCTATCCGGGCAAACTTCCGTGAAGGTCTGACAGTTCTTGAGTTCTTCCTCAGTTCCCACGGCTCCCGTAAGTCTCTGGCCGATACCGCTCTCCGTACCGCCGACTCAGGTTATCTGACGCGCCGTCTGGTCGATGTATCTCAGGAAGTCATTGTCCGTGAGGAAGACTGTTTTGCTCTCCGCAATGAAAAGGTTCGCGGGATCACCGTGTCCGAGCTCATGAGCGGCAAACAATCCATTGAATCTCTGGAAGATCGTCTGCGCGGCCGTACAGCCGCGGAGGATATCACAGATCCTGTCACCGGTGAGATCATTGTTCGCTTGAATGATCCGATCGACTACCAGATGGCAAAGGAAATCGTTTCACGCGGCATCACAAAGGCGACTGTTCGTTCCGTCCTCACCTGCCGTACCGAAAACGGTGTCTGTGCCCGCTGCTACGGCGAGAACATGGCCCACGGCGGTAAAGTCGATGTCGGTGAAGCGGTCGGTATCATTGCAGCTCAGGCTATCGGCGAGCCCGGTACTCAGCTGACCATGCGTACCTTCCATACCGGCGGTATCGCGGGTGCCGATGACATTACCCAGGGTCTTCCCCGCGTTGAAGAACTGTTTGAAGCCCGCAAGCCCAAACGCGACGCCATCCTGGCTGAGATTTCCGGTACGGTTTCCATGCAGGAGACCAAAAAACGCCGCGAGCTTGTTATCACCTCCGACGAGGATCCCAATGAGCAGAAGGTTTATCAGATCACCTATGGCAGCCGCCTGAAGGTTGCTGAAGGGGATCATGTGGATGCCGGTACTGAACTGACGGAAGGTTCCGTCAATCCGCATGATCTGCTCCGTATCCTCGGCGTCAAGGCCGTTCAGGAATACCTCCTGAAGGAAGTTCTGAGCGTTTACCGTCTGCAAGGTGTCGGCGTGAGCGACAAGCATATCGAAATCATCGTCCGCCAGATGCTCCGTAAGGTTCGCATTGAGGATTCCGGCGACACGAATCTTCTGCCCGGCTCTTTGGTCGACATCTTCCGTTTCGAAGAAGCCAACCGTGACGCGATTCTCGCCGGCGGAACTCCCGCCGTTGCGAAGCGCATCCTTCTGGGCATCACCAAGGCCTCTCTGGCTACGGAAAGCTTCCTCTCCGCCGCTTCCTTCCAGGAAACCACACGCGTTCTGACCGAAGCCGCAATCCGCGGCAAGGTCGATCCGCTGATCGGTCTGAAAGAAAACGTCATCCTGGGCAAACTGATCCCGGCCGGTACAGGCATGCGCCGCTACAAGGATATTGAGATCAAGGATTCCTATATCTATTGATTATTCCATCTATCAAAAACGGTCCCGTTCCTCGAAAGGAGCGGGACCGTTTCTTATTCATTTTCTATCGTGTTCAAAGCATCCGTGTTCAAAAACGAATGACCGTTCCGGAAGTTCCTTTGCTCTTCTGATGGCTCAATATAAATCCGAGTACCGATCCCGTCCCGCCACCGATAATATGTGTGATCTGGGAAACCTGATCCTTGACAGTGATTCCTTCGTAAATCTGCTGCCCGATGTAAAGAAGAGCTACCAGAATAAACGTAAGGGGGATCTTCCCCTCTTCTGTGACTGTAATGGAAGACAGGAGAATAAATGCAAACACGACTCCGCTTGCGCCCAGAAAACGATATTTCGGGAAAAACAGCATATCTGCTATCCCTGTGATCAATGCGGTTGCCAACACCACCAGGATAATGTTTTTCGTTCCGTGTTTCTCTTCAAGCATCGGTCCGAGAATAAGAATATACATCATGTTTCCGATAAAGTGATTCCAGTCCGCGTGTCCGAAAATATGCGTCACACAACGGATCCATGTCATCGGATTCAGTAAACTGGACCTGTATACGCAAAAAAACGTGTCCGTACTGTTTCCACCCGTGATCTCCGACAGGATCCGTTCCAGCAGACAGATTCCCACAAAAGCCAGTACAGCCGGCGAATTGAACGAGATGCCGAGTCCCTTTTTTCCTGATTTCATCTTGCGTTCTCTCCTTCCGGATTTCTCCTGAGTATTCATTCTTCATATCCGTGAATAAACCCTTCACCCAAAACAAGAAAGGAGCCATCCTGATTCCGCATAACGAAACCGGATGGCTGCAATTTGATTGATCCAATCCTCAGCTGTTCGCAAAAGTACGGATCCGGATGATCCCGGGCAGATGCGACAGATAGCTCAGAGCTTCCTTGCTGGGCAGTTCTTTCATTTCCATCACGGTCACTGCCAGTTCTTTCCGGCTCTTGTTGATCATGTTTTCAATATTCAGGCCTTCCTGAGCGGCGGCGCTGGTGATTGTGCTGATCATATTGGGGATGTTTTCATGCAGGACCAGAACACGCGCAACCTCCGGCGCTCCGAGCTGAAGTTCCGGGAAATTGACGCTGTTGTGGATGCTGCCGGTTTCCAGATAGTCTCTGATCTCCGCAGCCGCCATGCTGGCGCAGTTCTCTTCGCTTTCAGGAGTACTGGCACCCAGATGCGGAATGCAGACAACTTTTTCGACGTTCAGCATATCATCGCTGGGGAAATCCGTCACATAGCTGGACAGTTTTCCGCTCGCGAGTGCTTCACGCACAGCCGCGGTATCGGCCAGTTCGCCGCGGGAGAAGTTCAGAATCCCGGCACCGTCTTTCATCTTGGCAATCATATCCGCATTGATCGTGCCGCGGGTCTTGTCGTTCAGCGGGATATGGAAAGTGATATAGTCAGCCTGTGCCAGAACCTCATCCGTGCTGGCGGCGCGGTGAATCGTTGTACTCAGACTCCATGCGCTTTCAACGCTGATAAATGGGTCGTAACCAATAACATTCATGCCCAGACCGCGGCTGGCGCCGTTCGCAACGATCGCGCCGATCGCTCCCAGACCGATAACGCCCAATGTCTTGCCGCGCATTTCAGGACCGACAAACTGGCTCTTTCCTTTTTCGACAAGCTTGCCGACCTCGGCGCCCTGACCTTTCAGCGTTTTTGCCCAATCGATACCGCCCGCAATATTCCGCCCGCTCATCAGGAGGCCGGCGATCACAAGTTCAGCCACCGCGTTGGCGTTTGCACCGGGCGTATTAAAGACAACAATGCCTTCCTTTGAGCAGCGGTCGATCGGAATGTTGTTAACGCCGGCGCCTGCACGGCCGATCGCCTGCAGACTTTCCGGGAACTCCATGTCATGCATGGCGGCGCTCCGTACCAGAATAGCATCCGGAATGGGCTCGTCCTTACTGACAGTATACTGATCCGCGCTCAGCTGGGTATGGATGATGTCGGAAATCGCGTTCAGCGTTTGAATTTTGTACATACTCGTATCTCCTTACGCGTTCTCGGTTTCGAACTTCTTCATAAAGGCGATCAGTTTTTCCACGCCTTCCATGGGCATAGCGTTATAGATGCTGGCGCGCATACCGCCGACGCTGCGATGTCCCTTCAGATTGACCAGTCCTTCAGCCGCGGCAGCCTTAACAAAAGCCGCGTCCTTGTCGGCATCGCCGGTGACAAAAGTAACATTCATGCGGCTACGGTATTTCGCCTGGGCAGTCGCCTTGAAGAGTTTGCTGTTGTCGAGGAAATCATAAAGTTTCGCGGCCTTCTCAATGTTGACCTTTTCGATCGCTTTGACACCGCCGATGCTCTTCAGCCAGTCAAATGTCAGACCTGCCAGATAAATGCCCCAGGTGTTAGGTGTATTGTACATACTCCCCGCCTTCGCCTGAACTTCCCAGTTCAGCAGCTTGGGACAAATATCCATCGCGTTGCCGAGCAGATCCTTCCGGACGATCAGAACGCACAGACCGCTCGGTCCGATGTTCTTCTGAGCGCCGGCATAGATCGCACCGTACTTCGTTACATCCATTTCCTCGCTCAGGATCATGCTGCTCGCGTCAGCAACGATCGGAGCTTTGGTCTTGGGCAGTTCCACAAAGCGGGTGCCGTAGATGGTGTTATTCTGCGTGATATGCAGATAATCCGCGTCATCGCTGTACTGAATCGCATTGACATCGGGGATGTAGGTGTATACGTCCTCACGGCTGCTGGCCACCACATTGACTTCGCCGTAACGTTTAGCTTCCTCTGCCGCCAGATGGGCAAAATTGCCGGAATCAATATAATCAGCCTTTTTATTAACCATCAGATTCAGCGGTACCGCTGAAAACTGCTGCGTAGCGCCCCCCTGCAGGAAAACAACTTCATAGTCATCGTTGATGTTCATCAGTTCCCGCAGATCCGCGACTGTTTTGTCATATATATCGGTATACATCTTGCTGCGATGGCTCATTTCCATCACGCTCATACCGGTTTCACCATAGCAGACAAGATCCTTCTGTGCTTTTTCGAGTACGGGCAAAGCCAGCTGGGAAGGTCCCGGAGAGAAATTATATACGCGATCCATATGTTCCATCCTCCTTCAATCTGTTGTGGGCCATTTTTGTCCCACTGGGTTATTTTCGAACCACTGATGATATTATGCACCCAAAACACGAAAATTGCAAGTGAAAAACACTTGCAATACAATCCATTTTTCTTCCGTGTCCTGTTGATGAAGACAGAATGTACGGCTCAGAATCAGAATGTGTCCGACCGAAGGGGATCTGTCACGTTCCGTCCCCGTTGCTCTCTGAAATACCGGTCACAGTCAGAATGCCGTCGCATACCGAAAACCGGATATTAAATCCGCCGAAGAGAAATCCGTATCCCCGATCGTTATCTTCCTGATAAGCCGGTCTCGGATCCTCACGAAGAACCGCTGTCAGCGCCTCTGTCTTTCTTTCCCCCAGTGTCTTCCGGATCTGTTCCGGAATCACAACTTCAACTCGGCGCTTTTCCGTCCTGTCCGTAAATCCGCCGGTCGCTTCAGGATGACTGTCGGTGTATGGAAGGTACGGTTTGATATCATAGATTGGCGTACCGTTCATCATATCGGCCCCGGCAACCGTCAGAACTGTTCCGTTCTCTTTGTCCTCATGGACGGACAGTAAACGGACGCAGCTCAGTCCGACAGCATTGGGCCGGAAAGGAGACCGCGTTGCAAAAACGCCCATTCGCTTGTTTCCGCCCAGGCGCGGAGGCCGTACCGTCGGTGACCATGTGTCCCTTTCCGCCCTGTCAAAACCCCAGATCAGCCACAGATGGGAAAACTCCCCGATTCCCCGGAATGCTTCCGGAACACGGTAGGCTTTCTCAAAAATGATCTCCGAGATCACTTCCTGCACCAGTCCGCTCTGTCTCGGAACGCCGAACTTTTCCGTATAGTCATTCCGGATCCGGGCGATGATTTTCATCAAATCCCTCCAAAAAACCGGGCTGCTGATCTCCAGCAGCCCGTTGTTGAACACAGGTTACATAATCACGGTAATCTCATTGACTTCTTTTAATTCGCTGTCCGCGATCAGGCCCGCTTCACGTTTTACTCCGTTCACGATATACGCGGCAGGATGACCTTCCTTATGCGCACTGTTGTCCACGGTGATATTCAGTTTTTTCCCGCGGAAAATCTTCTCCATGGTAAATCCGTTCCATTCGGAAGGAATTGCAGGTGAGATCACAATACCTTTGGTGGTCGGCCGAAGCCCCAGGATTCCTTCAACACAGCCAACCATAACCGTGCTTGCGGTACCGGTCAGCCAATGAACATGACTGCGTCCGGCATAAGGACTGTCATGTCCCTCAATAAACTGTCCGTGTACATAGGGCTCGATCACACGGCGATCCGCATCCTCATTAAAGGAGGCGGGACTGCTTTCCGCAAAGTAATCAAAAGCACGGTTCCCGTGTCCGCACAGGGCTTCCGCCAGGATCGCCCACCCCTGGATCTGGCAGAAGATGCCGCCGTTTTCTTTTGTTCCGGGGTTGAAAAGGATCATGGCTGCGCCGTCGAAAGCTTCATAACGGTAAGCGGGATTCATCAGTTCAACTCCGTAAGGGGTGTTCAGTTTTTCATAAGCGGTCTGCAGGATCTTTTCAGCCTGTTCCGCTGTCGCGCCGCCGGAGATCACTGCCCAGCTCTGAGGATTCATCCACATGGAGGCTTCTTTGTCTTTCTTGCTGCCGATGATCTGGCCCGCTTCGGTATATCCGCGAATAAACCGGTCATCCTCAAAGCAATACTGATTGATGATCTTTAACAGATCCTCAGCCTTTTCCTTCAGCCACGCGACATAATCCGGTTCATTCTCGCAGAATTCCTGCATGATCCGGAGCGCGTAGTAGAGCTGGAAAGCCACGAAAGTACTCTCGCCCGTAGCGCCAAGGCGGAGGCAGTCGTTCCAGTCGGCGTGCAGGCCGGCGGGCATGCCATGCGTTCCCAGATGGTTCATGCTGAAATCGATAGCGCGTTTCAGGTGTTCGCGAACAGTTCCCGAGTCCTTGTCGGCAAACGGAATCTCCTCATCAAGGTATGACAGATTTCCGGTTTCAGCAACATACTTGTAAACTGTCGGGAACAGCCACAGCGCGTCGTCCGCACGGTAATGCGGATGACCGGTCGATCTGACATAACTCTCATCGTCCGGAGTATCCTCGTGTCCGGGATTGTGGCTGTATTTGACCAGCGGAAGTCCGGCGCCGTGATGGACCTGGGCACTGAGCATGAAAGTCAGCTGTTTCCGGGCCAGTTCAGGATCCAGATGCATGATTCCCTGAATATCCTGGACGGTATCACGGTAACCGTATCCGTTCCGTTCTCCGCAGTAGATCAGGCTTGCTGCACGGCTCCAGACAAATGTCGTGAAGCACTGGAATGCATTCCAGGTGTTGACCATACTGTTGAACCGTGCGTCCGGAGTATGAATCTTCAGATTGTCCAGTTCACCGTGCCAGTAACGGATCAGTTCTGAAACTTCACTGTCCACGGCAGCAGCGGTATCAGCATAACGGTCTATAATCTTCCGGGCTTCGAACTCGGTTTTCTGTCCCAGCAGGAAAGCGGCAGTCCTGCTTCCCTCAGCCGGAAGATCCATATTCAGCTGCAGCGCGCCGCAGGGGTTGGCATTGTAATTCAGGCTGTTGTCGCACTGACCGTTCGCTACGGAAAGAGGTTTGTCAAAATGATTGCGCCCGAGGAATTGCTCCCGCCGGCCTGTATAGCTGACGACCGGAGTTCCTGCCGCGCCAAAGAAACGTTCGCTGCCGTTGCTTCCGTCTTCACGGACATGGCAGTACTCATTGATCCGCTGAAGAATAAAATCATTTTTGAATTCAGTCCTGGTGATGAACTGCGTATACTGGAGATTGACCAGATCCTGTGTGTAGAAGCTTTCACAGGTGAATTCGGCATAGCCGAACACGCTGAGCTTCCGGGGACGGCCTGAAAGATTCTCCAGGCTGATCCGCCAGACTTCATGCGTTGCGCCCATGGGAACATAGTACATGGCGCGGCTACGGATCCCGTTATACTCGCTGATAAATTCGGTATAGCTAGTCCCGTGGTGACATTCGGTTTTGAACTGATCCAAAGGCTTCCGGACAGGAGCCCAGCTGGCGGACCAGAAATCGCCGGTTTCATCATCGCGGATATAAATGTACCGTCCTGGCTCGTCAAACTGGTTGAAGGTATACCGGATGATGCGGCCGGCTGCGCCGCTTTGGACAAAACTGTATCCGCCGGCGTTTATTGTGATAATGGCGCCGTATTCCGGAGACCCCAGATAGTTTGCCCAGGGAGCCGGAGTATTGGGATTGGTAATAATGTATTCTCGGGCCTTTTCATCGAAATATCCGTACTGCATAGTTCGTTTCTCCTCCGGATGATATTCTGGCTGATTGATCTTCCCTTATCTTATCACAGCCTTTCTTCTGTTGCAATACAGAAATTGCAAACGATTGCGATTTGAGATAAAAAAACATCTGACGGAAAGCCCGTCAGACGTTTTTCTGTCTGATTTTTTATTCGAAGAACTCTTCTCCGTCCTCAGCCTCACTCTCCATGGGAGCGTCGCTCATATACGCGTACTGGATTGCTTCACTCCACGTCACGTTTTCATTGGGAGAATAGTTCTGAAGGCAGCAGGTGTGGAAATCAAAGTAAGCGTTGCTGTAAACCGGGATCATCGGCAGAACTTCCATGAATTTTTCCTGGAAGGCAATCCATTTGGTTTCATATTCATACATCTGGCCGGGTTCGGTTTTACTCATTTCCAGCGCAACCTGATAGAGTTCCTGATCCGTGACTGCGGAATAATTGTTCCGTCCGGTTTCCGCGTCTGCAGGATCAAAAGTCGCAGACGGTTCAAAAACCTCGTCAAAATTCGTTGCCAGATAAACCATGTCGCAGCTTCTGGGATTATCACGGTGCAGGTACGAAAGCAACCCGTTCATTTCCACCGGAACGAGTTCCAGCTTGATCCCAACCTGTCCCAAATTGCTGACAAAGTTCTTTTCGAAAGATTCGGCGATCGTATTTCCCTCAGGATAGATCATTGTCAGTTCCAGACGGACGACCCGTCCGTCAATGTCCTTTGTCCGGATACCGTCCTGCAGTTCCCATCCGTCCTGATCCAGCAATCTCGCCGCTTCTTCAATGTTCAGGTCATAAACGGGAACGCTTCCGAGGCTCAGCTTCTTCCAGTTTTCCTGCTCCTGTTCATACGCCCGGATCTCCGCATCCGTTGCATTTTCAGGCAGCTCCGTCTGTACAGACGCAGCGCCTGTGATCACCTGATACATCCACTGAGCGATCCCGTAATATCCGTTTACCGGAAGCCCGTAATCCCCGGCATAATCGCTGACAAGCTGAGGTTTGTCAAGGCAGTACGCGATCGCCTGACGGACCGCTTTGCTGCTGACGGTGGGCTTTTCACAGCAGAAGCTGATATTGCTGATACCCGCGCGGGCATAGTTCTTCATACTGTAGTTACCGTCGCCTATCAGTTGAATTCCAGCTGACACGGTATCCTTATTGACGAGTTTATTCAGCAATCCGAATTCGCCGGCTGCCAGTTTTTCAATGGCTGTCTCATTCTCCGCAAGCGTATAGGTCAGGTATTGGATCCTGTTTGCGTCATCCACAAGGCCTTCCGGATCAGCATGCTTCCGGTTGATTTCAAATTCAGCGGTCACTCCGTCAAAACTTGTCAGCTGATAAGGACCGCTGATAACGGAAGGATGAGTCAGATAACCCGTTTTTTCATCCAGCAGCGTTTGATTCAGCAGGTCTGCGGAAAAGTCGCCTGTAATATAACTTCCCAATCCGTCATTTCTGACCTCGCATCCGGGTGCGATCACATGGATCGGCATGGGATAGCACCATAACAGGCCCAGTTCATAAAAGAAAGGTTGCATATCGCTGCTGATCGTAATATTGATCAGATACTTATTGACTACTTTGACCCCCGAAAGATAATTGCGGCTGCCGGATTGGTATTCATCAATCCCCCGGATATTCCGGAACAGCTGATTGTTCGCTCCCAGGCTCGCCGCCTCCGGGCTGGTCTGCAGCAGGATACTGAACGCATAGTCATAAGCGGTAATAGGCGTACCGTCGGAATAGGTGATATCCAGATCTTTCAGACCGTCCAGCGCGATCGGATATGTCCTGTTTCCCTGCTCATCCACATACACCTGCAGACTCTCCGCATTGCTGACGATTCTGTCGTTCAGAACAAACAGACCTTCGTCATAATCCCACTTGACCAGATTATAGTCATTAAGGAGCGTATAAACGTCCAGATCCGCCGTGTTTCCCCCGAACATCTGTGTTGCAAACTTTCCGCTCAACGCGGTCGTATTACCGACGGTCAGCCGGTCGTATTCGTATTTCGGACCGTTATAGACCCACGCGTATCCTGCCGGATCATTGCTGTCATCATCAAACTCGATCTCTTCCGCCATAACGGCTGTCATACAGCTCAGCATCAGGAAGGACAGGATCAGTGCCAACAGTTTCTTCATTTTCCGTATACCTCTTTCAGAGCGGTCAGTTTCTGGCTTCCCCGGAAATC
>CALCUD010000150.1 GCA_937906775.1 uncultured Clostridia bacterium
AAAAATCGGCTTCGCGCCCCGGAGTCTGTAATCCCGGAAATCAAAAAATCAGCCGGTGTGAGGAACGTCTCACACCGGCTTTGATTTATACATACAGTTCAATCACGGTATTCAGTTTCCCTTTCCGGCTTACGGATTCGGCTCCGACAAACCGGAACCTTCCGTATCCGCGGACGGATACGATCTTCCCTTCCTCCGGCCGCGCGTCGGGATTCAGGCATTCCCTGCCGGAAACAAAGACTTTTCCAGAAGCCGTCAATTCCTTGGCCTCTTCCCGGTTCATGTTCCAGATCCGCGCGATCAGCGCGTCCAGGCGTTCCGAGGAGACCTGGACCACCCGTCTTTCCGTCCGGAACAGTTCTCCTCCGGGAGCGGACGCCGCCTCGCAGTGGACCGCTGTTTTCCGGATCTGGATCAGATTGTCCGTGATATATTCCGCGATCCGTTGAACACAGAAAACCCAGGCTTCCTTCTCGCGGATCACAATATCCCCCAGCAGTTCCCGTTCGAATCCGAGATTCATCAGCGCGCCGAGCACATCCCGGTGGGTGAGCGTTTCGGCAAAGCGCGGCCCGTTCGGAACGATCCTTAAGCATGCAATGGGAAAAGGCTCCCCTTCCTCCACGCCGAACCCCGCCATCACACGCTCGCAGCCGGCCGCTCCGCCGGACAACGTCAGCGTCACCGGCGGAAGCGACGGGATCAGCCGGTTCAGGATATCCTGCTCGTTCAGTCCCAGAAAATCCGTGTAAAGTGGGATGTTCCTGCTCCACGCGCGCCGCGCCGTCTCCGCCAGGCGTTTATCCGTCTGATCCACTTGGGGTCCATCCTTTCCCTTCACGCGCCTGATTCGCTGCTGATGTTACCGTGTATATCCCTGCATAAAGAACCAGGCGTTTTCGCAGGTGTGCTCCCGGCATTCGTGACCCTGCGGGCTGACGGATGCCAGGACCGTCATCTCTTTGCCCTCAACATCGTCAAATCGGTTCAGCGTCAGGATCGCGTCCCGGCTCTCGTCGCGGATCTTTTCCGTCCGGTCGCCCGTAACGCCCCAGATCCGGTTTTCCCAGCTTTCGCGGTCCCCGAACTTCGCGGTATACGGTTTGCGAAGGCGGTTTATCCCGAAAACCCATTCGATGCGTTCCGTGCACTTATCCGCCTGGAAAGGCAGTTCCGGCAGGGGCGTTTCCTCGCCGCCGGCGTAAAACAGCGGTACGGGAACATCCGTGTTCATTTTCGGCGCCGGCTGGCCGAACATATTGCGGCCGACCTCAAAAGTCGCGTCCATCGGGGCAAGGGCCGCGAAGGTTTCCGGATACTCCTGGAACATATCCCAGGTCTTGCATCCGCCCATGGAAAAGCCCGTCGCGTAGATTCGGTGTTCGTCCACGGGGTATTTCGTCTTCAGATGGGCGATCAGCTCCTGCACTTCGGTCGCCGTGACATCCATATGGTTTTCGACCGCGATCAGCAGGAAACGGTTCCGCGTCGCGATTCGCCACCATCCGGAAACATGACAGATATGCTGCGCGGAATCCCCGCCGCCGTGGAAAGCGATCACCAGCGGTTGCCGGCCCTCATCGGTCAGTCCCTGCGGATAATAGGCGAAGTACCCCAGCGGATGGGTTTCCGTGCCGCGGTACCGGCCGTTGTTATCCGGGGATGTTTTGACTTCGGTCACACCGTATTCCTCCACGGAACCGTTCACGGAGAAATTCGGTTCCTCTTCGATCACGCCGCACCAGCGCTTGAACCGGACGGTAAAGCCGCGCCAGTCCTTTTCATACTCGGCCCGATCCTTTTCCAGCAGATATTTGCATTTCGCGCGGAATGCCTGATTGATCTCCTCGCTGTTGCCGACGGAGATCACGGCGATGTCGTCCCGCTCCGGTTCCGGGAGGACGCTCAGCCTCTCCAGGCATACGGCGGAAGGCGTGATCTCGCCCGGTCCCCACAGATATTCGCCCTGCAGCGTTTTCAGGCAGTTCCGGGCGATGAAATCCGCCGCGGCGCCACGGCCGTACAGGCAGATCCGGAAGATCGCGCCGCGGATGTAATACCGGTCCGGACCGTGGCCGAAGAAATCCTTCTGGATGAGGACGCCGTTTTCGTAAAACGGTCCGATCTTCGATTCGCTGACCAGCTCCGCGTACAATCCGGGATCCGCGTCTTCCCAGCCCCGGGATGAATTGGGACAGACATAGATCACGCTGCTGTCGAAAGACGCGGCCAGGGCTTCCAGTCCGCTTTCCCGGGCATGATCCGCCGCAGCCTCTTCCGTCAGGGCATGCTCTTCAAAAACGACCAGTTCCGGCGCTTTGAATCCGAAATTGATTACCTGTCCCGGAAGGTCGTTCTCCGGTGTATATACTTTCACGGAAAAAAGATTGTACCGGTGGCTCCACATCGTTCCTCTGCCGATTTTTCTGACGTCGGGCATGTTTTCCATACTCATTGGCGCGATCCTCCTGTGCGCGTTTTTTCTGCTGCTATTTTATCACAGGCCATCCGATTTCTGCAACGTTTTCACTATTGTACGAACAAATTATGGAGCATCGCCTGTCCGTCAATCGCTGCAGAAGCTCTGCAGAGACGCCAGCGCATACTCCCTGCGCTGGATGAAAAAGTCCTTGATCTTCCACGTTTCGCCGTAATAATCGTTCCAGGTGATGCCGAAGCGCGTCATCGTATCGAGGCAGGCTTTCTCCTGCTGTTCTATCATCCGTTCAATAAAGGGAAGCACGTTTTCATATTTGTAAACGGTGTCCGCAAGTTCGTTATAACGGTCGTAAAAGCGTTCGCAGAAGTCCCCGCTGCCCATCACCAGGTTGAAAAACAGCTGCGGCAGGGCCAGATCGGAAGCGTCAATATCCATGTTGTTCAGATAATCAAAATCGTAAGCGGTCTGCAGCTGATCGTACAGTCCCAGGGAATATTCCGTATCATACACGAGAAAATGCCATTTCCCGTCGCCGTAAGGGGTTCCGTCCGGCTCGTTGACGCGCCACATGATCCAGTTGTTGATCAGGATGGCGAAGTCATAATTCCCGACGTAGCTTTCCCCGACGAAAAGATCGATCAGTTCGTCCGTCGAGATTGTCTCCGTCAGCTTCGCGTAATCGTCCGGATCCGAAAAATCAGCCTCCAGCGCCCAATCGTAAAACGCGCGGTATTCGTCCAGGATCTCCTCGCTGCCCTCCTCCAGCTTGCCGCACTTGATCACGGTCACATTGTCTTTATCCACGCCGTAGTGCGCCGCGAGATAGTGGTCATCCTGTTTCTCCTGTATGGAATACATGCCCCAGAACTCGCCATTGATGTACAGAATACAAACCGCCTTGGCCTGAACACCGAGATTCGTCTGTCCCATCAGGGCCTGATTCAGATCGTCGCGGAACCGGACGCCCTGATAATCGTTTCCGCCGCTGCGCAGGCTGATCCGGTCGAATTCGGTGATGGGAGATCCGTTCATATCCAGGCAGTTTCCGCCGAAGAAATCGTATTTCATCTTGCCCTTACCGTATTCCTTCCGCGCGTAAATGTTCAGGCTCTTCTGCGCGTTCGCCCGGGTCCAGTTGCCTTTGACGCGGATGCCGACATGCTGATCCAGGACGGACTTCCCCTGATTGAAAACCTGAATGCAGGCGGGGCGTTCCCATTCGCGTCCGCGCTGGTTGTAATTCGTCGGATAGCGGGAGTCTGAGGGGTTTTCATACTCCTCGTAATCATCGCTGTCTTTCCACTCATAATAGGTGTTTCCGATCGCAAAGATCCCGTTTGCGTCACCGAACAGGTTGGCGGGATCCGTTACGAGGCTGATCGTGTCCATCGTCCGGTAATAGGATTCCGTCCGGCCAATGAAATAAGTCTGGATCACCTCATCGCTGACCTGCCCGTCCGCTCCGACGCAAACGGCCCGGACCACGGTGGCTTTCTGGACGGGTTCCTGCTGCGGCATATACCAGTTCAGCGTGATATCCCGGATGGCACTGATCGTGTTCTCTTCCGCGTCCCGGTTGGCGATCGGAATAGGTCTTTCGTAAAGAAATGCGCTGTCCATCGTCGCGGGCGGCGTGGAATCCAACGTATACCGGATCTCCGCCCCGTCCGGGGATATCAGTTCCAGCGTAAGCGGTTCGTCATAAAATCCGCCTGGAACAGAAAACACCGGTTCCTTCGGCCGGTCCGCGTCTTCCGCGCAGACAGAAGCACATCCAACGGTCAGGATCAGAAAAACGATAGCAGTCAGGATCTTTTTCATCGGTATCATTCTCCTTTTCCAGGGTCATTGATCTTTCCGCGTACGGGTGAACCGCCGCTTTTTGTTTCCTGAATCTGTAGAGTCCGTATATGATCAAACACATTATATCAGAAAGCAGAGCAAAATCAAACGTCACAGCCAGGCCGGCGTTTCCCTCATTCGCCCACTCCCTAACAGGCTGTGTGTCCGGATCCTCGCGGCTCAAACCAGTAAAAATGCCCTCCCGGATGCTTTTCACCACTACGATCCTCTGTATACTTCCGCTCACCTGGCAATCAGCGAATTCGCACGACTTACCGGATTATGTCGTCAAGCAAAACAGCCCCCCCGTTTGTCAATCGGCGCGAAGCATGCTATAAGCAAAGCAGAGTGACGATTTCGTAAATATGCAACAGCCACTTTGCTTTACTTGCTTCTTGAAGAGTGAACACGACGGGATTCGAAGTCCGTTCGCTCAATAGTCGCACAGGGCCCTTGTAGCAGGCCTTGTACTCCTTTTCGCACCAACGGGCTCACCTCCTTTCGCCTGCGGCGGCAGCCCACCGGGCTGACGGTCGGATCGCCCGCCACGGCCTTTTGATTCGCAGCCGATAAACTGTGGGACTGGCGATGCTTGATTTTATTGGCTTTGAAGGCTTTGACGGGGCCGGTGGTAAACATCACACTGACCTTGTTTGGATTACTGATGACAGTTTATGTAAAGTCTTGATTGATTATGAACATCTATG
>CALCUD010000151.1 GCA_937906775.1 uncultured Clostridia bacterium
TGTTAGAGCGATAAACGCTCAGACGCGGCATTTCGGGGGTGCCGCTGATCTTTTTACGTACCCGTTCGTGACGAATCACGCGCACTTCATTACGGTCACGCTTTTTGAACATTTGCAGTCACTCCCTCTCTTACTTCTTACCGGCCTTGCCTTCCTTGCGGCGGATGTACTCATCCTTGTACTTGATGCCTTTGCCCAGATAGGGTTCAGGCTTACGGATGGCACGGATATCCGCGGCAAGGTTGCCGACCTGCTGTTTGTTGCTGCCCTTGACCACGATGGTGGTCTGGTTGGGCGTTTCATAGGTGATTCCTTCAGGAGCTTCCAGAATCACGGGATGGCTGAAACCGATGTTGATGGTCAGCGTCTTTCCTTCAACGCTGGCGCGGTAACCGGTACCGACCATTTCCAGAGTCTTGCTGAATCCGTCGGTCACACCGACGACCATGTTGTTGACCAGCGCGCGGTACAGACCGTGCATGGCCTTGTGGGGCTTGGCGTCCGTGGGGCGTTCGAGGGTCAGGATGTTTCCCTCCTGCTTCACGGTGATCACGGGATTGACCTGCTGGCTGAGCGTGCCCTTGGGGCCCTTGACAGTCACCAGATTGTTCTCGTCAACCGTAACCGTCACGCCCGCGGGGACAGTGATCGGAAGCTTTCCGATTCGAGACATTTTGTCGCACCTCCTATAGCGTGTCGGTTATTACCAGATGTAAGCAAGCACTTCGCCGCCGATGTCGTTCTTCCGTGCTTCCTTGTCAGTCATCAGACCCTTGCTGGTGCTGATGATAGCGATGCCCAGACCGCCCAGAACCTTGGGCAGTTCCTCACAGCGAGCGTATACACGCAGGCCGGGCTTGCTGATGCGCTTCAGACCCGCGATCACGGGAGTCTGTTTGCCGTTCAGATACTTGAGAGTAATTTTGATTTCGCCCTGCAGGCCGTCATCGATGTAATCCACAGCCTTCACGTAGCCTTCGTTCAGCAGAATCTTCGCGATGGCTTTCTTCGTGTTGCTGGCGGGCATGGTCACTGCGTCATGACGAGCAACCTGACCGTTACGGATGCGGGTGAGCATATCGGCGATGGGATCGTTCACTACCATGAGATTAGAACCTCCTTCCGTTTCTTCCCCGCTTACCAGCTGGCCTTGCGGACACCGGGGATTTGGCCCTTATAGGCCAGCTCTCTGAAGCAGATACGGCACACACCGTACTTGCGCAGCACACTGTGGGGGCGGCCGCAGATGCGGCAGCGGGTGTAAGCGCGAGTGGAGAACTTGGGTTCTCTTGACTGCTTGAGTTTCATGCTCAGCTTAGCCACTTTTTTCTTCCTCCTTCAATTACGCCTGCGCGAAGGGCATGCCCAACAGCTTCAGCAGTTCCATGCATTCCTCGTCGGTCTTGGCGGTGGTCACGAAGATCATTTCCATTCCGCGGATCTTCTCAACCTTGTCATACTCGATTTCGGGGAACAGCAGCTGTTCACGGATGCCCAGAGCGTAATTGCCGCGGCCGTCAAAGGCCTTGGTGCTCACGCCGCGGAAGTCGCGTACACGGGGCAGCGCGACAGATACGAGCTTGTCCATGAACTCTTCCATACGCTCACCGCGAAGAGTGACCTTGGCACCGACATTCATTCCCTCGCGGACCTTGAAGTTCGCGATGGACTTCTTAGCCTTGGTAACCAGGGGCTTCTGTCCGGCGATCGTAGTCAGTTCATTCACAGCCATTTCCATGGCTTTGGCGTTGTCTTTGCAATCACCGAGACCCATGTTGATCACGATCTTGGTCAGCTTGGGGATCTCCATGACGTTCTTGTAGCCGAACTTCTGCTGCAAAGCAGGAACAGCCTCGGCCAGATACTTTTCCTTGATTCTGGTAGCCATTTGGCTCTTCCTCCTTTATCAGTCGATTTCAGCGTTGCACTTCTTGCAGACGCGGATCATCTTGCGGTTCATCTTGCCGTTTTCGCCCTCAACCTTGTCAACTTTGTGGGCTACGCGGGTCGCCTGTCCGCACTTGGGGCAGACCAGCATCACGTTGCTGGCGTCGATGGGCATTTCCTTGTGGATAATGCCGCCGGGCTGCATCGCGTTGCGGGACTTCTGGTGTTTGGTAACCATGTTCACGCCTTCGACCGTTACACGGTTCAGTTTCGGGAAAGCGGCGGAAATCTTGCCTTTCTTGCCCTTGTCCTTACCGGTGATGACGATGACGGTATCTTTGGTCTTTACATGCATAACCGTTCCGCCTCCTTACAGTACTTCGGGAGCCAGGGAGACGATCTTCATGAAGTCCTTCTCACGCAGCTCGCGAGCCACAGGCCCGAAAATACGGGTCCCGCGGGGCAATTTCTGATCATTGATGATGACGGCGGCGTTGTCATCGAATTTAATGTAGCTGCCGTCGGGGCGACGCTTGTTCTTGCGCATCCGGACGATAACAGCCTTAACGACTTCGCCCTTCTTCACAGTGCCGCCGGGGGTCGCGGTTTTGACGCTGGCTACGATGATATCACCGATGCTGCCGTCACGCCGGAAAGAACCGCCCAGCACACGGATGCACATGATTTCCTTGGCGCCGGAATTGTCGGCCACCTTAAGCCGGGTTTGCGGCTGAATCATAGGGTTTTTCCTCCTTGTTTAGCGTGCTTACTTCGCCTTTTCGATGATCTCTACCAGGCGCCAGCGTTTGTCCTTGCTCAGCGGGCGGGTCTCCATTACTTTAATGGTATCGCCGATACCGCATTCGTTATTTTCATCATGAACCTTCATCTTGCTGGTCTGATTCATGATTTTGCCATACAGCGGGTGACGGACGCGGGTCTTGATCTGAATAACACAGGTCTTGTCCATTTTGTCGCTGATCACAACGCCGATCCTGGTCTTACGCAGTCCTCTTTCTTCCATGTTTCCAGCTGCCTCCTTTCACTATCTCAGGCCTGTTCCTTCTGACGAAGGATGGTCTTGCACCGTGCGATGTCGCGTTTGATTTCGCTGATCTGCATGGTGTTCTGCAGCTGGCCTGTAGCAAGCTGGAAGCGAAGGCCAAACAGCTCTTTCTTCAGTTCGTTGACCTTTTCCTGGAGCTGTTCCACGGTCATAGCGGTCAATTCGTTCGCCTTCATGCTTCTTCACCACCCGCTTCAGTCTTCTTTACATCAGCTTCACGCTTGATGAACTTGGTCTTCAAAGGCAGCTTGTGGCTGGCCAGGCGGAGCGCTTCACGGGCGGTCTCTTCCGGGACGCCGGTGATCTCAAACAGAACGCGGCCGGGCTTGACAACAGCTACCCAGTACTCGGGAGCGCCTTTACCGGAACCCATGCGGGTCTCAGCAGGCTTCGCCGTTACAGGCTTGTCAGGGAAAATCTTAATCCACACCTGACCGCCACGCTTGGTGTAACGGGTCAGGGCGATACGGGCGGCTTCGATCTGCTGGCTCGTGATCCAGCAGGGTTCGGTGGCCTGCAGGCCGTAATCTCCGTAAGCCAGGAAATTACCGCGCTGGGCCTTGCCCTTCATGCGACCGCGGAAAACCTTGCGGCGCTTTACTCTCTTCGGCATCAGCATAGGTTACTTTACCTCCTTCGCGGCAGGAGCCTTCTTGGCCTTGGGCAGGATCTGTCCTTTGTAGATCCAGACCTTGACACCCAGACGGCCGTAGGTGGTCTTCGCTTCGGCAAAGCCGTAGTCGATGTTGGCACGCAGCGTCTGCAGGGGGGTGGAACCCTCATGGTAACGCTCGGTACGGGCGATATCGGCACCGCCGAGGCGGCCGCCGACAGCGGTCTTGACACCCTTCACGCCCTGAACCTTCATGGCACGCTGCTGAGACTGCTTCATGGCGCGGCGGAAGCTGATACGCTTCTCAAGCTGCTGGGCGATATTCTCGGCAACCAGCTGAGCGTCCGCGTCAGGCTGCTTGATCTCCATGACGTTGATGTGGCAGGGATGGCCCAGGAACTCGGTAACGTTCTTCTTGAGCTCTTCGATGCCGGCACCGCCGCGTCCGATAATCATGCCGGGCTTCGCAGTGAAGATGTTCACCGTCATGGTCTGAGCGGTCCGCTCGATGTCAATGTGGGAAATACCGGTGGAATAGAACTTTTCCTTCAGCATCTTGCGAAGGTTGTAATCCTCCACCAGATTGTTCGCGAAATCCTTTTTCCCGGCGTACCAGCGGGTGCTCCAGTCATAGATGACACCGACGCGGGCACCGTGGGGATTAACTTTATGACCCATGTCTAATCCTCCTTCGCCTTACTTCTGGTCAAGCACCACGCTGATGTGGCTGGTGCGCTTGAGCATGGGGGACGCGCTGCCGCGGCTGCGGGCAACGTAGCGCTTCAGCGTGGGGCCGGGATTGGCATACACTTCGGCGACATAGAGGTTCTGACGGTTCAGTTCCTGGTTGTTCACCGCATTGGCGATCGCGCTGTTAAGCACCTTCATCACAACGGGGGAAGCAGCCTTGGGAGTGTACTGCAGAATAGCCAGGGCTTCGTCCACGTTCTTTCCGCGAATCAGATCGATAACGATCTTGACCTTACGAGGAGAGATGCGAACATACTTGGCATGAGCCTGCGGACGCTTGTCGGCGTTGGCCTTACGAGCAGCCGCTTTTTCCTTCGAACGGGTAGCCATTTCGTTTCAACTCCTCTCGTATTACTTACGCACGCTGCCCTTGTCGCCGGCATGGCCGCGGAAGGTGCGTGTCGGGGCGAATTCGCCCAGCTTGTGACCGACCATATCTTCCGTTACATAAACCGGAACATGTTTCCGGCCGTCATGCACGGCGATGGTGTGTCCCACGAATTCCGGGAAGATCGTGCTGCTGCGGCTCCAGGTCTTCACAACAGCCTTCTTTCCGGAAGCGTTCATGTCAACAATGCGCTTCATCAGCGCGCCCTCAACATAAGGGCCCTTTTTAATGGAACGACTCATTCTTCGGAGTGCCTCCTTCCTGTAGGGTGCGCTTACTTATTGCCAGCGCGCTTGACGATCATCTTATTGGAATACTTCTTGTGCTTCCTGGTCTTCAGACCCAGAGCGGGCTTGCCCCAGGGAGTCACAGGAGCGGGCATACCGACAGGGCTCTTGCCCTCGCCGCCGCCGTGGGGGTGATCGCAGGGATTCATGACCACGCCGCGGACTGTGGGACGGATGCCCATGTGGCGGACACGGCCGGCCTTGCCCAAACGCACGTTTTCGTGGTCGGAATTGCCAACGGTGCCGATGGTCGCCTTGACGTTCAGGGGCAGCTTCCGCATTTCACCGCTGGGAAGACGGACCTGAGCGAACCCGTTCTCCTTCGCCATCAGCTGGGCGCTCATGCCGGCGCTGCGAACAAGCTGTCCGCCGCGGCCGGGCTTGATCTCCAGATTGTGGATCAGGGTACCGACGGGAATGTTGCTGATCGGCAGCGCGTTGCCGGGCTTGATATCCGCGGTGTCGCTTGCGATCACGGTGTCGCCGACCTTCAGGCCCAGAGGAGCCAGAATGTAGCGCTTCTCGCCATCCGCATAGAACAGAAGGGCGATGAACGCGCTGCGGTTCGGGTCATACTCGATGGCGTTGACTTTGGCGGGGATGTCCGTCTTGTCACGCTTGAAGTCGATGACACGGTACTTGATCTTGTTTCCGCCGCCCTGATGACGAACGGTGATCTTGCCCTGCTTGTTACGGCCGGCGTTCTTTTTCAGATATTCGCACAGGCTCTTTTCAGGGGTCTTCTTGGTGATCTCTTCATAGGTCAGAACCGACATAAAGCGCCGGGCGGGCGAAGTCGGCTTGTAAACTCGAATAGCCATTTTTTCGTCTCCTCCCTGCTGTTACTGGGCCATGCCTTCGAAGAACTTGATGGGCTTGGAGTCCTTCTTCAGCGTGACATAGGCCTTCTTGGTTTCGGGGGTCATGCCCTGGGTGCGGCCCTGACGCTTCATCTTGCCGACGGTGCGCAGGGTGTTGACCTTTTCGACCTTGACGCCGTCATCTGCGAAAACCGCTTCAATGGCGCTCTTGATCTCGGCTTTATTCGCCCGGATGTCCACTTCGAAAACATAACGCTTGTCTTCGATGCCTTCGTAAGCCTTTTCGGTGAGGATGGGGCGCTTGATGATATCATGAGGATTCTTCATTATGCGTACACCTCCTCGACGGATTCCTTGGCGGCCTTGGTCAGGATGACCTTGCCGGCGTTCAGGATGTCATAAACATTCAGGGTGTTTACATAGGTGGTCTTCGCTTCGGCCAGGTTGGCGGTGGCTCTGATCACGGTTTCATCCTTCTCGGGAAGAACGACCAGCGCCTTCTTGGTGGCGTCGAGCTTCTTCAGCGTTTCAGCCATCAGCTTGGTCTTGGCTTCCTTCAGATTCAGGGCGTCCACCACGATGATCTCACCGGCGTTGAACTTGGAGGTCAGAGCGCTCTTGAAAGCTACCCGGCGGACCTTCTTGTTCACCGCGAGATAATAATCACGGGGCTTGGGAGCGAACACGACGCCGCCGTGCTTGAACTGGGGCGCGCGGTTGCCATGATGCCGGGCATTACCGGTGCCCTTCTGGCGATAGATCTTACGGCCGCCTCCGCGAACCTCTCCGCGGGTCAGAGCACTCTGAGTGCCCTGGCGCTGGGCTGCCAGATAGGAACGGACGACCAGATGCATGGCGGCTTCGTTGACGGGGGCGGCGAAGATCTCGTCGCTCAGCTCAATCTCACCGATGGCCGTTCCTTCCATATTATACAGAGCAGTCTTAGCCATTGTCTTTATTTCCTCCTTGCTCAGCTTCAGGCTTTGCAGGTGTCACGGATGATCAGCAGACCTTCGTTGGGGCCGGGCACAGCGCCCTTGACCAGAAGCAGGTTGCGTTCCGCGTCCACCTGGACGACTTCCAGATTCTGCACAGTGACCCGATCCACACCGTAGTGACCGGACATGTGCTTGTTCTTGAACACGCGGCTGGGATCGGAGTTCGCGCTCAGAGAACCGACGCCGCGATGATACTTGGAGCCGTGCGCCATGGGGCCGGTATGCTGATTCCAGCGCTGAATGGCGCCGGTGTATCCGTGACCCTTGCTGGTTCCGGTAATGTCGATCTTGTCGCCCTGAGCGAACTGATCGCACTTCAGAACATCGCCGACCTTGTATCCGGTGCAGTCATCGAAGCGGAATTCGCGCAGGGTGCGCTTGGCTTCGACGCCGGCTTTCTGGAAGTGACCGAGTTCAGGTTTGTTCAGGAGCTTCTTGGCGCGGTTTTCGGTCAGATCGCCGAAACCGACCTGAACGGCTTCGTAGCCGTCACTTTCTTTGGTCTTGGTTTGCACTACGGTGCAGGGGCCCGCTTCAATCACGGTGACCGGAACGAGGCGGCCGTCTTCGGTGAAGACCTGCGTCATGCCGATCTTTTTGCCCACGATCGCTTTCTTCATGTTTATCGCTCCTCCTGCCTCACAGCTTCATTTCGATTTCGACACCAGCAGGAAGATCAAGCTTCATCATGGCGTCCACCGTCTTGGGGTTGGGATTGTTGATGTCGATCAACCGCTTATGAGTGCGGCGTTCGAACTGCTCGCGGCTGTCCTTGTACTTGTGAACAGCGCGAAGAATGGTGACGATTTCCCTTTCCGTCGGGAGCGGGATGGGGCCGGAGACACGGGCACCGGTACGCTTAGCGGTTTCAACGATCCGCTCGGCGCTCTGATCGATCAGTTTGTGCTCGTAGCTCTTCAGCTTGATACGGATTTTCTGGTTGGCCATACCTTTTACCTCCTCAATTCGTTCTCGTTTACGCTTCGGGGACCCACTGCAGGTGCAGATCCTCCGGCGTTTTCGAGTCCGTCGCCCGATTAGCGGGCTGGTCCGTGATAATTACCCGTCTGGCCGGACGGCAACTTACCACTTCATCCCTAAACAGACAACAGGGCTATTATACACATCCTCCATTTTCTTTTCAAGAGGTTTTTTTAACTTTTTTCACTTTTTTTTGAGTTTTTTTCAGCCCCGGATATCCTTCAAACCCGCATAACTTCGCACATTCCGTTTTTCAGAAGCATACACGCTTTCACGTGTGTCCATATGCAACGTGTTTTTACGTAATTATCAGGATTCTGTTCCGTATTTCAAGTGTCCGGATCACTGCAAACCCCATGCTTTACAACGCTTTCCCGTATTGAATTTCTAACACTCCTTCTAGCGTATCCATCTGTATCGTCAGAAAAGCTCCCCCTTCCGGGGGAGCGGATCATTCTTCCAGGTCCATCAGTTCTTCATACAGCGCGTCGATCTGATCCTTCAGTTTCCGGTATTCCAGATTCATCCGCGCCGCCGCTTCAGGATCTTTCCAGGTATCCGGCAGCGCCAGTTCGGTCTCCATCGAAGCCGCCAGCTGCTCTGTTTCGGTAATACGTTTTTCAATCTCCGCCGTGCGGAGTTTCCGTTCCCGGATCTTTTTTTCCTCTTCTCTGCTTTTTCGCTTCTCTTTTTCAATGGCGGTCCTGGTCATCTGCGGACGGTCGCCGTCCGGTTCCTGAGCCCGGTTGATCTTTTCGAAGTACGCGTCATAATCTCCGAGGTATTCTTTCAGGACTCCTCCGTCCAGAACGCAGACCTTCTCGGCGAAACGGTTGATGAAGTATCGGTCATGGCTGATAGCGATGATGGTCCCCGGAAAATCCGCCAGCGCGTTTTCCAGAACTTCACGGCTGTCCATATCCAGATGGTTCGTCGGTTCGTCCAGCAGCAGAACATTGTCCTTATTCAGCATCAGCTCTGTCAGAGCGACTCTTCCCTTTTCGCCGCCGCTCAGCGTGCTGACCGGCATGAATACATCGTCGCCGGAAAAGAGGAACAGACCCAGCGCGCCCCGGATCTCGTACTGTTCCATCCGCGGGAAGCGGTCCCAGACCTCGTCCAGTACGGTTTTCTGTTCATGAAGTCCCGCCTGGTGCTGATCATAATATCCAAGGTCGACGCCGGTCCCCCAGCGGATCGTTCCGGCGTCCGGCTTCAGTTCGCCGCAGAGGCACTTGATCAGCGTGGATTTGCCGGTCCCGTTATCGCCGATCAGCGCGATCCGGTCTCCAGCACGCACATGCATCTTCAGCCCGTCAAACAGGATCCTGTCTCCGAATCCCTTTTTCAGATTTTCGACCGTCAGCACGTCCTCTCCGGTGCGCCGCCTGGTTTCAAAGCGAAAACGGATCGCGCTTTCCTCCGCGGGTTTATCGAGCCGTTCCATCTTTTCGAGCCGCTTTTCCCGGCTTTCCGCAAGACGGATGCTTTTCTCCCTGTTGAAACGGCGATACATCGCGATGATCGCCTCCTGACGGGCAATCTCCTTCTGCTGTGATTCCCAGGCCTTCATCCGGATTTCATAGACCGCTGTCCGTTTTTCCAGATATTCGGAATAATTGCCTGTATAGGTCTCGACGGTCCCCATCAGAAGTTCCGCGATCCGTCCACAGACATGATCCATAAAATAACGGTCATGACTGATCACCAGAACGGCGCCTCTGTAATTGTTCAGATAATCCTCCAGCCACGCGATGCTCTTCAGATCCAGGTGGTTCGTCGGCTCGTCCAGGAGCAGAAGATCCGGCTCTGAAAGCAGCATTCTTCCGAGGCACAGGCGCGTTCTCTCCCCGCCGGAAAGAAGCGACGTTTTCATATCCTGGTGATCTCTGAGATCCAGTCCCGCCAGAACTCCCTGAACCGTGGACCGCCATCCGTATCCGTTTCCCCGTTCAAACGCCCGGGTCATCTGATCGTATTTTTCTCCAAGGCGCCGGATCTCCTCGGCATTATCCGCATGCTCCGCCATTTCCTGTTCGGTTTCCCGGAGTTCCTCTTCAAGACGGACAATGGGGTCAAAAACGCTTTCCAGCGTCCGCAGCACAGTGTCCTCGCCGTTCAGCTGTCCCTGCTGGGCAAGATATCCCAGTCGCAGGCCTTTCTGGATACTGACCGTCCCGGCGTCCGGAGATTCCAGACCGGCAATGATCTTCATCAGCGTGCTTTTCCCGCTGCCGTTGACGCCGACCATTCCCATCTTCTCACCGTCCTGAAGCGTAAACGAAACCTCCTTCAGCACCTCATTCGTACCGAAGCTTTTGCGGATTCCCTGAAGAGACAGAATGATCATGGTGAAAAACTCCCGATTACTGCAGACAGCTCAGCGCCAGCGCGCAGAGATTGTAACAAAAGTGAAATAGGATCCCGGGACCCGCATTTCCGCTCTTTTCCCGAAGGAACCATGCGCAGATGCCGAAAAGCAGATAGGCAGGCGCGCCCGTCAGGGATCTGTGGCAAACAACAAACAGAACGGTCGTCACGATCCCTGCGATCCATATTCCCGTTTTTTTTCGAAGGCAGCCGTAAAGAATACCGCGGAACACCAGCTCTTCAACGACCGGCGAAAGGATCAGCAGCATCAGGACCGTCAGGATCCAGTCCGTTGCCGTCTGCGGCAGGGCGATCCCGGCCGGACGTTTCCAGCCGGTCAGCGAAACCCAGCCGGCCGTGATCCATCCGTTCAGGAATTGCAGCAGGAATCCTCCGCCCGCCGCAGCAGCGTAAAATCCGGTCTCCCGTTTACGGTTCATAGCGCTTCCCTCAGGGTATAGACCTTGCCGACCTGATCTCTCAGCGCCACCTGAAGCTGGACATCCGTTCCCTCCCGGATTCCGGCGCGGTTCAGCGCATCCGCGGAAACCTGACGTGCAAGCTCCGGCGTGTTGTTTTCCCCGCTCAGGTGTCCCAGGATCACGCACCCCGTTCCCGCGTTGATCAGCCTGATCAGCGCTTCGGAGCAGGCTTCGTTGCTCAGGTGTCCCCGGTTTCCCAGGATCCGCTGTTTCAGGAAAGCCGAATAGCGGGGATTGGCGCGAAGCATATCCGGATCATGGTTACTTTCCAGCAAAACCAGCGAGCTTCCGGAGATCCGGTCCATCACTCCTCCGGAAAAATAGCCGAGATCGGTCGCTGTGGAAACGCTCAGTTTCCCTCCGTAAAGCCGGTATCCGACCGGATCCGCGGCGTCATGCGGGATGGAAAAAGGGCTGACGCCGATATCGCCGAGCCAGAAATCCTCCCCGGCCCGGATCTCGCGCCGGAGATCGGCCCGGACCTCTCCGACTTTGGAATCCATAGCCCGCCAGGTATCGGTCGTCGCATATACAGGGATCTGATATCTTCTGGTCAGGATTCCCGCGCCTGAAATATGGTCGCTGTGTTCATGGGTGATCAGGACGCCGCTGATCGTATCCGGCTCAACACCGATAAGCCGGAGCGCTTCCGTCATTGTGCGCCCCGGCTTGCCTGCGTCGATCAGCAGTCTCGTATTCCCATACTGACAGAACAAAGCGTTTCCGCTTGATCCCGAGTACAGCGGACAAAAATACATCTCCATTCCAGACGCGTTATCCCTTCCGTTCAATTGATCACAGATCCAGATGTTTTGCGACCCGTTCGTTTTCAGGAGGCGGAGTCATGTAGTCCGGTCCGAAAAGCGTGGTGAGGACCTCCTCATAGCGTTCGGGTATCAGACATTGCAGGTCTTCGAAAGGCGCCTTGATTTTCTTTTCGAACTGTTCCGGATGCCACACGTGCGTCATCAGTTCAAAAGCGCCGTTGCTCATGTGCAGATCGTTCCCCGTTTTTGTACCGGTGGAAACTTTCTCATACCGTTTTGCCTTCCAGGCATAGCTGAAGGGCAGACCCATCAGACGCGTCGCGCGCAGAAGGATCCTGTTCTTCAGTCCGAACCGGGTATAGTCCACATTTTTCTTCATCATTCCCTGCAAAAGGTGCAGATGCAGCAGTCTTGCCTTCCGCCGGATCCCCTCCGGGGGCAGCGGATCCAGGATAAAGAAATCCGTAAATGCGGCGGCCTTTTCGGGGTCACGGTTCATGACGCGGGGCGTCCACGTGTCCAGATAAGTCAGTTCAAAGCGGTCGTCGCATTCCAGCGGATATACTTCACGGAAGCGGGTGAACTCGCCCCGCGTCATCAGCAGATCCACGTCGTCGTCCCACGGGATAAAGCCCTGATGCCGGACGCTTCCCAGCAGGGTCCCGCACATCAGATTGTATTCGATTCCGTGTCTCTCGCAGACCGCAACGATATCGCGGAGCTGGCACAAAAGCTCCTCATGTATTTCATCCAGCGTCAGTTCCCTGCTCATTTTATCAGTTCCGTCACCTTGGCGATGACAGCCTCCCTGTCCATATGGTAATAGTGCCTCAGATACTGCTGATCTCCGACGACGGAGGTATAGGTATCCGGCAGGCCCATCCGGTGAACGCGGCAGTTGATCCCGCTCTCTGCGATGATCTCGCACACGGCGCTCCCGAAACCGCCGACGATGCTGTGTTCCTCCACCGTAATAATATCCCGGAACCGCTCCGCCGTTTCAAGTATTTTTTCCCGGTCAATGGGTTTAATGCAGGGGAAGCTGATGACTTCCGCCCGGATATCCCTTTCCGCCAGTTCCTCCGCAGCGGCCTTGACCTCCGTCAGGATCCCGCCGGCACTGAGCAGCGCGATATCCGTTCCCTCCCGGAGCGTAATAGCTTTCGGGAATACCCAGGGCGCCTCCGGCAGACGATGCGCCAGGGGTTCATTTCCGCGGCCGAGCCGGAGATATCCGGTCCCCTCCTGGCGAAGCATCACGGGAACCACCGCTTCCGTTTCAACAGGATCCCCGGGCGCATAGCAGGTAACGCCCGGCAGCGCGCGCATGATCGCAAGATCCTCCGTGGCGTGGTGGCTCATCCCCAGACTTCCGTAGACAAATCCTCCGCCCACGCAGACGATCTTGACATTCGCGTTGTGATACGCGCAGTCGTTCCGGATCTGTTCCAGCGGACGGAGCGTCGGAAAATTCCCGATGGAATACACAAGCACCGTCCGGCCCGTGGAGGCCAGGCCGGCGGCCATTCCGACCATGCCCTGCTCCGCGATGCCGGCGTTGATGATCCGGTCCGGGAAACGGTCCCAGATCGGACGGAGTACGCCGAATCCGAGGTCCCCCGTAATCAGAACGATCCGGTCATTCTGTTCCATTTCTTTTGTTAGCGCTCTGACAAACGCGTCTCTCACGGTCTTTGCGCCTCCAATTCCTTCAGTGCAGCCTCGTATTCTTCTCCCTGCGGCGTCCGGTAATGCCACAGGATGTCATTTTCCATAAAGGAAACGCCTTTGCCCTTTACGGTATGCGCCAGAATGACGCTGGGTTTTCCGGATCCGGCGTTCTGTTTCGCCCAGCCGAACGCTTCTTTCAAACGGCCGGTATCATGGCCGTCAACACTGAGCGCGTTCCACCCGAAATCCAGCCATTTGCTTTCAAACGGTTCCAGCCGGAGCGTTTCCTCAACAGTTGCCAGGGATTGCATATGATTGTAATCCACCACGGCGATCAAACGGTCCAGACGGTACTGAGCCGCCTGAAGCGCCGCTTCCCATACCGATCCTTCGTCACATTCGCCGTCGCCGAGAATGACATAGACACGCCAGTCCGCGCCGTCCATCTTCGCTCCGAGCGCCATTCCGGTCCCGATCGCCAGTCCGTGACCCAGCGCGCCGGTGGAGATTTCGACCCCGGGAACGCCTTTATGACTGACATGACCGCTCAGAATGGAGCCGTTCGCGTAATGCGTTTTCAGCTGTTCCACAGGAAAAAAACCGGTTTCAGCCAAAGCGGCATAAACAGAGCTGCCCGCATGACCCTTGCTCAGGATCAGGCGGTCCCTGTCCGGCTTTTTCGGATCATCCGGATCCACATTCAAAACGGAACTGTACAAAACCGCTACGATCTCGGCCACGCTGAACACGCTTCCGATGTGACTGCCCCGGGACAGATGGCTCATTTCCAGCCCGTTCCGCCGGATCAGCCACGCAAGAACCTTCGGATCCCGGACATCGGGCTTTTTGTCTCCGAAGCTTCTGTGGACCAGCGCTTCATAATTCTCCATGTGATTCTCTTCCCCGTTCAGTCTGATTGATCTCCGGTCCGTTTCTTTTCCCGGACCATGGTTTCCGCTTTTCCGAACACGCCTCTGACTGTTTCCGCCAGAAGGCGGCAATCCAGCGCAAAGCTCTGTGTTCTGGCATATTCCACGCGCAGTCTGTTTTTCTCCGGAAGGATCAGCCGTTCAAAGTTCGCCACGGGATCTTCCTCTCCGACGATCTCGTCCTGCGCGATATAGACGATACTGCTCCGGTCCGTGATCCCCGGCCGGACCCAGAGAATACACTGCTGCTCTTCCGTATATTGCGTAGTGTAGAGCAACAGTTCGGGGCGCGGTCCGACAAAGCTCATCTCGCCCCGGATAATATTGAACAGCTGCGGAAGTTCATCCAGCTTCAACCGCCGCATGATCCTGCCGGCACTGGTAACTCTGTCGTCGTTTTTCGCGGTACAGCCGCCGGATTTATCCGCGCCGACCACCATGCTCCGGAACTTCCAGATCCGGAAAGGACGGTTATGATATCCGCCGCGGACAGCCTTATAAAGGATCGGCCCCCTGGAGTCAAGCTTCACCCATACAGCCAGCGGAATCATCAGGACAATCCCCGGAATCAGTAAAATGACCGCAAGGATCAGGTCAAGCCCGCGTTTGATCACTTTACTGTAGAAAGGATGGGACAGCGGTCCGTCCCAGTAAGGAAGCTCCGGTATCTCCTGTCTGCTCATTTTTCTCTCTCCATGCCGGGATAATCAATCCGGAATTCAGTCGCCGATCCGGTCCAGGATTTCGTTCAGCCGTTCCAGCTCATCCCTGCTGGAATACTGAAGCACGATCTTTCCCCGGGAAACCGATCCTGTCAGGGTGCTTTTCAGTCCTGTACGCTCACGGATCTTTTCCTGAAGTTCACTCAGCTCCGCCGGGAGGGTTTTTTCTCTTTTGGTTTTCTCTTTGCCGGTATTTTTCGCAGCCGCGGCCAGGGACTCCAGCTGACGGACATTCAGTCCTTCCGCAACGGCTCTGGTCGCCAGACGGAGCTGATCCTCCCGGCTTTCCAGTCCGGCCAGAACGCGCGCGTGTCCTGCCGTCAGCAATCCGTCCCTGACCATTTCGGATACCTCGTCCGGCAGGGTCAGCAGCCGGAGCATATTGGCCACGGCCGGGCGGCTTTTCCCGATCCGGACGCTGACCTTCTCCTGCGTATAGCCGCACTGCTGCATCAGTGCGCGGATTCCCTTCGCAGCTTCCATCGGGTTCAGATCTTCCCGCTGGAGGTTTTCGATCAGGGCGATCTCCATCTGGCGCGTAATATCAAGATCCTTGACGATGCAGGGAACAGTTTCCAGCCCGGCCAGTCTGCTCGCGCGGTAGCGTCTTTCCCCTGCGATGATCCTGTACCGTCCGTTTCCGCTGACTACGACCAGCAGGGGCTGAAGCACCCCCTGCTCCCGGATACTGTCCGCAAGCTGGGCAATGCTCTCATCGTCAAAGGTGCGGCGCGGTTGCTCCGGATTCGGGTCCAGTTCGCCGATGGCGATCTGCTGCAGACCGCTTTCCCAGTCGTCTGTTCCCGGAAGCAAAGAATCCAGACCGCGGCCGAGTCCGTGTGTTTTTTTTGCCATAGTCTGAAAACTCCTTTACTTCTTGTTCCGGTTTCTGGCGATAACTTCCTTCGCCAGGGACTGATAAGCCGCGGCGCCGCTGCTTTTCGGGTCATAAAGATGAATAGGCAGCCCGTGGCTTGGCGCTTCGCCGAGCCGGACGTTCCGCGGGATCGTAGTCGCGAAAACCTGCTTCTTGAAATGCTTTTTGACCTGGTCGACCACCTGAAGTCCCAGATTGGTCCGCCCGTCCAGCATGGTCAGCAGGATCCCCTCGATCTCGAGTCGGGGATTGATGGTTTTCCGGACGCGGTTCACCGTGCCCATCAGGCTGGTCACTCCCTCCAGCGCGTAGTATTCACACTGGATCGGGATCAGTACCGAGTCCGACGCTGCGAGGGCGTTCAGGGTGAGCAGGCTCAGGCTGGGCGGACAGTCGATCAGAATATAATCGAACTTATCCCGGATACTGCCGAGCAGCCGCTTCAGATAATATTCCCGTTCCTCTTCATCCACCAGTTCCACCTCGGCGGCGGCAAGCCTGATATCCGAAGGGATCATTTTCAATTTCTTTACGGCCGTCTTCCTGACGCAGTCCGTAATGGACGCCCGGCCTATCAGCGCGTCATAGACCGTGTCGTTTTCTCCGGCCGTCTGTCCAAGGCCGCTGGTGGTGTTGCCCTGCGGATCCAGATCCACCATCAGCGTGTTTTTTCCCATATCCGCCAGGATCGCTGACAGATTGACGGAAGTGGTCGTTTTTCCCACACCGCCCTTTTGATTGGTGATTGCGATAATCTTCGCCATATGATTCTCCTGTTGATAAGATCAGAGCTCTTCTCCGTTTTCGATAGCCGTCAGCAGGTCCACCCGGCGCTGATGCCGTCCTCCTTCAAACTCCGCGGTCAGCCAGTGCCGCGCGATCATTTTGGCCAGATCAACGCCGACCACACGGGCGCCCATCGTAAGGATGTTGCTGTTGTTGTGGCGCTTGCTGAGTTCGGCGCTGTATACGTCGCTGCAGGTGCAGACGCGGGTTCCCCTGACTTTGGAAGCCGCGATCCCGATACCGATACCGGTCCCGCAGATCAGAATACCGCGATCGCATTCCCCGTCGGCTACAGCCTTCGCAGCGCGGTAGCCGTAAACCGGATAATCGCAGCTGACCGCTTCATTCGTTCCGAAGTCCTTCCATTCAAGGTTCATTTCGTCCAGCATCTTTTTGATTTCGTTTTTTAATTCAATTCCCGTATGGTCACAGGCCAGTGCAATCATCTTTCCCGTCTCCTCGCAATTTACATAGGCATAATCATCTGATATAATACTACATCGCGGATTGATTTTCAAGGAGGATTCCCCTTTCATGCATGATCACAGATGTTCCCTGTGCCATATTGATCTGGACGGGATTTCGGTTCGCCGCGGCGGGCAGACGCTGCTGCAGGATGTATCCATGCATATCCATTGCGGTCAGCTGACCGTGCTGATCGGCCAGAACGGCGCCGGAAAAACGACGCTGATCCGCGCCCTGCTCGGAGAGCTTTCCCACAGCGGCTCCATCCGGCATCTCGACAGCGGGAACCGGAGCATTCCCCATCTTCGTACGGGCTATGTTCCGCAGAATCTCATTTTCGACAAGGAGATGCCCGTCACTGTGCGGGATTTTCTGGCGGCGTCTTTCTCCCGCCGTCCCGTATGGACCGGCGTCGGTAAAAAGACCCGGGCGCGGATCGATGAGGTCCTCCGTTCGGTCGATGCTGTTTCCCTGGCCGACAGGCAGCTGGGGCGGTGTTCCGGCGGGGAACTGCAGCGCGTCCTTCTGGCGCTCGCTCTGGAACCCGCGCCCGATCTGCTGGTTCTGGACGAACCTGTCAGCGGAGTCGACCGGAACGGTCTGAAAATGTTTCTGGATACGCTTCTGAAGCTCAAACGCGAACATCATATGGCCATTCTGCTGGTCAGTCACGATCTCCGGCTCGTCCGGGAATACGCGGATCACGTGGTTCTGCTTGATAAATCTGTTCTGATCCAGGGGGATCCCGACCGGGTGTTCACCTCACCGGAGTTCGATGCGGTCTTCGGGGCTGACGGTAAAAAAGAGGAGGCGGATGACTGATGGAAGGGATCTATGCGCTGATGGATACCCTGCTGCCTTTTGAGGTTTTCCGTTTCACCTTTATGAAAAACGCGTTCCTGGCCCTGCTTCTGCTGACGCCGCTGCTGGGACTTCTCGGAACGATGGCCGTCAATCATCAGATGGCGTTTTTTTCCGACGCTCTGGGACATTCCGCGCTGACGGGTATCGGGCTGGGCATTCTGCTCGGTTTCCGCAGCGATCTGACAGCCATGCTGATCTTCGGAATCGTCTGGGCCGTCGCGATCTGCCTGATCAAGCAATCCGGCTCGTCCTCGACCGATACGATCATTTCCGTTTTCTCCTCCACTTCCGTCGCGGCCGGGCTTCTGATCCTTGCCAAGGGCGGCCAGTTCGCCAAATATTCATCCCTTCTGATCGGGGACGTTCTGGCGGTCACGCCGTCCGATCTCCTCACACTGGCGATCGCGCTGCCGGTCGGAATACTCCTGTGGGTATTTCTGTATAATGCGCTCCTGCTCACAAGCGTCAATGCGTCCCTCGCCCGGTCCCGCGGGATCCGGACCCGGCTGATCGAATGCGCCTTTGTGGTTCTGGTCGCCATAGCCGTTATGCTCGCGATTCGCTGGGTCGGCGTGATGCTGATCAACGCGCTGCTGATCCTGCCGGCTGCCGCCGGACGCAATCTGGCGAAAAATACCCGGAGTCACGCGCTCTGGTCGGTCGGGATCGCGCTCTTCTGCGGAATTGCCGGGCTGATCGCCGCCTACTTTCTGGATACCAGCGCGGGCGCTTCCGTCGTACTCGTCGCCGCGTTGATCTACGCGCTGAGTCTTCCCGTCCGCGCGATGAAAAAATAATATTTTATCAAGTAAAAAAGCGTCTCCTTTTCAGGAGACGCTTTTTTTGCATGCAACGGTGCTTATTATACCAGCCGCATCCCGGCCTCGGTCTGTTCATTGTTGTAGCGCTTCAGCAATCCGTGGATCCTGTCGTAGGGATTCAGCAGTTTGCTCAGGCTGCGGTCGTGGTTGAGGGTGGCGATGACATAGGAGATATATTTACTCATGTCCGCTTCGACAAACCATTCGGCATCCTGCAGTTCAGGCCGGCGATAGGTCAGATTCGTGGAAATGACCCGGTCGATGGTCCCTTCGCGATAAGCCTGTTCAAAAGCGTCCGTGCCGTTGGTAAACAGGGCAAAGGTCGCCGCCGCGAAGATCCGGTTGGCCTTGCGCTTTTTCAGCTCACGGGCCAGATCGATGATGCTCTCGCCGCTGGAGATAATATCGTCCGCGACGAAGACATCCTTGCCTTCCACGCTGTCGCCCAGATATTCATGCGCCACGATAGGATTCCGGCCGTTGACGATCCGGGTATAGTCGCGCCGTTTATAGAACATTCCAAGATC
>CALCUD010000152.1 GCA_937906775.1 uncultured Clostridia bacterium
GCGTTATCCAGCAGGTGGATACTCCCCAGAACCTGTATGACTATCCCACCAACGAATTCGTTGCCGGCTTCATCGGAAGCCCCCAGATGAACTTCTTCGATGTCCGCCTCGAGAAGGAAGGTCAGGATGTCGTTGCTCTGTTCGGCGACAACAAGATTGTTGTTCCCGCGGCCAAGATCGACAAGTTCGTTGATGAAAGCTACATCGGCAAGGAAGTTATTATGGGCATCCGTCCCGAGAACATCCATGACGACGAAGCCAAGCTGGCTGAGTTTGCCACCGCTACCATCGATGTTGACGTCGAAGTGACCGAACTGATGGGTTCCGAGACCTATCTGTACCTGAGCACTACCGGCAAGGACGGCAATATCATCGCCCGCGTTGATCCCCGCACCGTTTCCCGCGCCGGCAACAAGATCAAGATCGCTCTGGACACCAACCATCTCCATTTCTTCGACAAAGAAACCGAGAAGACCATTCTCGGCCGTTAACCGATTTTCAGGCAAAGCCGCGTTGCGG
Organism: uncultured Clostridia bacterium; assembly: GCA_937906775.1. Lineage (GTDB taxonomy): Bacteria > Bacillota > Clostridia > Christensenellales > Aristaeellaceae > Aristaeella. The sequence goes on from CALCUD010000152.1 coordinate 520, forward strand.
CTTTGCCTTTTTTTCTTTTTTGGGAGACCGCGGACGGTCAGTCTTTTATTTGGCGCTGTTGTGTGGTATAATTCAAAAAATGTGTGAAGGGGGAAGGTCAGATGGAAGACAGGTCAGTCCGGGTGCTTTTTCCGGAAAATAATCGGATTCCCGACAGCCTGGTTTCTGACGGTGTGATCCTCCATGAGAACGGCGAGCTTTATCTCCGCCTGAACGGGCGCGTGCTTTGCTGTCCGGACACGCCGGAGGGACGGGATCTGTTCTGTTTGTTTGTGAACAGGGAACAAAAAGGTCTTCCCGATATCGAAAGCCGTGACGGACTGATGAGATCGCTGCTTTTGACCGGCGATCCGGCTGCGGCTGACAAAATGAACGGGCTGTATCAGCTTCCAATCAGCCGTACCCGGTGCGCGTCGGTTTTCGAAAGAGTTTCCGGTCCGGAACTTCCGCTGCTGAACTGTCTGAAAGAACTGGCCCCGGTGGAAGAACAGGATTTTCTGCTGGACACAGGGATAGGATATATTGTTTTGATCAGGACCTGCGATGAAAATGAGGAGAACGATCAGTACGAGTATTCGATGGCGCTGATCGAAACCGTTAAAGAAGAAACCGGTATGGAGCTTCGCTGCGGAATCGGGAATCCCGCAAAGGATCTGCGAGGCCTTTCTGAAAGCTACCGCGAGGCAGTCAACACTTTGCGCCTCGCGTCTGAATTCTGCCGCAAAGGTTCTGTTTTTTCCTGGCGTGCGATGATGACAGAACAGATCCTGAGCAGGATCCCGCCGGATCAGCGCCGGGCGCTGAATTCGCTGGTTTTTAATAAAAAGAACAGGCATCTGCTGACAGGCGAGATGAAGGAAACGGTGGAAATGTTTTTCCGTTCGGATCTGAATCTTTCCGATACGGCCAGGCAAATGTTCATACACCGGAACACCCTGACATACCGGCTGGAGAAAATCAGAAAAGAAACCGGTCTTGACCTGAGACGGTTTGAAGACGCGTGCGTATTCCGGATCCTTTCGGAAATGTACGAAGAAGAGCAAGAGGCGAATAATAATGCGTAAAAAGTTTTTGCTGGTGATTTCCCTGATGTTGACGGCATGCCTGCTGAGCGGTTGTGTGTTTCTGCCCGGAACCGTTCTTTCAGCCATGCTTTCGCAGCAGACGGACAAGTCTTCCGGGACGGAGGAATCCGCTGCAGCAAACGGAAATACCGTGACGATTTCCCGCCAGGAATATGAACGTTATAAACAGTTTGACGAACTGCTTGATCTGATGGACGCGGCGGATATTTACTTCTATGAGGAACCTGACAAAGCCTCTATGCTGGAAGGCGCGGCCATGGGAATCCTGGCAGGACTCGGAGATTATTATACCTTCTATTACACGCCGGAAAAATGGCAGGAACTGTGGGAAGATGATGAAGGTAACTATGCCGGACTCGGTATTCTGATTTCCGCCAGTTATGTGACCGGAATGTGTACCATCAGCCGTGTGTTCAAGGGAAGCCCTGCGGAGGCGGCAGGCGTTCAGCGCGGCGATATTCTGTACAAGGTCGGGGACGAACTGTATGTAACGGCCGAAAACCTGCAGGAAGCTGTAGATATCATGCGCGGTGAACCCGGCACCGCCGTGGATGTTACTTTCCTCCGGAACGGCGAAGAATTGATCCTGTCGATCGAACGGGCAGAGATTTCTGTCAATCAGATCGAAAGCACGATGCTGACAGACAAAGTGGGCTATATTGCATTTTATGAGTTCGCGGGCAAGTGCGATGAAGAGTTTGAAAACAACTTCAATTCGCTCCTGACCCAGGGCGCGGAGGGCCTGATCATCGACCTGCGGGACAATCCGGGCGGATGGGTCGAAGCTGCGCAGCATGTGGCGGATCTGTTTGTCGATAAGGGCGATCTGTGCTATCTGGTTTATCGGGACGGATACGAGGATCACTGCTATCAGACGACGGACGGAAAAACTGTCATTCCGCTGGTCCTGCTGGTGAATGAAAACAGCGCCAGTTCCTCTGAAATCCTGACGGCCTGCCTGAAGGAACGTGCCGATGCGACTGTGGTCGGCGTCCAGACCTTCGGCAAGGGGATCGTTCAGATTGTGATGGAAGTCGGTGACAAGGGCGCCGGATATCAGATGACTGTGGCACAGTATTATACCCCGGAAAGGAATGCGGTTCACAAAATCGGCATCACACCGGATGTCGAGATCCCGCTGGAGGAAGGGGATAACGGAATGTACGATTTTGCGGATCCGGATCATGATCCGCAGCTAAAAAAAGCGCTCGAGGTCATGGAGGAAAAAATGAAATGACCGCGGCTTGAATCATATCGCGGGATCAGATATAATATATAATGGTACAGAAAATGAAAAAGAAAATTTTGTTGGCTATTTTAGCGTTGATGCCAATAATGGCAAGTGCACAG
>CALCUD010000153.1 GCA_937906775.1 uncultured Clostridia bacterium
AGTAATATGGTCATGAATGCTCTCCAAATGGAGGTAATGTAATGATTCGCCTGACGATGGGGCAAGCCCCATACCCCAGGATACGAAAAAAGCCGGCATTAAGCCGGTCATTTGCCAAACAAGTCGGCGTGGGTTCCTGTTCTTGACAAGGTCAATATCAGAACATCGTTTTCAATCCGATAGATCAGCAGCCAGTCCGGCTGGATATGGCATTCACGATGCCCGATCCAATTACCGGATAACGGATGATCATGATTTTTCTACGGCAATTCTTTCCCTTCAGAAAGCAGACGGACCCCGTCATTCATTCTCCCTGCTTAAAAACTCATCCACAGAGAAAACACATTCCGGATACGCATGGGCGTACTGTGAAGCCACATACAGCGGCATACCGGTGAAAGATCTTCCGCCGTGTTCGGACCAGATGAAGATCGAATTGAGTCTGTTCATCGGCAGAGGCTGATCGGGATTTGGTTTTCCCGGCTGTCCGGATCCGGCGGTTTCATTTCTGTGAGGAATACCGTGATCCGCCAGCCAACGGCGCAGGCGCGGTTCTTCTTCATTTCGGAAGACGATCATGCATTCCGGGATAAACGAGTTCAGTCTGTTCAACATGGTTCAGCACTCCTTTTTCATATGTTGCCTGAGGAGTGCAAAAGAAAACGCAGTCCCATCGTATCGACAGGACTGCGGGAGATCCGTCCGGCCCTATCGGTCAAGCTTTAGCACCTTGCCACCCGGCAGGTTGCTGTGCGGTCACAGGGCTTGTCCCTCGCGCACTCTTCATAGGCGGGAATATCATAGCACGGATGACAGCAAAGCGCAAGGCTTTCAGGTGCCGGAAGGGCTGCCGCGGACAACTCAGAACCGCCCCGCGTGACATGAAAGGTCAGAAAACAGGTTGATTTGATCCTGATATTGCAGTAATGTATCGATGAGGGAGAATGACAGTCGGTCTGGCGGATGACCGCGGTTCCGCGGTCCGGGATAAAGGAGGTCTGTCCGGATGAAATTGATCAGAATGAAGTGCCCGGATTGCGGAAGCATTCTGGACATCGATCCCGAAAGGAAACAGGTCCTGTTCTGCCAGCATTGCGGATCGAGGCTGATGATCGGCGAAGAGACCGCGAAGCTTTCCCCGGACGATCCGGAAAAGGCCGGATACGCGTTTGAGCAGGGCCGGATCAGAGCGCAGAAGGAAGAGATGCGGAAGGAACGCGAAAAGCAGGAAAAGATCGCCGGGGCCCAGCGCGTGATGGAGGAAAACCGTCAGAAACATTACGCGATGGCGGAACGGGAAATGGCGTCCCGCAACGGAAAGTATACGCTGTACGGCTGGCTGGTTTTTGTCGCTGTCGTGATCGCTCTGATCCTTATTCCCGGGAACGCGGTCGTGAAAGTGTTCCTCGGTTTCCTGGCCGGGATCATTATCTTATGGGTCACATCGGATCAATGCAAAAAAGACTACAGGCATTCCTATACGACCCGCGTCGAAACGGATGACGAGGGGAATATCATTCACGCGGAGAAGCATTGATTGTGATGCTTCTTACAAGGTTACTCCCGATTTGAAAATAGCCAGATCATGGAATCCGCGGTGTTCGCTGCACACTTTTTTTCCGTTTGCCACGTCAAGCACATAATTCATCAGATCCTGCGCGGCTTCTTCTTTCGTGCGGCCTTCCAGCAGACAGCCCGCGTTGAAATCGATCCAGTTGCGTTTACGGACGGCAAGCTCTGTGTTGCTGGCGATTTTCACCGTGGGCACAGGGGAGGCGAAGGGCGTTCCGCGCCCTGTGGAAAACAGAATGATCTGGGCCCCTGCCGCGGCCAGCGCTGTGGACGCGACCAGGTCGTTTCCGGGGGCGGACAGCAGGTTCAGGCCGCGGCAGGTGACGGATCCGCCATATGGCAGGACATCCGCGATCTTTGCCTTTCCGCTTTTCTGGGTGCAGCCGAGCGCCTTGTCCTCCAGGGTGGAGATTCCGCCGGCTTTGTTTCCCGGAGAGGGATTCTCATAGATGGTCTGACGGTAACTTTCGAAATAATCCTTGAAATCATTGATCAGAGCAACCGTTTTCCGGAAGGTTTTTTCGTCCCTGCACCGCTCCATCAGGATGGTTTCAGCGCCAAACATTTCAGGCACTTCCGTCAGAACGGTGCTGCCGCCCTGCGCGACCAGTTTATCGGAAAAAGCGCCGATAACGGGATTGGCGGTGATGCCGGAGAAGCCGTCAGACCCGCCGCATTTCAAACCGACAACCAGGTCGCCTGCGTCACAGGGTACACGGACATCGCTGTCCATCTGATCTTTCAGCTCTTTCAGAAGCTTCATTCCTTCAGCGATCTCGTCCTCCACGTTTTGCGCGACCAGATAGCGGACGCGACGGCTCCCGGGATCGGCAATGTAGTTTTTGAGAATTTCCACCCCGCTGTTTTCGCAGCCCAGGCCCAGCACAAGAACGCCGCCGGCGTTGGGATGGCTGATCAGTCTGCCCAGCACGGTCCGGGTATTCTCCTGATCTTCACTCATCTGAGAACAGCCGTAGGGATGACGGAAAGCCAGCACGGCGTCCACACCGCCGCCGGAAAAGCTCTGAGCGGCTTTTTCCAGCTCCAGCGCGACATCGTTGACGCAGCCCACCGTGGGCAGGATCCAAAGCTCGTTGCGCACACCCACCCTGCCGTCTTCGCGGCGATATCCCATAAATCCGGCGGACGGCAAAGGCTCCGGATCCACCCCTGACGGTCTGTATTCATAGGTTGTTTTTCCGGAAAGCAGGGTGCTCAGATTGTGCACATGGATATGGCTGCCCCGGGCAATGTCGCATGTGGCTTTCCCGATGGGATAACCGTATTTGATCACCTTTTCGCCTTGCTGAATATCTTTCAACGCGATTTTGTGCCCCGCGGGTACCGGCGTTACGGCCGTGATCCGCTGATGACCGGCCTCAAGCACTTCCCCTGCGTCAACGGCACGCAGACAAACCGCTACGTTATCTTCCTGATTGATTTTCAGCACGCTTTGCATGTCAGCCTCCGAACTTTTCATTCAGCACGGTCTTCATCCCGCGGGCAAGGATATCCCTGTAGCTTCCCAGCACGGATTCCTCCAATCCGGCCACAGAAGTGAGATCCTGACCCCAGAATTCTTCGAAAGAAAGGAAGTCGTGCACCAGCGCCTCATCGCTCTTCCGGTTTCCTTCGGCAAAGAAGTTCAGCACATTGGCGTCGTCCTTCAGCACATAGGCCTCGCTTCCCCGGCTGCAGACCAGCGTTCCGTCCTGCATGCGGCCGCCATGATACAGCGCCGCCAGACTGGCCAGGGAGAAGGTGAGACGGGCCGGCAGGGCGCGGTTCTTTTCCACATAGCCAAGGAGGCTGGGAAGGCAGCGGGCGCGCCATTTGCTGACGCAGTTCAGGCAGATATCCAGCAGACGGTGCTTGATAAAGGGATTATTAAAGCGGTCGGTTACAGCCTGGGCAAAAGAGATCAGGTCGGCCTCGGGCAGATTCAGGGTGGGAATCACCTCATCATACAGGGTCTTCTGCATGAAGGTCTTTATGACGTCATCCTGCATGGCTTCCAGCACGATGTTATAGCCGCACTGGAACGCAGCCGGCACAAAGGAGGTATGCGCGCCGTTGAGAATGCGCACCTTGCGCTGTTTATAGGGCTTCTGATTGTCCGTATAGAGAACGGGTAAACCGCACTGGGGGAAAGGAAGCTCATCCGACAGATCACGGGGAGACTCAATGACCCACAGGCCAAAGGGTTCGCCGGTGACCAGCAGCTGATCCTGATAGCCGATCTTTTCCCATGCGGCTTCGCGTTCCAGAGGATCGCGGATGGCGCCGGTAACGATGCGGTCGACTAAAGTGGACGTGAATACGCAGGCCTGATCCAGCCAGCTCAGGAACCGGCTGCCTAAATTCCATTCCTTTGCCAGCGCCGTTACGCATTCTTTCAGATGCGCGCCGTTATCGTCGATCAGCTCTACCGGAAGGATCACCACACCCTTATCATCGGCATAACGGAAGGCTTCCGCACGTTCAAACAGGAATTTGCACAGCTTCCCGGGATAGGTGCGGGGCGGGCATAATTCAAACCTGTCATTCCGATCCAGAACGATCCCGGCTTCCGTGGTGTTGCTGATGATATAACGCAGAGAGTCCAGCCTGGCATAATCGCTGTATTTCGGATACTCTTCGTACGGATCCACGGCGTCCTGCACGGAGGTGATCAGACGGGTCTGCTCAGCAGGAACGCCGTCAACAAGCCCGCGCAGCATGACGGTATAAAGACCTTCCTGCGCGCGGAAGGCGTCCAGGCTGCCGAAGGGAATGGGCTTTACGATCACAATACCGGCGTCGAGGCCGGTTTTTTCGTTGGCGATATCGATCATATAGTCAGCAAACGCGCGAAGAAAATTTCCTTCCCCGAACTGCAATACTTTCACCGGCCGTTTTTGAACCGCGCGACCGTTTTCGTTAATCTTTTCCATCCGTTGATCCTCCCGCCCTGTTTTCAGGTAAGTATGTAAACACTGACAAACTGCCATGCATATTCTACATGCAGAAAATGCTTTGGTCAATCACTGTCAGGGAAGACCCGCGAAAGGATTCGCGCCGTTTCCGGCGAAATCCGCGTTTTTACCCGGAAGCCGTTCAGATATAAAGAATCCGGGCAGCGCGATGGCGCTGTCCGGTTCGCGTATTCATGGCACGCGTCTTCTTCCGGAAACCTCAGTCGACCCGGTCGGCCGTCTGGAAAACATTGCTGTACAGCCGGTTGCGGACGGGAACGACCCCGCTCAGCTCAAAGAGCTGACTGCAGGTGACAAACTCGTACCCCCGCTTTTTCAGCTCCGGAACCAGGACGCGGACGGCCTCCACTGTGTTTTCGTTGTGGAGCATATCGTGGAGCAGCAGGATATCGCCGTCTTTGACCCGGCTGAGGACGGTATCGATCCGCTGCCGCGCGGAGACCGTCGGGACCCAGTCCTCGCAGCCGAGGCCGCAGATGAAGGGAAGACCGATCTCGTCATACATGGTCTGATTGACCGCGATGAACGGCGGACGGAAGAAATGAGGCGCCTCGCCGGTCAGCTCCGTGATCTTTTCGGTGCAGGCGGAAACCTCATGGCGGATCTCCTCCGGCGTCATTTTATCCATAAACCCGTGATGCAGGGAATGATTGTTGATCTCGTGCCCTTCGGCCTTCTCGCGCAGGACCATGGCCGCCGTTTCGGCGGTGATCCGGTCGGCGATCAGGAAAAAGGAGGCGACCGCGCCGTTTTCCTTCAGGATATCCAGGATCTGGGGGGTGATCTCACAGTTCGGTCCGTCGTCAAATGTCATCGCGATCCGCATCAGCATGGCCTCCGATCTGATTATTTTCCCGCGCAATTCTATCAATATCGGGGAAACAAGTCAAGTTCCGGCTTGCGCAACGGCGTCCGGTTAGGATATAATACCCTGTAAAAATTTATGCTTTACGGAGGAACGGGACATGAGCGAGCAGAGAAAACCGCTGGTCAGCCATATCTTTACCGCGGATCCGTCCGCGCACGTTTTCAACGGCAAGATCTATGTATATCCTTCCCACGACATTCCCCACGAGGGCGAAGATAACGACGACGGCGACGAATACCGGATGGAGGATTATCACATCCTGTCCATGGACGGGCCCGACGCGCCCTGCGTCGACAACGGATGCGCCCTGCACATGAAGGACGTTCCGTGGGTCAGCAAACAGATGTGGGCGCCCGACGCCGCCGAGAAGGACGGGAAATACTACCTCTATTTCCCGGCCCGCGACAAAGACGGGATCTTCCGCATCGGCGTGGCCGTCGGCGACGATCCCGCCGGTCCCTTCACGCCCGAAGACGGGCCCATCCCCGGAAGCTACAGCATCGATCCCTGCGTCCTGCAGGATGACGACGGCCGGGCCTATATGGCCTACGGCGGACTCTGGGGCGGCCAGCTCGAAATGTGGCAGAGCGGCGAATTCGACGAGAAGGCCCACCGCCCGGCCGGCGATGAAAAGGCCCTGGGGCCGATGTTCGCGGAGCTGAACGCGGATATGAAGACCTTTAAGACCGAGCCGAAGCATCTCCGGATCCTGGACGAAAACGGGGAGGACCTGAAGGCCGGCGACGAAGACCGCCGCTATTTCGAAGGCCCCTGGATGCATAAGTTCGGCGGGAAGTACTATCTGTCCTACTCCACCGGCACGACGCATTATCTGGTCTACGCGGAGTCCGACCGTCCGGAGGGACCGTACACCTACCGCGGAAGGATCATGGAGCCCGTGCTCGGCTGGACCACCCATCATTCCATCGTGGAATATCAGGGGAAATGGTACCTGTTCTATCACGACTGCGAGCTGTCGCAGGGGATCAACCACCGCCGCTGCGTCAAATTCACGGAGCTGACGGTCCACGAAGACGGAACCATCGACACGGTCTTCCCCTACGAAAAATAACAGGAGCGTCCGCCTATGAAAGAACTGATCACCGAAACGGTGAAGGCGCTGAACGCGATCTCGACGGACAGCGTGCTGCGGTGCTCCCACGATTCCCCCCCGCCGGACCGGAGCGAAACGGTCCGCGTCGTCAAAGAGCTGCAGGCGCTGCTCTTTCCGCTGTGCTTCCGGCGGGAGAATCCCCGGATGAGCGACGAGGCGCTGCTGGAAAGCACCGGGAACGACCTGAAACGCCAGGTCGAAGCGGCGCTCCGCTTCAGCGACAGGGAGGAAAACGCGGAGGAGCTCTGCGACCGCTTCATGGAGCGCCTGCCGGAGATCAAACGCCTGCTGCTGAACGACGTCGAAGCCCTGTATGAAGGGGATCCCGCCGCGAGCTGCCGGGAGGAGGTCCTGATCTGCTATCCCGGGTTCTACGCGATCTCCATCTACCGGATCGCGCACGAGCTGTACCGGCTCAATGTGCCGCTGATCCCCCGGATCATGACGGAATTCGCGCATGAAAAGACCGGCATCGACATCCATGCCGGCGCGACGATCGGCGAATTCTTCTTCATCGATCACGGGACCGGCATCGTCATCGGCGAAACGACGACGATCGGCGACCACGTCAAGCTGTACCAGGGCGTGACGCTGGGCGCGCGCAGCTTCGAGCTGGACGAGAGCGGCAATCCGGTCAAAAAGATCAAGCGGCATCCGGATATCGGCAACCGCGTCGTCATCTACGCCAACGCCACCATCCTCGGCGGAGACACCCGGGTGGGGGACGGAAGCGTGATCGGAGGCAACACCTGGCTGACGGCGTCCGTCCCCGCGGGGAGCACCGTCTACTATTCCTCCCCGGACCGGCAGAAAGGAACGGACTTTTCATAAAACCACAGGAAGGACTCCCGCGCGGGAGTCCCTCTTTACGTCAGGATGGAAATACACCTATGAGCAAATCACTTCGGGGCAGCCTTCTTCTGCTGCTGGCCGCCGCGGTCTGGGGGGCGGCGTTCGTCGCGCAGCGCGTCGGAATGGACAATATCGGACCCCTCTGGTTCAACGGGCTCCGGATGCTGCTGGCGGGAACCGTTCTGCTTCCCGTGATCCGGATCGCGGACCGGAAAAGGGGCGCGGAGAAACCGCGGACCGGGGACCGGAAAACCCTGTGGAAGGCCGGAACGGTCTGCGGGCTGTTCCTTTTCATCGCGTCGAACCTGCAGCAGATCGGTCTGGTCGAGACAACGGCCGGGAAGGCCGGGTTCATCACCGCCCTGTACGTCGTGCTCGTCCCCGTCAGCACGTGGCTCCTGTTCCGGAAAAATCCGGGCCCGGTCATCTGGATCAGCGTCGCGCTCGCGGTGACGGGACTGTATCTGCTGTGCGTCCCCTCCGGCGAGCGGGAGCTGAACCGGGGGGACCTGGCCGTGCTGGGATGCGCCGTCTGCTACACCGGCCATATCCTGACGGTGGACCGCTTCTCCCCGCGGGTCGACGGGATCCGGCTGAGCTGCATCCAGTTTTTTGTATGCAGCGTCCTTTCCTGCGCGGTCGCCCTCTTCCGCGAAACGCTGACGGGGGAGATGCTGAAGGAGGCGCTGATCCCCATGCTGTACGCCGGCATCCTGTCCGGCGGGGTGGGATTCACGCTGCAGATCATCGCGCAGAAGGATACCAACCCGACGGTCGCCTCCCTGGTGATGTGCCTGGAATCCGTTTTCGCGCTGATCAGCGGCGCGCTGATCCTGGGCGAAAGGCTCAGCTCCCGGGAAAGCTGGGGCTGCGCGGTGATGTTCGCGGCGGTGATCCTGGCCCAGCTCAGCCCGCTGCTCCGGAAAAAGAAAGCGCGGGGATGACCTTCCGCCGCGCCGGAAAAAGCATAACAAAACTCCGCGGCTTTGCGCGCCGCGGAGTATTTCAGTTCAGGCCGGGGATCAGTAGGAGAAGACCGTGACCACGCCGCCCATGTTGTCCAGGGAGGATTCGGAGGAATAGGAATTGGACGTCATCAGCAGGGAGAAGGAATCCGCCTCGCCGACATACTGGCGGTAGACCTCGTATTTCAGCTGACCGTCGACGAACAGCGCGATATGCGGATGCGCGCAAAGGTATTCGATGTATTCCTCCAGGCACAGATCCATATAGTGCATGATCGCGGCGTTGCCCTTTCCGACGTAGCGGTACAGGTTGAAGGAGCCGGACATGCCGGTTTTGAAGCTCTTGTCGGTCGTGCCTTCCAGGGGCCAGTTGTTCAGCGGGAAGCGGAAGATCAGGCCGTATTTCCAGCAGTTTTCATTCATCCACTTGCCGGGCTCCGTGGTGGAGTACTTCGGCTTGCCGACTTCGGAATCGTTTTTGTCGTACAGCCGCAGCGTGAAGGAAAGGCCGGAGTTGTATTCGCTCGTGCCGGGATAGCTGACGTCTTTCTTCGCGGCGGCGTAGAGCTCTTCCTCGCTGCTATATTTGGACTTCAGCTTTTCGACCTTGTTCTGGAAAAAGGAGTTCTGGGTATCCCAGCTGCGGTAGCCTTCGGAGACCAGATAATGGGTCATGCCGGCGGCTTCCGCGTCGTCGATCGCGGCCTTCAGCGCGTCGGCGGCAACAGGGAACAGGGAAACGCTGGCGTTTTCGACCTGCACCTTCCAGCTGAAGTAGTTCCCCAGACCGACGAGCTTGGACTCGTCAAAATCGTCGGGGCGGGCGTGCCACTGATTGATCAGGAGCATGCCGGTGTTCAGCCGGGGGGTGCTGTTGCTCAGCAGATCGGCGCGGGTGAGGGTGGCCGTTGTGGAGTTTTCCAGAGGATAATTGGTCAGATCCAGCACATCCCAGCCTTCGGACTTGTGAGCGGGCCAGATGAGCGTTTCGCTGGCGGAAGTCGCGCGCTGATATTCGGCGACCTCCGCGTCGTAGATCTGTTTTTTCTCGGCGTTGCGCTTTTCAGCGGCCTCCTGCTGGCGGGCAAGCTCGGTGTCCGTATAATTGCGGAAATAGTTCTGGCCCCAGAAACAGGCGGCGCAAAGCGCGGCGAAAAGAACCGTCAGGATCACAACGACCGGGACAGCCTTGCTCTTTTTTTGCTTACTCATGGATCAGACACCTGCCTTTATTCAAAGGTTGGGTAGTATCGTTCTTTAAGAAGTTCGCCGCGTCAGGGGCGGAATCCTTCTTTCTCCGGGAATCGGCTCACATTCTCTCGGGCGCTTCGATCCCGATGAGCCAGAGCCCGGTCTTCAGGATGTTTCTGACGGCGCCGGCCAGCGCGACGCGGGCGGCGGCGTCACCGGGTTCGCCGTCCAGGATCCGGTGCTCGTAATAATACTTGTTCAAGCGAACCTTATCAGGATAGATCACGTTGTCGTTGTACCATACGGCAAGCTTCTGATCATCCATACCATTCATTGCCTCATAATCTGCCTCAGAAATCTTAATTAACGGATAATTCGCGGTCAATTCACAGAAATTCGCGTTCTTGAAACAATCCACGAACTCCGCGATCATCTCATCCTCAAGTCTATACTTCAGCGTTGCAGGTCCTGTGATTCCCGGGCGCAGCTTCAGCACATCCCTGTCGTCACCCTCCAG